>NZ_JBGCCO010000051.1:0-41997 GCF_041262605.1 Kitasatospora sp. GAS1066B
GACCTCGGCCATCTCCCCAGGTGTCACACACCATCAACGCGCCAACCGGGACAAAGACACGCCACAGCGAGTACACCTGACCAAGCCCTACTAGGCGTGGCGCAGGAATCGGCGCAGGCGGGTGAGGGGCCAGGTGTTGATGATCTCGTCGCTGGTGAGCCAGCCGCGTTGGGCGGTGCCGATGCCGTAGCGCAGGTTGGCCAGGTGCGGGATCGAGTGCGCGTCGGTGTTCACCGCGAAGCGGACGCCGTGGCGGCGGGCCGCCAGGAGCTGTTCGTCGTTCAGATCGAGGCGTTCGGGCGAGGAGTTGACCTCCAGGGCGGTACCGGTGCGGGCGCAGGCGGCGTAGAGCGCGTCGAGGTCGACGTCGATGGGTGGGCGCCGACCGAGCAGGCGGGTGGTGGGGTGGCCGATGATGTGGACGTACGGGTTCTCGCAGGCCCGCACCAGGCGGCGGGTCTGCTCGGCGCGGTCGGCCCGGAAGTGGGAGTGGATCGAGGCCACGCAGAGGTCGAAGCCGGCCAGGAACTCGGGCGGCCAGTCGACGTCGCCGTCCGGGCCGATGTTGAGTTCGGTGCCGTGCAGCAGGCGCATCTTCCCGAAGTGGCCGTCGAGTTCGCGTAGCCGCTCGCGTTGGGCGAGCATCTTCTCGTCCGTCATCCGCTGCATCGAGAGGTCCGGCGCGTGGTCGGTGACGGCGTAGTACGCGTAGCCGCGCTCGGCCGCTGCCGCGAGCATGTCCGCCAGCGTGGCCAGGCCGTCGGTCAGGTCGGTGTGGGTGTGCAGATCGCCGCGCACCTCGCGCTCGGTGACCAGGTCCGGCAGCTCGCCGCCCAGGCCCGCCTCGATCTCGCCGCGGTCCTCGCGAAGGGTGGGCGGGATCCAGGGCAGGCCGAGTGCCTGGTAGATCTCGAGCTCCGTCCGGGAGGCCAGCTTCCGGCCGCCCGCCACCTCGAACAGGCCGTACTCGGAGAGCTTGAGGCCGGCCTTGACGGCTCGGGCGCGCAGCTTGATGTTGTGCGCCTTGGAGCCGGTGAAGTAGACCAGCGCGGCGCCCCAGTCCTCGGGCGGGACCACCCGCAGGTCCACCTGGAGGCCGTCGGTGGTCCGGATCGAGGTCTTGGTGGGGCCGCTGACCAGGACCTCCGCGGTGCCGGGCAGCGCCTTCAGGGCCGCCATCAGCGGGGCGGAGTCCTTGGCGGCGGCGAGGATGTCGAGGTCGCCGACGGTCTCCCGCAGCCGGCGCAGCGAGCCCGCGCACCCGCACCGGACGCAGCCCGGCACCTCGGCCAGCTGGGCCACCAGCTCCTCCGCCAGCTCGGTCGCGGCGTTCAGCAGGGTGCGCCCGCCGCCCTGGCGCAGCTGCTCGATGCCGTGCCGGATGTTCTCCGCCGTGCGCGGCCCCAGCCGGGGCAGGTCGTTCAACCGCTCGTCCCGGGTCGCCGCCAGCAGCTCGTCGACCGTGGCGATGCCCAGTTCCCGGTAGATGATCGCGGCCTTCTTGGGGCCCACGGTGGGGATCGCCATGATCTTCCGCAGGCAGGGCGGGACCTTCGCGCGCAGCTGTTCCAGGGTGGCGATGCGCCCGTGGGTCAGGTACTCGGTGATCTTCTGCGCGGTCGACTTCCCGACGCCGGGGATCTCCAGCAGCCCCGCCGCGTCGAGCTGGGCGAGGTCCTGGTGGTACCCGCCCACCGCCCGGGCGGCCTTCTCGTAGGAGCGCGCGCGGTAGGCGTCGCCGCCGGTCAGCAGGATGAGGTCGGCGTACTCCTGCAGCAGTGCCGCGACCTCGTCGTTGAGACGGGCCATGGGGCCAGTCTAGGCGGGGCGGGGCGGGCGGGTGCGGCAGCTGGGGGCGGCCTCGAAGTCTCCGGCCTCGAGCTCTGCGGCGTCGAGCTCTCCGGCCTCGAGCTCTGCGGCGTCGGGTGCGGGTGCGTCGGGTGCTGGGGCTGCGGGTGCGGTGCGGGCGGGCCCGGTCCGGGGCTCCAGGCCGTCGAGGGCGAACGCGTCCGGCCGCGGCACGTGCCCGAAGTCGGGATCGTCGGCCCTGACCGGGAGTTGGTTGATCACCGCCTCCAGGGCCGCCGGGAGCCGGGGCGCCAGGCCGCGGTGGCAGCGGGCCAGGATGTCGCGGCGGACGGCGTCGGGCAGCAGCGGCTGGCTGGAGCGCAGCGGCCGCGGCGGGGTCGGGCGGGCCCGTTCGGCGAGGTCGCGGGACCAGGCCAGCCAGTAGTCCGCGTCGCCCGACTCGCCCAGCCGCAGGTGGTGCAGGTGCAGGCAGTAGGCGGAGATCCGGCTGCCGGAGCCGGCCGCGAAGCGCCACCAGAACTCGGCGCCGTCGACCCGCTCGCTGGCGTAGAGCAGCGCGGCGAACACCTCGGCGCCCTCGGGATGGATCTGCCGGCTGTTGACCAGCAGGTCCAGGCCGCGGGCCGCCTCCGGCGCGTCCAGGATCAGCGCGACGACCAGGCCGAGTTCGAACTTCGCCTGCTCGTGCTCCGAGGGCAGGTTGGCCGGGGCAGCGGTGAGCCGGGCCTGGCGGGCGGCCGCGATCAGCTCCTCGTAGGGGCGGACGGGAGCGGGAACCGAGAGCGCGGGCTCCAGCCGCGCGCCCGCCTGGTCGGTGCCGTCGGGCTCGCAGCCGAGCCACTCGGGCAGCGCCGCCGACCTGGGCCGCCGGGTCACCGCTCGGCCCGCCGATCCGGCAGCTCGCCGATCCCCAGCCGCCGGGCCAGCCGCTCGCGGGCGTGCCGCAGGTTGCTGCGGACGGTCTCCACCGGGCGGTCCAGGTAGGCGGCGATCTCCGGGTCGTCGAGGTCGAGCACGTAACGCAGGATCACCACGTCACGTTGCCGGTCCGGCAGTGCCAGGATGGCGCCGTACAGGCCGACCTGGTCCGCCTCGCTGCGCAGGCTGTCGCCGGCCAGCTCCTTGAACCGGTCGATCACCACGGCGAAGGTGGTGGCCTCGACCGCCACCTGGTCCTGGTTCCAAGCCCAGTCGTTGAGATGGGACTTGAGTAACCGCCAGGCGTACGCGGCGGGCACCTGGTGGCGCAGCGCGTGCGGCCACTGCCGGGCCAGTTCGGCCGTCATCGCCGCCACCACCAGCTCGGCGTCGGCGCGGTTGCCGATCGTGGTGCGCGCGAAGGCCAGCCAGGCCCGGCCGTGGACCTCGCAGAACACCTGGTAGGAGAGCCACAGCCGGGCATTGGCCGCGCCCTCACCGGTGCTGTCCACCGCAGGCCCTCCCGGGCGCCCGGTTGTGCGGCCGCCCTTGTCCATCGTCATCGGTCCTGCCTTCGTCAAGGTTCTCGGCGTTCTCAGCGTTCTCTGCGTGCTCGGTGTTCGAGCCGCGGCGCGGCCGGGCCGCCGCAGGAGGAGTCGTGCCCACCCTCGACGACCATGGAACCAGAGTGGGCTCGTCCCGGTGTAGGAGAAGAGCTGTTTGTGATGCTCAGATGATCCCACTAACTGACATGGTGTCATATGCGCATGGCATAGCTACTTCAGGGTTGCCCGGATGATGCGTTGCCGAGTGGGGAATCATGGTGCTCGTCCAGTTGTGCGGTCGGCTGCGGGGCCGCCGCGGAGCACCACCGGCGGTCGTGCGGCCACCGGGATCACGGAGGGGGATTCGATGACCGACTACGACGGTGTCAACCTGGAGCTGCACCGGGCGCACTCGGCCCGGATGTACGACTACTTCCTCGGCGGCGTCACCAACTTCGCCGCCGACCGCGAGGCGGCGGGCCAGGTGAAGGCCGTGATGCCGTTCGTGCAGACCACCGCCCGGGTCAACCGCGCCTTCATGCACCGCTCCGCCCGGGCGCTGGCCGAGGCCGGCATCGACCAGTTCCTCGACATCGGCACCGGCATCCCCACCTCGCCGAACCTCCATGAGATCGCCCAGAGCGTCAACCGCGCGGCCCGGGTGGTCTACGCCGACAACGACCCGATCGTCCTGGCACACGCCAAGGCACTGCTGATCGGCGCCCCCGAGGGCCGCACCGCCTACGTCCAGGCCGACGTCACGGACCCGGCCGCGCTGCTCGCCTCGGCGGAGCTGCGCGACACCCTCGACTTCGACCGCCCGATCGCGCTGAGCCTCAACGCCCTGCTGCACTTCATCCCCGACGACCGCGGGACCCACGGGATCGTGGAGCACTTCAAGGGCGCGCTGGTCTCCGGGAGCGCCGTCGCGATGACCCACGTGACGGAGGACTTCGCGCCCACCGAGATCGCCCGGCTGGTGCAGATCTACCAGTCCGCCGGCACACCGCTGCAGGCCCGCAGCAAGGCGGAGTTCGCCCGCTTCTTCGGCGACTGGGAGCTGGTGGCGCCCGGCATCGTGCCCACCCAGCGCTGGCGCCCGGACAGCCCCGAGGGCGCGATGGTGAGCGACGAGGAGTCCTCGGTGTATGCGGGGGTGGCGCTCAAGCCCTGAGCCGCCGGTTCTCAAGCCGACTGCTCGTCAACGTCCGTGCACCGGCCGTCCTTGTGGCCGACTTTGTGGCCGACGCACGGACATTGACGCGTCAGGCGAGGTCGTCCAGCGCCACGAACGGGTCGTGGTGGATCCGGTGCAGGGGTACCCCACCCCGGGCCAGCACCCGGGCGGCGGTGACGATCATCGGGGCGGGTCCGCTGAGGTAGGCGTCGTGCTGCTTCCAGGGACCGGAATCGGCGAGCACCTTGGGCAGGAAGGCGGCGCCGTCGCGGGCCTCCTGGTCGGCGACGGCGGCGCGCACGGTGAGCCAGCGGTGGCGCTGGGACATCCGCAGCAGGTCGTCCAGCCCGTACAGGCCGGCGGCGGTGCGGGCACCGAGGAAGACGTCCACCCGTCGGCGCAGGCCGTTCAGTGCGGCCTGCTCGACCAGTGCGCGGATCGGGGCGAGTCCGGTGCCGCCCGCGATGCAGACGATGTCCCTGGCCGAGGCCGGATCGAGCACCATGTCGCCCTGCGGCGCGCCCAGTTGCAGCACGTCGCCGACCGCGGCACGCTGCACCAGCGCGCCGCTGACCCGGCCGCCGGGTACCTGCTGGACGTGGAAGGTGATGGTGCCGTCGGGCCGCGGGGCGTTGGCGGGGGAGAGGTAGCGCCACAGCTTCGGCCACCACGGGGTCGCCACGCTGACGTACTGCCCGCCGACGAAGGGGTACGGCTGGTCGGTCCGCACGGTCAACTCGGCGATCTCGTCGCCGTGTCGGTGGTGCGCGACGATCTGGGCGCCCCAGACGGCGGGGCGGATCGCCGCGTCGGCCCTGGCGGCCTGGTCCATCACCTCGGCGACCGTGGTGTACGCCCGGGACCAGGCGGCGGCGGTCCCGGCGTTCCAGGCGGGGCCCGCGTAGTGCGCCAGGGTGGCCAGCAGGCACTCGCCGACCGCCGCGTAATGTGCGCTTTCGGTGCCGAACTTGCGATGGTCGCGGCCCAGGTGTTCGCAGAACCTCGCCAGATTGGCGGGATCGTCCACCAGATCGACGATCATCAGCAGGGCCCGCAGCAAGCGGTCGTGCTGGACGTCCATGTCGGGCGGGAACAGTTCGCGGACCTGCGGATAGCGCCCGAACAAGGTCGCGTAGAAGAAGCCCGGCAGGTTCGCGGCATGCGGTTCGACCACGGAGAGACTGGCCCGGATCAGCGCACTGTCGTTCGCGGCCTGATCCACCGGGGCAGGCTGCGGGGCGAACGGCCCGGCCGTCGGCGCATTCGCCGACTGGGCCGAATTGCTCGGGAGTACGGCCCCGCCGGCCGGAACGGGCCGCTGCGGCGGCACCACGGCAGGCTGCGGAAGCGGTGGCTGCCAGCCGCTCTCCGGAATCGAGGGCTTGCGGACCTCGCCGGCAGCGCGCTTGGCGCGGAACTTCACGGTGGAGCTCTCCTGTCCAGCTCATCCTCCCCCCGGAGCTGTCGCTGTACGGCCAGAAACAATTCGATTCTGCCCACAGCTGCGCTGGGCCTGGCAAGCAGCGACCGGTGAAGCATTTGTGAAACCGCTGGTGTCCGTTCCGGGGCAGGTCAAGTCGCTGCTCGGGGTGGGTTATTACTGGTTATGACGGTAATCTGCAAGGTTTCTGGGAAGGCGAATGCCGTCCGCCTGTCGTCCGCCTGCCGTGCGCCGCGGAACCTTTCGCGGCGGGACCGTCAATTTTCCCGTTCGCCACCGTTCGACGTTTCACTGCTGCCGTTTGACTGATTCTCGCGGTCGCTGCGATCTCGTCCGGGGACTCACCGGTCCACGAACTGTGGTTGCGCGTCAGCGTACTGAAGAAGCGTCAGTGCGATCAACTCGGGGTCGGACCCTGTTCGGTCGGGCCCTGCTCCGCCTGCTCCGTCCCGCTCCGTTCCGGCAGGCGGAGCGGGCGCAGGCCGGCCCAGGTGCCGAACAGGGCCGCCCCGATGAGCATGCCGATGCCCACCCAGAGGTTCACGTTCACGCCGCCGGCCCGGGCCAGGTCCAGATCGGTGGTGAAGGCGGCGCCCAGGACGGTGAGGACGGTGCCGTAGAGGGTGAAGAGCATGGCGAGGATCCAGCGCAGGTCGAACATGGGGGAGTCCCTCTCACCAGAAGAGCACGTTGAGCACGGTCGCCAGCACCAGTGCTCCGACCCCGAGCAGCACGGGGTTGCGGTACCAGCCGGAGTCCTCCGGGGCGAGCGCTTCACGGTGCGTCTGACGTGGGGTCAGCGACCAGACCAGGCCGGCCAGTTCGCGGTCCGGCTTGGGTTCGGTGACCAGTGAGACGACGACGCTGACCGTGATGTCCAGCACGAAGGCGGCGCTGGCCGCGACGAAGCTGGGGCCCTGCCCGGACATGTGCAGCACGTGGTGCCGGTTCAGCTGGTCGACGGTGACGGCCGCGGCGGTACCGACGATCAGGCCGACCCCGCCCGCCATCGGAGTGGTCCGCTTCCAGAACATGCCCAGGATGAAGGTGGCGAAGAGCGGGGCGTTGAAGAAGGAGAACAGGGTCTGGAGGTAGTCCATGATGTTGTTGTAGCCACTGGCGATGAACGCCGTGCCGATCGCGATCGCGCAGCCCAGCACGGTGACCGTGCGCCCGACCCGCAGGTAGTACGCGTCCGGGCGGTCCTTGACCACGTACGCCTGCCACAGGTCGTAGGTGAAGACCGTGTTGAACGAGCTGACGTTGGCGGCCATGCCGGCCATGAAGGCGGCCAGCAGGCCGGTGATCGCCACGCCCAGCATGCCGGTCGGCAGCAGGTCGCGGATCAGCAGTTCGATCGCGTTGTTGTACGTCACCCCGTTCTTCAGCGTGCCGTCGCTGGCCTTGTACGCCGCCAGCTCCGGGGAGAGCACGGCAGCCAGCATCCCGGGGATCACGATCACCAGGGCGATCAGTGCTTTCGGGTACGCGCCGATCAGCGGGGTGCGGCGGGCGGCGGACGTGTTGCGGGCGGCCAGCGCGCGCTGCACCTCGGCGAAGTTGGTGGTCCAGTAGCCGAAGGAGAGCACGAAGCCGAGCCCGAAGACGATGCCGATCACCGAGAGCGCGGCGTTCTCGATGCCGGTGAGGTTGCTGCCGGGCCAGGAGTGCAGTTGGGCGGCCGCGTCGTTGTTCGTGGCCTTGATCCGATCGGTCAACCCGTGCCAGCCGCCGACCTTGTGCAGGCCGACCAGGGTGAGCGGCACCAGCATCGCCACGATCACGAAGAACTGCATCACCTCGTTGTAGACCGCCGCCGACAGCCCGCCCAGCGTGGTGTAGGCCAGCACGATCACGGCGGCGGCCACGATCGACACCCAGAGCGGCCAGCCCAGCAGCAGGTTGACCACGGTGGCCAGCGCGTAGAGGTTGACTCCGGCGATCAGCACCTGGGCGACGGCGAAGCTGAGCCCGTTGACCAGGTGCGCGAACCTGCCGAAGCGCCGCAGCAGGAACTCGGGGACGCTGCGCACCTTCGAGCCGTAGTAGAAGGGCATCATCACCAGGCCGAGGAAGACCATGGCCGGGATCGCGCCGATCCAGTAGTAGTGGAAGGTCGGCACGCCGAACTGGGCGCCGTTGGCCGTCATGCCGAAGATCTCGACCGCACCGAGGTTGGCGGAGATGAACGCCAGACCCGTCAGCCAGGCGGGCAGCGAGCGGCCGGACAGGAAGAAGTCCAGGCTGGAGGAGACCGAGCGCCGGGCGAGCGCGCCGATGCCGAGCACGACGGCGAAGTAGACGGCGAGCAGCGCGTAGTCGATCGGCCTGGCGTTCAGCCGCAGGCCGGCGTCGGCGAGCTGATGGGTGGCCGGCTGGTGTGTGGTCAGCTGCTGCGGGGCCACGTTGCTGATGGCCGGGATCTTCATGAACCTCACCCCCTCGGGGCGTCCCGTTCTAGCAGCGCGGGGCGACGGCCCGGGCTGCTCGTCACCCGGGGGTGGGCGTTTCGACTGGGCCGACCGGCTGCGCGGCTGGGTGGCCGAGCGACTCGGTGCCTGTGCGGCTGGGTGGGCGAGCGGCTGGGTGGGCGAGCGCCCGACCGCTGGACCGGCATCCGTGTCCGAAACCGGGCAGGCGGCAGGGCGAGGCCATCTTGTCTATACAACTCACCTCAGATCCCGGCCATTTCGGCCAGCATGCGTTGGCCGACCGTTAGCCGCGAGGACAGCCCGGAGCGCTACTTATGACGTGGCACGGGCAAGAGAGTTGCCATCGACGCAACTCGGCGCGATGGCGAACGACTGAAGGGTCGGCGGACATATGAGACGACTTTGGCGAGCACTGGGCGCGGTTCTCGCCCTGCTGGGCGCGCTGATCACGGTGCAGCCCGCGAGCGCGGCTGCCACCAGCGGCAACCTGATCGTGAACGGCAGTGCCGAGGCGGGCTACTGCACCAAGGACTGGACCGCTGCCACCACCATGCCGGGCTGGACGGTGCTCTCCGGCAGCCCGGACGTGGTCTGCTACTCGGTCGGCAGCTTCGGCCACCCGGCCAGCCCGGCGCCCGGCAACGCCTTCTTCGCCCCCGGCAACCAGGGTGACGGCGCGATGGAGCAGACCGTGGACGTCTCCTCCGCCGCCGGCGCCATCGACGGCGGCGGCATCAGCTACAACCTCTCGGGCTGGCTGGGCGGTTGGACCAGCTACGCGGGCAACGTCCAGGTCTCGCTGAAGTTCCAGGACGCCTCGGGCGCGCAGCTCGGTTCGACCGCGAACCTGCCCACGGTCTCGGCCGCGGACCGCTCCAACACCACCGAGTTCCTGGCCCGCGCCAGCACCGGCGCCGTCCCGGCCGGCACCCGCTCGATCCAGGTCGAGGCCCAGTTCCTGCAGAGCTCGGGCGAGTCCGGCTACCTGGACAACCTCTCGTTGACCCTGAACACCCCGGTCACCGCCGCCACCCTGGCGCCGCCGGTCTCCAAGGTGCCGGGCTACGACCACGTCTTCATGGTCATGATGGAGAACACCGACTACTCGGCGGTGATGGGCGACCCGACCGACACGCCGTACATCCACAGTCTGATGGCGCAGGGCGCGTCGATGAACAACTACCACGCCGTGTACCACCCGAGCGACGAGAACTACCTGGCCGTCGCGGGCGGTGACACCTACACCACCGGTGCCACCTACTGGCCGAACATCAACGCGCCGGGCACCAACCTGGGCGACAAGCTCGACGCCGCCGGCAAGAGCTGGAAGGCGTACGAGCAGGGCATGGGCACCCCCTGCAACACCACCACCCAGTACGACGCCAAGTACGAGCCGGACGACGCCCCGTTCATCAACTACACCGATGTCAGCGGCAACGCGTCCCGCTGCGCCGCGCACCTGTTCGACACCACTCAGCTGACCACCGACCTGAAGAGCGCGGCCACCACCCCGGCCTTCTCCTGGGTCGCCGCCGACGACTACTACGACGGCGAGGCCTCCGGCAACGGCAACACCACCAGCCTGCAGACCCAGGACGGTTGGCTGAAGCAGACGCTGGCGCCGATCATGCAGTCGCCGGCCTGGACCACCCAGAAGTCGCTGCTGATCCTCACCTGGGACGAGGACACCAGCAACGCCGACAACCAGGTGGCCGCGGTCGTCGACGGCTCGCAGGGCACCGTCCCGGCCGGCACCACCAGCGCCAGCCGCTACGACCACTACAGCACCGCCCGCACCATCGAGGCGGCGCTGGGCCTGCCCGGCATCACCGCCAACGACACCTACGCGACCCCGCTGAACGACGCCTTCGCGCCCACCACCGCCCCGGCGCCGACCACCACGCTGACCACCGGCACGCCGAGCGTCGCCAACGGCTCGAGCGTCACCTTCCAGTACGCGACGCCGGCCGCGACCACCAGCTCGACCAACTGGATCGGCATCTACCCGGCCGGCGCGACGCCCGGTTCGCAGTCCTCGATCACCTGGCAGTACGCGCCGAACGGCAGCGGCAGCCTGACCTTCGACACCACCAAGCTCAACGGTCCGGGCAGCTATGACGTCTGGTACCTCTACAACGACGGCTACACGGCGCTCGCCGGCCCGCTCACCCTCACCGTGAGCTGACCGACGACGGACCGCGAAGCCGATGGCGGCCGGCAGCACTCCCGCAGGGGGGTGCGGCCGGCCGCCGTCATGGTTGCCGGGCCCCGTCAGCCGCGACCCGGCTCCTGCGGTGGCCGGGCGCGGGCCGCGAGCAGGGCCGTGTCGTCCTGGGCCGGGGTGGCGGCGAGTTGGTGCAGGACGGTGTCCAGCAGGTCCTCCAGGTCGGCGCCGGCTTGCAGGGGCAGGTCGGCGAGCCGGGCCAGTGAGACGTCGATGTCCTCGTGGCGGCGCTCCACCAGGCCGTCGGTGTAGAGCAGCAGCACCTGGGCGGGCAGCAGGGGGCGGGTGACCTGTGCGTAGTCGGCCAGCCCGCTGCCCAGGGGTGGACCGGTGGGCAACTCAACGAGTTCGGTGGGCAGGCCGGGGGTGATCAGGGCGGGCGGCAGGTGGCCGGCGCTGGCGAAGGTCCAGCGTCGGCGGTTGGGGTCGGCCAGGGCGAGCAGGCAGGTGGCGGGGCGGGCGGTCTCGTTCTCCGAGATCAGCGCGTCCAACTGACGCAGGATCCGATGCGGCGGCAGGTCCATGCTGGCGGTGTAGCGGAGCATCGAGCGGTAGGTGCTCATGTCGACGGCCGCCTCGACGCCGTGGCCCATCACGTCGCCGATCACCAGCAGGGTCCGCCCGAACGGCAGCCGGACGGCCTCGTACCAGTCGCCGCCGACCACCGAGCTGCTGCCGGACGGCAGGTAGCGGGTGGCCAGTTGCAGGTTGGGGTGCGGGGTGGCCGGGTCGGCGAGCAGGGCCCGCTGCAGGTCCAGCGCGACGCCCTGGGAGCTGGTGTAGCGCAGCGCGTTGTCGATGCTGAGCGCGGCGTGCCCGCACAGGTCCTCGATCAGCACCAGGCCCTCGCCGCCGAACTCCGGTGCGGCGGCGCCCGGTCGGGCCAGCCAGAGGATGCCGACGGTGCGTCCGCGCGCGATCAGCGGGACGGCCAGCGACTGCTCGGCGCCGCCCGGCGCGGCGAGTTCGGCGGGCGCCTCGCCGAGCACCGGTTGGCCGGTGGTCAGGCACTGGGCGGCCACGGAGTCGTCGCCGTACCGCACGCTCTCGCCGGGCTGGGCCAGGCCGGCCAGCCGTGGCGTGAGCGCGGGAGTGGCCGCCAGCGCGGCGCGGTGCAGCCGGATCCGGCCGGTGACAGTACCGGAGTGGCTGCCCGGCAGCAGGTCGACGGCCGCGAACTCGGCGATGCCGGTGTCCACCGCGAACCGGGCCAGCTCGATGCAGGTGGTGTCCGCGTCCAGCGTGCTGCCGATCCGGTCGGCGGCGGTCTTCAGCAGGGTCAGCCGGGCCCGGACCTGCTCGTCGGCGGCGACCGTGACCAGCACCCCCGCCGCCGCGTGGTCGGACTCCAGGCGGCGGCAGCGCAGCGTCACCCCTGGGCCCAGGCTCAGCTCGGCGGACTGCGCCCCGGCGAGCGCCTGTCGGAGCGCCGGCCCGAGCTCGCGCAGCGAGGTGTCGGCCACCGGGTGGCCGAGCAGTTCGGCGGCCGAGCAGCCGGTCAGGGCGAGAAAGGCGAGGTTGGCCCGCACCCAGCGCAGCTCCGGATCCACGATGGCCAGGCCCACCGGCGCGCTGTCGAACGCGGCGCGCACCAGGGCGGCCTCGCCCGCGACGGCCGGCTCGCCGTGTGCGGAGTCGGCGTTCTGGCCCGAGGTCTCGGCGTGCACCGTCTTTCTCCTGCCCTCCTGCCCCCGCGGGCAAAACCGCACCTCTGCCCCCGCGGGCAAAACCGCACTCCGTCCATGATCGCGCCGCCTCGGGCGAAACGCATCAAGGAGCGAGCTGTCGCCCAGTGTGCCTGGCCTGCCATGGTGACGCACCATCGGGGCCGACGGGCGGTGACCCGCTGAGCGATCGTCAGGAGGCGTGCGGCGAAACCGGTTGCGACCTGCTGGGCGCGCCCGGCGGTGTGGTGGCGGATTGTAGGGGGCCGGGGCCGCACCGTGTTCGGGGCTCGTCATGATCAAGCCACTGTCGATCATCGCGTCCACCCGGGCATTTAGCGGAATGATCGATTCCGTCTGTACTCGGTGTAGCTCCTGATATCCGCTCTGACCTGGCGCGATGCCCCACTCGCGATCGTCGGGTCGAGGGCTGGAGGTTGGCGCGTTCGATCCGTACTGCTGTTCCCGGTGGGCTTATCGTTCTCACACCTGGCACGGGTGATCGAGAGCGGTTGCCCTTGCTGTACGCCGCCGCTATTGACATGGGCATGCCCTCATTCTCTCCCCTGGAGCGCCTCGATGACGATAGAACCGGACGCCACCCCCGCCGCCGCCCCCACCCAGTTCAGCCTGAGCACCGCCGCCGCGCGCACCCTGACCACCACCACCAAGTCCGTGCCCCAGATGCGCGGCATCACCTCACGCTGGCTGCTGCGCCGGCTCCCGTGGGTGCAGGTGTCCGGCGGCACCTACCGGGTCAACCGGCGGCTCTCGCTGGCCGTCGGCCGCGGCCGGGTCGGCTTCGTCCAGTCCGGGGCGGACGACGTCCGGATCATCCCCGAGACGCTGCGCGAACTGCCGGTGCTGCGCGAGTTCGGCGACGACGCGCTGCTGACCGAGCTGGCCGGCCGGTTCGTGGTGCGGGAGTTCCGCGCGGGCGAGGTGATCGCGGAGCGCGGCCGGCCGGTGGAGGAGGTCTTCGTCATCGCGCACGGCCGGATGGAGCGGATCGCGGCCGGCAAGTACGGCGACGAGGAGAAGACCATCGGCGTCCTGGCCGACGGCGACCACCTGGGTGACGAGGCCCTGCTGGACCTGGGGGCCGGCAGCGCGCGCGGGGCCGCGCCGCGCTGGAGTGCCACGGTCAGGGCCGCCACCGCCGGGACGCTGCTGGTGCTGCGCTGGGACGCCTTCCTCGACCTGTTCGACCGCTCCGCCGAACTGCGCGAGCAGGTCGGCAAGTTCGTCGCCAACAGCGAGCGGCGGGTGAACTCCAAGGGCGAGGTGGAGGTCGCCGTCGCCGCCGGGCACGAGGGCGAGGCGGAGATCCCCGGCTCCTTCGTGGACTACGAGCTCTCGCCGCGCGAGTACGAACTCTCGCTCACCCAGACCATCCTGCGGATGCACACCCGGGTCGCCGACCTCTACAACGACCCGATGAACCAGCTCGAGGAACAACTGCGGCTGACCGTCGAGGAGATCCGCGAGCGCCAGGAGTGGGAGCTGCTGAACAACCGTCAGTTCGGCCTGCTCCACAACGCCGCCTACGACCAGCGGATCAACACCTGGTCCGGGCCGCCCACTCCGGACGACATGGACGACCTGCTCTCGATGCGGCGCGGCACCGACCTCTTCCTCGCCCACCCCAAGGCCATCGCGGCGTTCTTCCGCGAGTGCACCAAGCGCGGCATCTACCCGGACAGCACCACGGTCGACGGTCACCAGGTGCCGGCCTGGCGCGGCGTGCCGATCTTCCCCAGCGGCAAGATCCCGATCACCGGCGGGCACACCTCCTCGATCCTCGCGATGCGCACCGGCGAGAAGGACCAGGGGGTCATCGGGTTGCACCAGACCGGCATTCCCGACGAGTTCGAGCCCAGCCTGAACGTCCGTTTCATGGGGATCGACGACAAGGCGATCATGCGCTACCTGGTGACCGCCTACTACTCGGTGGCGATCCTGGTCCAGGACGCCGTCGGGGTCCTGGAGAACGTCGACATCGCCGCGCCGAGGTCCTGACCGGTGGCCGTCTTCGAAGCCCTGCCCCCCGCCCGGCCGGGACGGCCGCCGGCCCCTCCCGTCGCCCGCCGGCTGCCGACCGGACCGACCGGCCTGGGCACCTCGGCGGCCCGCGTCGGCGAGTTGCTGCGGCCACGCGGCGCGGCGGCCGGTTCGGCCGCCGCGCGGCCCGAGCGTGCCCGACCTGCCTCCGACGCCGCGCTGCCCGAGCTGTACTGCCCGCCGCACCTGCGCGACGATCCGGCGCTCGGCCAGGAGATCGACGACCGGCTGGTCCGCTGGGCCGAGCAGGTCGGCATCTACGCCGGCCAGTTGGAGAAGTTCCGCCACGCCGGCTACGGACGCCTGGTCATGCTCACCCACCCCGACACCGACGACCCGGACCGGCTGCTGGCCGCGGCGCGCTGCATGGCGGCCGAGTTCGCCGTCGACGACTACTTCTGCGACGAGGCCGCCACCGGCGACCACCCCGAACGCCTCGGGCCGCAGCTGATGCTCGCCCAGTCGGCGATCGACCCGGCCCAGCTGCCAGGGCGCCACGCCGAGGCCTACCAGCGCGAGATGACCACCCAGCCCGTCTGGCACGCGCTGCGCGACTCCGTCGAGCGGCTCGCCGAGTACGCCAGCGGCGCCCAGATCACCCGCCTGCGCCAGGAGATCGCCGGGCTCTTCCTCGGCATGGACGCCGAGGCCGGCTGGCGGATCGGCGGTCGCCCGCCGGCCGTCTGGGAGTACCTGGCGAACCGTCAGATGAACAGCTTCCTGCCCTGCATGACGCTGGTGGACACGATGGGCGGCTACGAGCTGCCCGCCACCGTCTACGGCAGCTCCGCGGTCCGCCGGGCCACCGTGCAGGCCGCGCTCGCCTCGGTGCTGCTCAACGACGTCTACTCGATGCGCAAGGAGGGCGGTGCGGCGGGCCTGGAGTACAACCTGCCCACCGTGATCGCGGCGGAGGAGGGCTGTTCGCTGGCCGAGGCCACCCACCGGGCCGCCGACCTGCACAACGAGCTCGTGCACTCCTTCGAGGCCGCCGCCGCCGCGCTCAGCGCCAGCGGCGACCCGCTGCTGACCCGCTACCTGGGCGCGCTGTGGGCCTGGCTCGGCGGCAACAAGGAGTGGCACGCCAGCAGTCCCCGCTACAACCAGCCGTAACCAGGCATGGCCATTCCTGGCCATGCCTGACCACACCCGACCATTCCTGACCATTCCTGAGGACGGACATCATGACCCTGCTCGACAGCGCCACCCCGAACGCCCGGTCCACCCAGGTGCTGGCCACCAAGTACCAGCAGTCCGTGGCCGAGTACTGGAACAACGAGAAGGCGCCGGTCAACCTGCGGCTCGGTGAGGTCAGCGGAACCTTCCACCACCACTACGGCATCGGCGAGGTCGACCGGTCCGTGCTGGAGGGCGACGAGGCCACCCGCGAGCAGCGGATCGTGGCGGAGCTGCACCGCCTGGAGGCGGCCCAGGCCGAGTACCTGCTCGACCAGCTCGGCCCGCTCGGCGCCGGGGACCGGATCCTGGACGCCGGGTCCGGACGGGGCGGCACCAGCTTCCTGGCGAACCTCCGCTTCGGCTGCCAGGTGGACGGCATCTCGATCTCCGAGGAGCAGGTGCGGTTCGCCAACAACCAGGCGGGCGAGCGCGGGGTCGCCGACAAGGTGGCCTTCCACTTCCGCAACATGTTGCACAACGAGTTCCCCGACGCCACCTTCCAGGCGATCTGGAACAACGAGAGCACCATGTACGTCGACCTGCACAAGCTCTTCGCCGAGCACAGCCGGGTGCTGCGCCCTGGCGGCCGGTACGTCACGATCACCGGCTGCTACAACGACGTGCACGGCCGGCAGCCGTCCCGCGCGGTCAGCCAGATCGACGCGCACTACATCTGCGACATCCACCCGCGCAGCGAGTACTTCGCGGCGATGTCGGCCAACGACCTGGTCCCGATCAGCGTGGTCGACCTGACCGCCGCCACCATCCCCTACTGGGAGTTGCGGGCCCAGGCCGAGGTGGCGAGCGGCATCGAGGACGCGTTCCTGACGGCCTATCGCGAGGGCAGTTTCCACTACTTGATGATCGCTGCGGACAAGATCTGACCGCTCACAGCGGGTAGCGAGCGCAGGTGGACCGGCCGGGCGCCCGTCGCGGCTCGGCCCGGCCGGCACCGCTGACAGGCGTTCCTGGACGGCCGGGACCGCCGCCCGTGGAGGAAGGCGGCCGGTGGGCACAGACTGAGAGGTGGAGACCGAGCAGGGGACGGCTGCCGGTCCGCGCGGCGAACGCCCCGCGGGTCCGGGAGCAGGAACCTGCCGGTCGCGACCCGGCAGTCAGGAGGTGCGCCATGTCCAGCGCATCCGTCTCGCACAGGCATGCCGGCGCCGGCACGCCTCTGGCGCGCCAGGTGCGGCGCGCGCTCGGCCGGGACGACAGCCCCCTGTGCCGTCCGGTGGACCGCTCGCGCAGCCGGCTGCTGATCGCGCTGGCGGCGGCGATGGTGCTGGCGGTCGCGGTCGGGACACTGGTCGCGCTGATCCTGCTCGGTGGCATGCGGGCGCAGGCGCGGCAGCTCACGCTGCACCGCCACCAGGTCACCGCCGCCACGCTGAGCGCCGCCACCGACAGCCCCGCGCGCTCCCCGTGGGCGGCGCAGGCCGATGCCGCCTGGACCTACCCGCAGTCGGTGCCGCACACCGGCGTGATCGGGGTGCCGATCGGCACCCCGCGGGGCGGCCAGGTGCCGCTCTTCGTCGACGACGACGGCGCTCCGGCCGCGCCGCCGCAGCCCGACAGCGAGCTGGCGACCGCCGCCGCGCTGTACGGGATCGGCGCGCTGAGCGGGTTCGGCGCCGTGTCGCTGGTCGGCTACCGGGTGCGACGGCACACGCTGGACCACCGGGCCGAGCGCGACTGGGAGCTGGCCTGGGAGCGGGTCGAGCCGGGCTGGTCGGGGCGCGGGCACCGGCGGGGGACCGGGGAGCTGTAAGCCCCCAGGACAGCTCGGTGACCATCTTGACGGCCTGTCAGCCCGTCGCCCTCCGGCGCGGGGACTGGCACCAGGGCCTAGGCTGCCCGCGTCACCATTCACTCCTACCGAGCTCGGGAGTCTCCTGATGAGCGCCACCACCACGCGTCCCGCCGATGCGTCCGGCACCTTCGCCCTGGGCGGGGACCTGCCCGTCAACCGGCTCGGCTTCGGGGCCATGCGGCTCACCGGCCCCGGCATCTGGGGCGACCCGGCGGACCCGGCCGAGGCGGTGCGGGTGCTGCGCCGCGCGGTCGAGCTGGGCATCACCTTCATCGACACCGCCGACTCCTACGGGCCGTTCGTCAGCGAGCAGCTGATCCGCCAGGCGCTGCACCCCTACGCCGACGACCTGGTGATCGCCACCAAGGGCGGGCTGACCCGCTCGGGACCGGACGCCTGGAGTCCGGTCGGCCGCCCCGAGTACCTGCGCCAGCAGACCGAGCTGAGCCTGCGGCACCTCGGTGTCGAACGGATCGACCTGTACCAGCTGCACCGCATCGACCCCCAGGTGCCGCTGGCCGACCAGCTCGGCGAGCTCGTGCTGCTGCAGCAGGAGGGCAAGATCCGCCACATCGGCCTCTCCGAGGTCAGCGTCGAGGAACTGGTCGAGGCCCGCGCGATCGCGGAGATCGTCTCCGTGCAGAACCTCTACAACCTGGCCAACCGCCGCTCCGAGGCGGTGCTCGCCTACGCCGAGGCCGAGAACATCGCCTTCATCCCCTGGTACCCGGTCGCCACCGGTGACCTCGCCCGCCCCGGCGGCCCGCTCGACACCATCGCCAAGGACCGCGGCGCCAGTCCCGCCCAGCTCGCCCTCGCCTGGCTGCTCCGCCGCTCCCCGGTGCTGCTGCCGATCCCCGGCACCTCCCGCGTCGCGCACCTGGAGGAGAACACGGCGGCCGCGCTGCTGACGCTGACCGACGAGGAGTTCCAGGCCCTGGCCGACGCCGTCTGACGGCCGGTCAGCCAGCTGGTGGCGGCAGGCCATACCGTCCGACAGAATGACGGGCACACGATGCTTGGAATGGTGGGGGGTCTGGTGGACACGCTGGTTCAGTTCAAGACGGACAGTGGCGCCGACGTGGTCGTCGAGATGGACGACCGGCGGCCGGGTTCCCGGCCGGTATCGCGAGCCGACGACGCCCTCGCGCAGGCCACCGGGACCTTCGACAAGGCGCTGCGGAACATCCACAGTGCGGCGGAGTCCGCACTGCGGGTGTTCCGTGAGGGCGAACTCCGGCCCGACTCGGTGGAGATCGAGTTCGGGGTCAAGCTGACCGCCGAGGCCGGGGCGGTGATCGCCAAGAGCGCGGTGGAGGGGCATCTCGTCGTGAAGCTCTCATGGGCACCCGGCGAGCGCGAGGCGACGACCGGGAGCCGGTGAGCAGGTGGGCGCCAACTCCTGGCACGTTCAGGTGGTCTGCCGCGGCGAGATCGGGGCGGGGTTCCTGATCTCCGACCGGCACGTGATGACGTGCGCCCACGTGGTCGCCGGGGACGACCGGGCGGATGCGTACTTCGCGGCCCACGCCGAACTGGGCACCATCGGCGCCACCGTGGTGCTGCGCGGCGAATGGGCGGGCGGGGCGGCGGATCCGGGCGATGTCGCCGTGCTGGAGCTCGAGCGTCCGGTCGACATCAGGCCGGCCGACTTCGCCGACCCGCAGGCGGCGTACGCGTTTCCGTCGCCCAAACTGGTCAGCTATGGCTTCCCGGTCGGCTACGACGAGGGAACGCTGGCCGAATCCCGGGCCACCACGCGGCAGTTGAGCGCCGACGAGTGGGTGCAACTGGAGGCGTGGACCGGCTACGGTCACGCGCTCGCCTCGGGGTTCAGCGGGGCGGCCGCGGTCCTGGCGGAGTCCGGTCGGGTGGCGGGCATGGTCTCGGCCGCCTCGAACGAGCCGGACGTCCGGGTCGGGCGCATGCTGCCGGTCCAGGTCCTGGCCAGGTACTGGCCGCCGCTGGCGGATGCGATACCGACCCCGGGGTTCGGTACGGGCAGCAAGCAGCAGCTGCGCGAGCTGCTGGAGCAGGCGGGCGGGCTGCCAGCCGAGTACTCGCTGGAGAGCCTGTACAGCAGCGCGGTCGGGCCGCTGGGCCCCGCGCACCTGTCCGAGGGGTTCCGCTCACTGTGGGACGTCGCCTGGTACGTGATGACCGAGGTGGCGGCGGCACCGGACCGCTCGCCGGTGGCCGAGTTCGCCGGCTGCCTGGCGGACCGGATCGAGGACCCGGGCATCCGGTACCGGCTGCGGGAGTGGGCCCGGCGGCACCGACCGGAGCCGGTGGCCCGGCCCGCGGCCGGCGCGACCGCCGAGGCCGGCGGGCCCGCGCGGACCGGAGCGCGCTGGTCGCCGATCCTGGTGGAGATCGACCGCAGCGGGGCGGACCGCAACACCTTCCTGGTGGAGGTCTCGGCGTTCCGGGACGGCTGCCGCCGGGTGGTGGGCACCCGGACGCTCCCGAAGGGCAAGATCCGCGCATACGTGCTGGAGCAGATCGACGAGGCGTTCCGGGAACTCGACCGCGGCAGCGAGGAACTGATCGCGTTCGCCGTGCCGCGCGAGTGGCTCAACCAGCCGATCGACCGCTGGCACCGCGCCAAGGGCGACGCGACTCCGCTGGGGTGCTTCTCGCCGCTTGTCCTGATGGACCTGGACCGGCGGCGCAGCGGGGCACTCCAGTACAAGATCCAGCAGAAGTGGGAGCTGCTGGACCGGGAATCCGCGTCCGTGGTGCACCGGATCGAATGCGGCAGCAGGCCGGATCCGGGGAAGCTCACGGTCCAACTCCGATCGAAGCACGAGCTGGTGGGGTTCGCAGCGCCGCCTGCGGGCTCCGGCGCCAAGCGGCTGCTCGAGGCGGGGCTGAACGCCGCCGTGCCGATCATGGTGTGGCCGCGCCTCGGCTGCGCGGGAGGTCATTCGGGTGAGGGCGAGGGGGACTGCCAGGGGCGGGCCTTTCTTGACGAGCTGTCACAGCAGCTGGTCGACATCCGCCCGGCCGACCTCCCCGGCCATGTCCGGCAGCTCAGGGAGCGGGCCTTCGTCGAGGAGGGCGAGCATCCGCACTGGGCACAGGACCTGGTGCTCCTCTGGGAGGACCCGCGCTGGTTCCCCGAGCCGGGCGACTACCGGCGGTCCCCGGTGAGCTGACCGGCGCGGTGCGGCTGAGCCCGAAGTCCTATGCCTGGAGCGAGTGTTGGAGCAGAGCATGTCCTTGTGGCCGATCTTCACCGGTGCGTCGGAACCGCACGACGGCATCGCGCAGTTGCCCCCGCCGCCGCCCTGGCGGGCCTTCAACGGCGGGCCCGCGCTGCCGCCGCCCGCAGCGGAGGGGGACACCGAGGCCTCGCCGGACCAGGTGCACCGGGCGCGCACCTACAAGCCGACCGAGAAGAGCGTGCAACTGGTCAACGCCGCTCTCTACCTGCGGCGCCCGCTGCTGATCACCGGCCCGCCGGGCAGCGGCAAGTCCAGCCTGCCCTACGCGGTGGCGCGTGAACTGGGCCTGGGACCGGTGCTCCGCTGGAACATCACCAGCCGCAGCACGCTCGGCGACGGGCTCTACCAGTACGATCCGCTCTCCCGGCTGTATGCCGCCAGCCGCGCGGCCGGTGCTGTCCCGCCCGGTGAGGGGCCGAGCGGAGGCGACGGCGAGGCCATCGAGGACCATCTGCGGCTCGGCCCGCTCGGCACCGCGCTGCTTCCCTACGAGCGCCCCCGGGTGCTGCTCATCGACGAGATCGACAAGAGCGATCTGGACCTGCCGAACGACCTGCTGAACATCCTGGAGGAGGGCGAGTACGAGATCCCGGAACTCGTCCGGCTCGCGCGCCAGGCCCCCGCGGCTCAGGTGATGGCCTTCGGCAGCGACCGGCGGGTCCCGCTGCGGCGCGGTCAGGTGCGCTGCCGGGCCTTCCCGTTCGTCGTGCTGACCAGCAACGGGGAGCGCGAGTTCCCGCCCGCGTTCCTGCGCCGCTGCGTCACGTTGCGGCTGCGCCGCCCCGGACCGGCGCACCTGGAGGAGATCGTCCGCGCGCACCTGGGCGAGTTGGACGAGAACACCCACTGGATGATCGAGAAGTTCCTGGAGCGCAGCAGCGACGGCGAGTTGGCGACGGACCAACTGCTCAACGCGATCTATCTGACCGGTGCCGCCGGGTTGGAGGCCGAGTCGCGCGAAGGCCTGGCGGAGAGCCTGATGGCCTATCTGAGCTCCGAAGCGGACTCCGATGGCCTCTGAACTCCCGGCGCTGGCCCGGCTCGCCGATCTGCTCGCCCGGGCCGGTGGGCGGCGGCCCACCGGCACCGAGCTGGCCGAGCTCATCTGGCTGGCCGGACAGCGGCGAGGCACACCGGCCGGTGCGCCGGCCGGGAGTGAACCGGGCACCGGAGCCGGCACGGTGGACGGGAGGGGCGAGGAGGGGCTGCCGCCGGCCCCCGCGCCGGTGGGGGAGAGTGCCGGGCCGGGTGCGCCCCGGATGCCGCTGCACGTCGGCAAACGGTCGGCCGCCGGCCGCACCGCAGCCGATCCCGCCGGCCCGCACCAGCCGCTGCTCACGCCCGTTGCGCCGATGCTGGCCCACCCCCTGCCGCTGCAGCGGGCCCTGCGCCCGCTCAAGCGGTTGGTCCCCGCACCGGCCGGCTGGGACCTCGACGAGGACCGCACCGCCCACCGGATCGCCGCGCAAGGGGCGGGGCCGGGCTCCTGGCTGCCGGTCCTGCGCCCCAGCAGCGAGCGCTGGCTGGACCTGTTGCTCGTCTTCGACGACGGCCCGACCATGCACATGTGGCGCCCTCTGGTGCGTGATCTGCACCGCACCATCGCCCAGACCGGCGCCTTCCGCACCATCCGCTCGGCCCGCGTCACGGCGGACGGGGCGCTGCGCGGCGACCAGCGCGGCGGCGCTGCCCGGGGCCGGACGGTGGCGATCGTGCTGAGCGACTGCATGGGACCGCAGTGGCGGGCAGGCGCGGCCGGTGACCGCTGGTACCGCACCCTGCAGCGCTGGACGGCCGGCTTGCCGGTCGCCGTCGTGCAGCCGCTGCCGGAGCGCCTGTGGCGGCGCACCGCGCTGCCCGCCGTCGCCGGCCTGCTGGCCGCCCGAGGCCCGGCGGCGCCCAACTCCACGCTCCGGTTCACCCCCTACCGTGGGACGGGCCGCGTCGACCGTGCTGTTCTGCTGCCGGTGCTGGAGCCGACTGCCGGCTGGCTCTCGCACTGGGCCGCGCTGGTGGCCGGGCACGGCGGCACGCAGGTGCCGGGTGCGGCGGCCTGGCTGGGCCCGACGCCACCGTCGACGGTGGGCGGCGAAGAGGCGGTGGACGATGCGGACTTCGCGAGCCTGGCCCCCGAGGACCTGGTGCTGCGGTTCCGGGCCCTGGCCTCCCCGGAGGCGTTCCGGCTCGCCGGCCACCTCGCGGTGGGGGAGGCGTACCTTCCGCTGATGCGGCTGGTGCAGGCCGAGGTCGAGCGGCAGCCGCAGCCGCAGCAACTCGCGGAGGTGATCCTCAGCGGGATGCTGAAAACCGGTCAGGGCAGTGAAGGGTGGTACGAGTTCCGGCCCGGGGTGCGCTCGGTGCTGCTGCGGACGTTGCCGCGGTCGGCGGTCGCGCACACGGCCGACCTACTGGAGCGGGTCAGCGGCGCGATCGAGGAGCGGGCGGGGGCGGTCCCCGGGGAGTTCCGGGCGCTGGTCGCGGCGCGCGACGGGGGCGGGGGAGCGGGCGAGGGCGTGCCGCACGGGGCGCCGTTCGCGCTGGTCAGCGCGGAGACGGTGGAGCTGCTGCGGGGGGCGGCGGGGTCGGCACCGGAGCGGGAGGGGCGAACCGACCTGGTGGACGGTCAGTACCGGCTGGTCGAGCGGATCAGCCGAGGCGGCACGGGCGAGCTCTGGCAGGCCGTGGACGAGGCGGACGGGCAGCCGGTCGCCGTCAAGCTCTTCCGCCTGTCGGCCGAACGCGCTGCGGACCGGTCGGTGCCGTCGCCCGCCACGTTCCTCCGACTGGCCGAGGCGCTCGGGGGGCTGCACCACCCAGGGGTCGTGGAAACGTACGCCGCCGGAGTCCACGGCGACTTGTACTTCCTCGCGCTGGAGGCAGTCGAGGGGCCTGACCTACGGACTGTGCTGCATGATGCCGGCGGGCCGATCGCGCTGGCGCAGGCGGTGGCGATCGGGCAGCAGGTGGCCGCCGCGCTGGAATACCTCCATTCCCAGCACGTGGTTCACGGTCACCTCACACCCGCCAACATCCTGTTCCGCGCGAGCGGCGAAGCCGTTCTCCGCGACTTCGGAATCGACTGGATCGGCCGATCGGCGGCGGGCGAGACCGGCTACCTGGCGCCAGAACACGTGCGCGGTGCACGACCCGACCATCGCAGCGACCTGTACTCACTCGGCTGCGTCCTCTACGAGATGGTCACCGGCGTGCGGCCGTACAGCGACCCTCATGTCCCGGGCCGCCTCAGGCCCGTTGCCCAGTTCCGGCCCGAGGTGTCCCACACCCTGGAGCTGCTCATCCTCGACCTGTTGCAGCAGAACCCGCGCCTGCGGCCGGCTGACGCGGCTGAGGTGGGCCGCCGCCTTGCCGCGCGGGACGTCCTCCGTGCACCCGGCGACGCCCCGGAGCGCACGCCGAGCTTCAAGCTGCTCGGACCGGTCCGCGTTTGGAGCGGGCGACGCCTCCTCGTCCTTGACTCGGACCAGGTGGCCTTGCTCGTCCCGTTGTTGATGAGCGCAGGCCGTCAGGTGTCCTTCGAGGACCTCGCCGGCCTGCTGGGGGAGAGCTGGACGCATGCTGAGACGCTGCACCATGTGCTGACCCTGCGGGCTGCTCTGCGCGGTGAACTCCCGGAGGCGGTGGGTGGGCTGCTGGTCGTATCGGACGGGGGCTGCCTCCTGCGGATCGACCCGGACCATGTCGACGCGCTGCTCTTCGAGCGGCAGTTGGCTGCAGCTGACGCGGCCCGCTCGGCGGGTGACGTCGGTGCCACCCGACAGCACCTCCTCGACGCGCTCGAGCTCTGGGGCGGGACGCCGCTGGAGGGTGTGCCCGGACCGTACGCGGAGGCCGAGCGGCGGCGCCTGGTCGAGCGCTGGCTGGACGCGCAAGAGGACCGGATGGAGTGTGAGTTGCTGCTCGGCCGGGCAGTCGAGACCGTTGTCGAGCTGGAGGTGCTCGCTGCTGACTACCCGCGGCGGCAGCGGCTGGTCGGCCTCCTGATGCTGGCGCTCTACCGCAGTGGCCGACGGGAGGAAGCGCTGGCTCGGTATGCCCTGAACCAGCAACTCGGCCCCGAGGCGGGACCGGAGCTCGCCAGGCTGCACGCCCGCATGTTGGCCCGCGACCCGGGCCTGCTGCTGCCCTCCGGCCTGTCGGCAGCCTGGGCGGGGGCTGACGTGTCCGACGATCAAGGCCTGAGCTTCTCGGTGCTCGGCCCGCTGGAGGTCAGGCGTGGAGACCAGGTGCTGGCCCTCGGCCCACTGCGGCAGCAGGCGGTGCTCGCCGCGCTCCTGCTCAACCACGGCAAGCCCGTGACGACCGAGGCCCTGGTTGAAGGCCTATGGGACTACCAGCCGCCGCCGCAGGCCGTCGGGGTGCTGCGGGGGTATATGTCGCGTTTGCGTTCGGTCCTCGAACCCGATCGGGCGCCTCGCGAGCCGGCGAAAGTCCTGCTGTCGAGTCGGGACGGGTACATGCTGCGGATTCCGCCCACGGCATTCGACCTGTCCGCTTTCGACCGAGGAATGGACGAGGCTGCTGCGGCACTGGAGGCCCAAGATCTGGGGACCGCATACGAGTTGTTGGTCTCTGCCCTGTCGCTGTGGCAGGGCAGCCCGCTCGCGGGCATCCCGGGTCCGTACGTCGACAGGCAGCGCAGGATTCTGACGGAGCGTCATATCACCGCAGCTGAGAAGAGGTTCGCGGTGGCGTTGGAACTCGGCCTGCACGACGAGATCACGGTCGAACTCGTCGCGCTCTCCAGCGAGCATCCGCTGCACGAGCGGCTGCGCGAGCTGCTGATGCTCGCACTCTACCGGTGCGGGCGGCAGGCGGACTCGCTCGCCGTCTATGCGGAGACCCGCAGGTTGCTGGTCGCGGAGTTGGGAGTCGAGCCGGTCCCGGCCCTGGCAGCCTTGCACAGGCGGATCCTGGCCGGAGACCCTGATCTCATGGCCGTGGCCCCGAGTGCGCCGCCACCCGTCGGCGAACCGCGAAGCCGCTCCAAGCCTGCCCAACTTCCGCCCGACATGGCCGATTTCACCGGGCGGGCGGAACTGCTGGGTCGCCTTGAGGATGACCTCACCGGCCGATCCGGGGCAGTTCCAGCGGTGACCTTGCTGGTCGGAGTCGAAGGGGTGGGCAAGAAGGCCATTGCCGTCCGCCTGGCGCACCGCCTGCGATCGTCGTTTCCTGACGGACAGCTGTATGCCGATCTCGGTGGCAGCGGTGCTGGGCCGGCCGACCCGGCGGCCGTCCTCGGCGGGTTCCTCGAGGCCTTGGGCGTGGCGACTCCTCCCGGCCGGCTTGACCAGCGCGTCACGCTCTACCGCTCACTGCTCGCCGACCGGCAGATGCTCATCCTGCTGAACGACGCGAAGGATCGGGACCAGCTCATGCCGCTCCTCCCCAGGGGCGTCGGCAGCATCGTGCTGGCCACCAGCCCTTCGAGTCTCACTGGCATCCATGAAGCGCGATTGGTGGAAGTCCCGGTGCTGACGCCTCGGGAGGCGCTGGCGCTCTTCTCGGCGATCGTCGGACCGCAGCGGGTGGCGGCGGAGCCGGAGGCAGCCTTCCAGGTGGTCACCGACTGCGGTCTCCTGCCGCACCGGGTTCGCACCGCCGGTGAGCTGCTCACGGCGCGACCACGCTGGAGCGTCGCAGACCTGGTCCGCCGCTCAGGCCGTGGGATTACGGCGGAAGCGGCCGCTCTCGCCCGCGCCGCAGCGGTCTCGCTCGTCCGCCTGGCGGATTCGGACGAGTGGCCGGAATGTCGGGACGGGCTGCTTCAGCTCTGGCGCGGGGCCGGTCGCCTCCAGGCGTCGGCAGCGGAGGAGCTTGACCTGCTGCGTATGCAGACTCTCGCAGCCCGCCCACGGGTCGGCGCGCGTGCTGAGGTGGCCATTGCCGAGTGGAGCATTCGCATCCAGCACCGGCTGGAGGCCCACCCCGGTGGAGTGGACGAGCTGCGCGGCTTGCTGGCCCGGTGGGCCGGGTCGGCAGCGGGGAGGTCCGCGACCGGCCCGCTGGTCTCACGGCACTACCGCATCGAGCAGCCTTCCGAGGCACGAGACCCGGCACCCTGAAGCGCGTCAGCGCTCCAGCACCGCCATCGCCGCGTTGTGCCCCGGGATGCCGCTGACGCCGCCGCCGCGCACCGCGCCCGCGCCGCAGAGCAGTACGTTCGGGTGCGCGGTGGCCACGCCCCAGCGGTCGGCGGCGCCGTCACCGTCGCTGTACGGGAACGCCAGGTCGCGGTGGAAGATGTTGCCGCCGGGCAGGCCGAGTTCGCGTTCCAGGTCCAGCGGGGTCTTCACCTCGAGGCAGGGGCGCCCGTGCTCGTCCAGGGCCAGGCAGTCGGCGAGCGGTTCGTCGAGGACGGCGTCCAGCGGCGCCAGCACGGCCTGGAGGGCGGCTTCGGCCGTCGTCCCCGCGGTGAAGAGCCGGGCCGGCTGGTGCAGGCCGAAGAGGGTGAGGGTCTGGTAGCCCTGGGCGGCGAGCTCGGGGCCGAGGATCGAGGGGTCGGTGAGCGAGTGGCAGTACAGCTCGGAGGGGGCCGGATCGGGTAGCCGTCCGGCCTCGGCCTGCCGGTGGGCGGCGGCCAGCTCGCGGTAGGACTCGGCGAGGTGCAGCGTGCCGGCGAACGCGTCGCGCGGGTCCACCGAGCGGTCCCGCAGCCGGGGCAGCCGCCGCAGCAGCATGTTGACCTTGAGCTGCGCGCCCTCAGGGACCGGCTCGGCCGGCGGCTCGCCGAGCAGCCGGGCCAGGGTGTGCGGCGCGGCGTTGCAGAGCACCCAGCGGGCGTCGACCCGGTGGTCGCCCGCCTCGTCACGGTAGGTGACCTCGGCGGCGGCGCCGTCGGCGGCCACCGCGGTCACCTCGCAGCCGGTGCGCAGCTCGGCGCCGGCCGCCCGGGCCGCGTCGGCCAGCGCGTCGGTGAGCGCGCCCATGCCGCCGACCGGCACCGCCCAGTCGCCGGTGCCGCCGCCGATCACGTGGTAGAGGAAGCAGCGGTTCTGTCGCAGCGACGGGTCGTGCGCCCAGGTCTGGGTGCCGATCAGCGCGTCGGTGAGGACCACGCCCCGGACCAGGTCGTCGGCGAAATGCCGCTCCACGCTCTCGCCGAGCGGCCGCTCGAAGAGCGTCGTCCAGGCCGCCTCGTCGCCCACCCGCCGGCGCAGCTCCGCGCGGGTCGGCAGCGGCTCGGTGAGCGAGGGGAAGACTCGCTCGGCCACCTGCCCGGTCATCCCGTAGAACTCCTGCCAGGCCTTGAACTCGCGCTCCGAGCCAGTCAGTTCGTGAAACGAGGCGGCCGTGCGGGCCTGGTCCGCGTGGTCCACCAGCAGGCCGGTGGCCTGGCCCTCGCGCACGGCCGGCGTGTACGAGGAGATGCGCCGCCGCCGCACCGCGAAGCGCAGGCCCAGCTCGTCGACGATCTTGCGTGGCAGCAGGCTGACCAGGTAGGAGTACCGGGAGAGCCGGGCGGGCAGGCCGGCGAAGGCCTGGCTGGACACGGCAGCCCCGCCGGTGTGCGCCAGCCGCTCCAGCAGCAGCACGTTGCGCCCGGCCCCGGCCAAGTAGGCGGCGGCGACCAGTCCGTTGTGGCCGCCGCCGACGATCACCGCGTCGTAGTGGGGGAGTTCAGCGGGCACCTGTCACCTTCCGATGTCCTCGGACCAGAGTTCGGGTCGGGCGGCGATGAACTCCCGCATCAGCGTGACGCATTCGGCGTCGTCGAGGACGGTCACCCGCACCCCGTGCTCGGCCAGCCAGTCGTGCCCGCCGTGGAAGGTCTCGGCCTCGCCCACCACCAGCCGCCCGATGCCGAACTGCCGCACCAGTCCGCTGCAGTACCAGCAGGGCGACAGCGTGGTGACCATCGTGGTGCGCCGGTAGCCGCGCAGTCGGCCGGCCGCGCGGAAGGCCGCCGTCTCGGCGTGCATGGACGGATCGCCGTCCTGCACGCGGCGGTTGTGGCCGCGCCCGAGCAACTCGCCGTCGGCGCCGAAGAGCGCCGCGCCGATCGGGATGCCGCCCTCGGCCAGGCCGAGCCGGGCTTCCGCCAGTGCCACCGAGAGCATCGTCCGCGGGTCCGTCGCCATGTCACCACTCTCCCTGACGGTGGCACCACAGGGCAATGCTGCGCCGCCGGCGGTCGACGGTCACCGCAGGGTCGGGTCGTAGGCGTCCCGGACGGCGTCGCCGAGCAGCAGCAGGCTCAGCACGGTGCCCGACAGGAACAGCGCCGGGAACAGCAGCAGATGCGGAAAGTCGAGCAGGTAGGCCTGCGCGGCGTTCAGCTGGAGCCCCCAGGAGAGGGCCGGATACTGCAGCCCGACGCCCAGGAAGTCCAGGGTGGCCTCGCCCGAGATGACGTTCCCGACGTTCAGCATGGCGACCACCACCACCGGTGTCACGGCGTTCGGCAGGATGTGACGGAGCATCAGTCGCAACGGGCCCGCCCCGGTGGCGCGCGCGGCCCGGACGTACTCGGCGTCCTTCACCTCGAGCACCTGGGCCCGCATCACTCTGGTCATGGTGGTCCAGCCGAGCACCACCAGTACCAGCGTCATGGCGCCGAGCCCGTGACCGGGGAAGGCGACCAGGATCACCGTGGCGCCGAGCAGGAACGGCAGGCCGAAGAAGACGTCGGTGGTCCGCGAGAGCAGGCCGTCCACCCAGCCGCCGTAGAACCCGGCCAGCAGGCCGAGCAGCACCGACAGGGCCAGTGCCCCGGCGGTCACCGCGAGGCCGATCAGCAGCGGCGGGCGGCTGCCCCGGACGATCTGCGCCAGGTAGTCGCAGCCCTGGGTGTCGAAGCCGAACGGGTGGTCCGGGCTCGGCCCGACCCGGGCGTCGATCAGCTCGCAGCGCCCGCTGTCATGGGTGAGCAGGGCGATGAACGGGTCCGGGAAGAGCGCCATCAGCGCGACCAGCAGCAGGAAGGCGGCGCAGGCCAGCAGGCCGGGCCGGGCGGTCAGCCGGCGTGGCCGGCGCAGGGTGGGCCGGGCCGGTGGCAGCAGCAGGTCGGGCGGCGGTGGCGCGCCGAGTTCGGGTGAGCCGAGTTCGGGTGAGCCGGGCGCGGCGGGCACCTCGGCCGGACTAGTCATGCCGGATCCGCGGGTCGAGCAGCCCGTACAGCACGTCGACCGTCAGGTTGGCCAGGCAGAAGACCAGGACCAGCACCGTGGTGACGCCCACCACCGTCGGCCCCTCGCGCAGTTGGATCGCCTGGAAGACCTGCTGGCCGATCCCCGGCAGGTTGAAGATGTACTCGGTGACCACCGCCCCCGCCAGCAGCGAGCCCAGCTCCACGCCGAGGAAGGTGACCACCGGGAGCAGCGAGTTGCGCAGCGCGTGCCGCACCACCACCCGCCGCCGGGGCAGCCCCTTGGCGGTCGCGGTGCGCACGTAGTCGGCGCGCAGGTGCTCCAGCAGCGAGGTGCGGGTGAGCCGGGCGACGTAGCCGGCCCCGAAGGAGGCCAGCACCAGGCCGGGCAGCAGGTAGGCGGTCGGCCAGCCGGCGTCGGTGCCGGAGACCGGGAACCAGCCGAGCCGCACGCCGAGCACCAGTTGGGCCAGGTAGCCGAGGATGTAGACGGGCACGGCGATCACCAGGGTGGTGCCGCCCAGCACCAGGCGGTCCGCCCAGCGGCCCCGGTGCAGCCCGGCCCAGACCCCGAGCACGGTGCCGAGGCCGGCCTCCAGCAACCAGGCGGTCAGGCCCAGGCGCAGCGTCACCTGCCAGCGCCCGGCCAGCGCCTGGGCCACCGGCTCGCCGGTGAAGGTGCGGCCCAGATCGCCGCGCAGCAGCCCGCGCAGGTACGCGGCGTACTGCACGAAGAGCGGCTGGTCCAGGTGGTAGCGGTGGCGCAGCTCGGCGAGCACCGAGGCCGGCACCGGCCGGTCGCCGGCCAGGCCCTGGATCGGGTCGCCGGGCAGCACGAAGACCAGGGTGTAGATCAGGAAGGTGGTGGCCAACAGCACGGGGACGGTGTACAGCAGTCGGCGTAGCAGATAGCGACCCATCAGTTCTCTTTCTGATCTCTTTCTGACGACGGTCAATGACGGACCGTGATCTGCTCCAGGCGCAACCCGGCCGCGTACGGGTCGAGCTGGACGTTGCCCACCCGGCCGCTCCAGGCGGTCTGGTCCTGCCAGTTCCACAGCGGGATCAGCGGCAGTTGCTGGAGCGCGAGGTCCTCGGCCTGGTGGTAGTGGGCGATGCTCTGCTCGGCTGTGGCGGCGGCGTCGCCCTGGGCGAGCAGGGCGTTGAAGGCGGGGTCGGACCAGCCCGAGCGGGTGCCGGGGCCGAGCAGCCCGGCCAGGTAGTTCTGCTCGCTGGGGTAGTCGGCGACCCAGTTCTGCCGGTAGGGCCCGGTGGCCTGATGGTGGTTGAGGATCGGGCCGAGGTCGGCGGCGGCCATGGTGCGCAGCGCGACGTCCCGGATGCCCAGGTTCTGCCGTAGCTCGTTGGCCACGGCCGTCATCCACTGCAGGTACGTGGGATCGGAGTTGGCGAAGTACAGCGCCAAGGTGCCGGTGAACCCGCCGGCTTGCTGGAACAGCTGCCTGGCCTCGGTGGGGCGGTACTCGCAGGTCTCGCCGCAGGCGCCCGCGCGGTGGCCGGGGATGGTGGCGCCCACCAGCGAGTCGGCCGGGGTGAAGACCTCGTTGTAGATGGCCCGGGTGATGCCCGGGCGGTCGATCGCCATGGAGATCGCCCGGCGCAGCTGCGGGTTCGCGTAGCGCGGATCCCAGATCGGCAGCCCGAGGTAGTCCATCGTGCCGCTGGGCCGCACCGCGTAGTGCCGGCCGAAGGTGCGCTTGGCCTCGTAGGCCCGGGCGGCGGGCACGCTGGTGACGAAGTCGACGTGGCCGGCCCGCAGTTCGGTGAAGGCGGTGTCCTTGCTGGTGAAGATCCTGAAGTGCACGGCATCGGCCATCGGGGGGCGCGGGCCGGTGTAGGAGGCGGCCCGCTTGAGGTCGATCCGCTGGTTGTGCCGCCAGGGGCCGTCCAGTTGGAACGGGCCGTTGCCCACCGGGTGCAGGTCGAATCCGTCCGGGTCGGTGAAGGCGGCCTGCGGGAGCGGGGCGAAGGCGGGGAAGCTGAGCAGCATCGGGAACTGGCTGAACGGGGCCTTCAGGGTGACCCTAAGCGTGTGGTCGTCCAGCACCTGGAGGCCGCTCAGATGGCGGGTGGTCGGCAGCCGGCCGTCGGGCGGGTTGAGGTCGTCGTAGCCGGCGATCTGGGTGAAGTAGGAGTTGGCGTCCCAGCCGCTCGGTCCGTAGGCGGCGGCGTCCCAGGCGGCGGCGAAGCCGGCGGCGGTGACCGGCTCGCCGTTCTGGAAGACGGCGCCCTGACGGAGCGTCATGGTCCAGACCTGCTGGTCGGTGCTGGTCAGCGAGCTGGCGGCGAGCGGGACGGGGTGGCCGTCCTGCGGGTCCAGGGCGAGCGGGGTGTCGAAGACGCCCTGCAACACCTGCAAGGCGTAGCTGCTGGTGGTGCGGCCGGGGGTGAGGTGGTCGGGCTCGGTGAGCGCGACCGAGTACGTGCCGCCGGGGACGGCCGGGACGGGCCGGTCGTCCTCGGCGGCGGTGCGCGCGCAGCCGGCGCCCGCGAAGGCCACCAGTGCGAAGGCCAGCAGCGCGCGGGGCAGCAGCCGCCGCCCGGGGCCACGTTCGGACCGTCGCTCGGGCCTGCGTCCGGTCAGCACCGGGCGGCCGCCGCGCAGGCGGACTCCCAGTCGTGCGGGGCGGCGGGGACCGCCCGCTGCGGCGCCGCCGCCGCGTCGGAGGCGAGCCGCACCAGCAGCGCGTCGATCACCGGGCGCGGGCTGTCGGCGGCGAAGTTGTTGATCAGCACGCTGAAGGCGAGCGTGCGCCCGTCGGCCCGGTCCAGGTAGCCAGCCAGCGCGTCCACGCCGGTCATCGATCCGGTCTTCGCGTGCACCCGGCCCTCGGCGGCGGTGCCGCGCAGCCGGTTGGTGAGGGTGCCGCCGACCATCCGGCGCGGGTCCCCGGCCACCGGCAGCGCGTCGTACCAGGCGGTGAACCACGGCTGGCTGCGGGCGAAGCGCAGCAGCGACACCAGCCGCTGACCGGTCGTCAGGTTCTGCCGCGACAGCCCCGAGCCGTCCACCTGGCGGGCCGCCGTGGTCTCCAGGCCGTTGCGCCGCAGGAAGCCGCGCACCTGGTCCAGCCCGGCCGCCCAACTGCCGTCGCCGGACCTGACCACGCCGATCTCCTTCACCAGGTGCTCGGCGATGCCGTTGTTGCTGAGCTTGAGGAAGGGCACCAGCAGCGCGCCGAGCGGCGCCGAGTCGTGCGCGGCCAGCACGGTGGCAGCCGCCGGTGCCTGGCCGGTGTGCACCCCGCCGCGCACCGTCACGCCGTGCCGGGCCAGCGCCGCCGTGAAGACGGTGGCTGCCAGGCGCGCCGGGTCGTCCACCGCCACCCACTCCTCGGTGGGGCCGGCGTCGGCCGGCAGGCTGCCGGAGAGCACCAGGTCGTTGCCGCCGGGGTGGCGGTCCACCGCGACGGTGTCCGCGCTGCCGGCCGGCCCGGTGGCGGCCTGCCCGCTGAGCCGCACCGGTGCTTCGGGCGGGGTGATCCGCACCGCCGCCGGGTGCCCGGGTGAGGCGTCGGGGGTGAGGGTCAGGCGCACGCTGTCCACGTCGTCGTCGCCGTCGGTGGTCAGCGTGAGGGCGGAGATCTGCGGGCTGTAGTAGGCGGCCTGGTCGTCCCAGGCCCAGGCGGCGCCGAGCGGGACGTCGTCGTAGCGGGAGGCGTCGGCCAGCACCGAGCCGGTCACCTCGGTGACCCCGGCGGCGGCCACCCGGCCGGCCAGCGCGTCCAGGTCGGCGGGCAACAGGCTGGGGTCACCGCCGCCGCGCAGCACCAGGTCGCCGCCGAGCTGCCCCGCCGTGCGCTGGCCGGCCGCCAGGACCTGGGTGGTGAAGCGGTGCTCCTGGCCGAGCAGGTCGAGCGCGGCGGCCGCGGTGACGGTCTTCAGCGTGGAGGCGGGCATCATCAGCGCGCCGGGCTCGTGCTGGTAGAGCACCTCGCCGGTGGCGGCGTCGGTGACCAGGACGGAGGTCTCGGCCCCGGTGAGCCGGGCGTCGGTGAGCAGCTGGTCCAGGTCCGCGCGGAGCGAGCCGGGCGCGGTGGCGGGCACCTCGCTCCGTGCGGAGCCGGTCAGCAGCAGCGCGACGAGGACGGCGGCGAGCGGCGCGGCCAGCCGCCGGGCCGGAATGCTGGGCACTGGGCCTCCAGGGGCGAACGGGCTGCGGGACACCACCTTCGCGCCGGGCGGCCCCTGGCGGCGGTGGGTGACACGCCGCAGGCCAGAATTCCCTCGCCCGGCGGACCTGTTGTCAGCTGGTATGACTGTGCGATGAGCATGCAGCGCCCGGTCTGCGGCGGGCCCGCCGGCCTGCGTGCCGCGCTCGGCGACCCGCAGGTCAGCGGGTCGCTCGCCGGGCCGATCGGCGAGTCCGCGTGATCCGTGGCGGCCGCGCCGGGACATCTGCCACCCGGACGGGCCAAGATGGTAGGAGTCGCGCGGGTGCAGCCCGGCGGCGCGAGCGAGGTGGTTGCGGTGAGCGGGTCACAGCCGACGTCCTCGCGGCTCGAAGCAGGGGCCGTCGAGCCGTCGACCGGTGCCCGGCTCGGTGCAGGGGCCGTCGAGCCGTCGACCGATGCCCGGCTCGGTGCAGGGGCCGTCGAGCCGTCGACCGGTGCCCGGCTCGAAGCAGGGGCCGTCGAGCCGTCGACCGATGCCCGGCTCGCCGCGCTGGCCGAGCCGCTGCGGTCGGCGCCCGAGCTGATCGGCGCCTACCAGGGCGGGGTCTACCTGCTCTCCCCGGACGAGGACGTGCTGGAGCTGACGCTGAGCTTCGGGGCGATCCGCCAGTTCACCCGGGGCTGGCAGCACGTGGCGCTGGCCTCGGCGATCCCGGTGACGGACGCGGTGCGCACCGGGGCGCGGATCTGGGTGGGCGGCGGGGAGGAGATGGCGCGGCGGTACCCGCGAGTGGCGGTCGGCATGCCGTACGCGTTCTGCCTGGCGGCCGCGCCGCTGGTCGCGGCCGAGCGCGCCTACGGGGCGGTGTTCTTCATCTGGCCGGCCGCGCACCCCGCCGAGCTGTCGCAGCGCGAGCGGCACGGACTGGCCGAGATCGCCCGGCGGCTGACCGAGCTGCTGGCCCGCGCCGATCCGCCGATCCGGCCCGCCCCGCGCCCGGTGCCGGTCAGCCCGCCCGGCGGCGCCGCCGACCCGCTCCTCGCGACGGTGGCGCGGCTGCCGGACGGCGTCTGCTCGCTGGGGCTGGACGGGCGGCTGGCCCTGGTCACCACGCAGGCCGCGCGCCTGCTCGGGCGGCCGGTCGAGCAGCTGCTGGGGGTCAAACCGTGGACGGCGCTGCCGTGGCTGCGCGACCCGATCTACGAGTACCACTACCGGGCCGCCATGATCAGCGGCGAGCCCTCCTCCTTCGTCGCGCTGCGCCCGCCGGACCACTGGCTCTCCTTCCGGCTCTTCCCCGACCCATACGGGGTCACCGTGCGGGTCGCGGCCGCCGCGGTCACCGACCGCGCGCTGCCGGACGCTCCGCCGATGTCCGACCCGCTGGCCGACCCGATGCCGCACACCCGCCCGGGCGCGCTCTACCACATCCTGCACCTGGCCACCGCGCTGACCGAGGCGGCCAGCGTGCAGGACGTGGTGAGCATGGTCTCCGACCAGATCGTGCCGGGCTTCGGCGGCCAGGCCGTCGCGGTGCTGCTGGCCGAGAGCGGCAAGCTGCGGCTGGTCGGCCACCGCGGCTACCCGCCCGGGCTGGTCGATCAGTTCGACGGCACCCCGCTGACCGAGTCCACCCCCGGGGTGCAGGCCGCGACCGTCCCCGCACCGGCCTTCTTCGAGACCCGGGGCGAGCTGGAGCGGCTCTACGCGGGACGCCCCGAGACGCAGGACGGCATGGCGGCCTGGGCCTACCTGCCGCTGGTCACCTCCGGGCGGCTGATCGGGACCTGCGTGCTGGCCTTCGCCGAGCCGCACCGCTTCGCCCTGGAGGAGCGGGCCGTGTTGACCGCGCTCGGCGGCCTGATCGCCCAGGCGCTGGACCGGGCCCGGCTCTACGACACCAAATCGGGGCTGGCCCGCGGCCTGCAGGACCGCCTGCTGCCGAGCGTGCTGCCCACCATCCCGGGCCTGCGGACCGCCGCCCGCTACCTGCCGGCCACCGAGGGGATGGACATCGGCGGCGACTTCTACGACCTGATCCGGGTCGACCGCGACGCGGTGGCGGTGGTGATCGGGGACGTCCAGGGCCACAACGTCAACGCGGCCGCGCTGATGGGCCAGATCCGCACCGCCGTGCGCGCCTTCGCCACCGCCGACTCCGACCCCAGCACCGTCATGGCCCGCACCAACCGGCTGGTCCTCGACCTGGGCACCAACCTGCTCGCCAGCTGCGCCTACCTGCGGGTGGACCTGCCGCGCCGGCAGGCCTGGCTGGCCGACGCCGGGCACCCGGTGCCGGTGCTGCGCAGCCCCGACGGCCGGGCCCGGCTGCTCGCCCCGCGCAGCGGCGTGGTGCTGAACGTCGACCCGGCCGCCGAGTACCCGCAGACGCTGATCCGGCTGCCGGTCGGCACCACCCTGCTGCTCTACACCGACGGCCTGGTCGAGACCCCGGGCGGCGACCTGGACCAGGCGCTGGCCAGGCTCACCAGCACGCTGGCCCGGCACGGCGGCGAACCCCTGGACCAGCTGGCCGACACGCTGATCGACCAGTCGGGGCAGGCCGAGCACCGCACCGACGACGTGGCGCTGCTGCTGGTCCGCTCGGTGGCCGACTGACCTCGAACGGCAGTCGGGTCAGGACAGTTCGAGACCGGTCACCAGGACGGACAGCGCCCGGCGGTCCGCGCTGTCCAACTTGACCATCAGGCTGGCCACATGCTTCTCCACCGTGCGCGGCGAGATGAAGAGCAGCTTGGCGATCTCCGGGTTCGCCCGCCGCTCGCCGAGCAGCATCAGCACCTCGAACTCACGGGCGGTGACGCCCTTGCCCGCCAGCTGCGGCGGCACGGCCTCGTTGCCGGTGCGGCGCTGCATCACCCGCACCCCCGCCTTGCGCAGCAGGGCGCGGCAGGCACCGGCCAGCGCGGCCACGTCGCTGCCGTGGAAGTACTCCTCGGCGGCCCGCAGCCAGTCCACCGGCGCGCCCCAGCCGTCGGCCAGCGCCGCCTCGGCGACCAGCCGCAGCACCAGATGACGGGCCATCGGGAAGGGTGCGGCAGCGGTGCGCGCCTCGGCCAGCTTCGCCGCGGCCGCGGCCGCCTGTCCGGTGCGGCCCAGCAGGACGGCCTCAGCTGCCAGCACGAACTGCAGGTTCCATCTCAGCTGTGCGGCGTGGGCGGCCGAAGTCTCGGCCAGCAGCTCCTCGCCGGCCCGGTCGGCCAGCACCTCGAGCAGCACGCCCAGCCCGTAGCGGCCTGACTGGTAGTAGATCGTCGGGTGCGTGCGCTCCCACTCGCGCACCCGCGCCATCTCCGCCTCCGCACCCGGCCGGTCCTCGCCCAGCAACGCGCAGATCGCCCGGTGCCCGAAGACCACCGGCGCGTGGAAGGACTGCTCGCCGCCGCGCCTGCGGAACTCGGCCAGCGTCGCCCGCATCCCCTCGCGGCGGCCCTGGTGCGCCTGCGCCGCGATCTTGATCACCAGGCAGAACTGCGACTCGCCGTCCTGGTGCATGCGGACCGTCGACTCCAGCAGCCGATCGGCCAGTGCCTCGGCCTGGTCGAACTCGCAGTACAGCACCTGCTGCATCGCGATCGTGGCGTCGGCCTGCGCCGCGGCGGTGACCGCGCCCAGGGTGAGCGCCGCCTGGCGGGCCAGCTGGATCTGCTCAGCCTCCCCGGTGCGCATCAACTCGTTGGTGGCCAACCGGATCTGGGCCCGCAGCCGCCAGATCGGCAACCCGTGCGCGTCCGCCGTGCCGAACATGTGGCGCAGGTGCACGTCCGCCTCGTCGAAGCTGTGCCGCCGGGCCAGCAGCGCCAGCACCTGGCGGCCCTGGCAGGCGGTGGCCGGCAGCGGGACCTGCTCGGCGGTCCGCACCGCGCGCAGCGCCAGCTCCTCGGCCCGCGTCGCCCGGTCGTCGCCCTGGCTGCCGGCCAGCGTGAGCAGATGCGCCTCGACCACGTCCAGCGCCGCCAGCTGGCCGGGGACGGCCGAGTCGGTGAGCAGCCGGCGGGCCAGCGCCACCTGCTCCGCGGCCTTCTCCCAGTGACCGCCCACCACGCAGACCCAGGCCAGCCGGGTCAGCAACTCGGCCCGCTGCTGCGGCGAGAGCAGCACCGAGCCGTACAGGTCAGCGCCCCGGCGCAGCGCCCGCTCGACGTCGCCCGCCTCGGTCAGCGCGTAGAGCAGCGACTCCAGCACCTCGGCCCGCCGATCGGGGTGCGAGTCGGCCGGCACCAGCTCCAGCGCCTGGTCCAGCAGCCGCTCCGCCGAGGCCGCCGCGCCCTCGCCGAGCGCCCGGCGCCCGGCCCGGGCGTAGAGCAGCCCGGCGGCCGCCCGGTCGCCGGTGGCCAGCCGCAGCCGAGCGGCCAACTGGCACAGCTCGCCCGGCAGATCGGGGTCGAGCGACTCCACCGCGTTCGCCGCCGCGGCGGCCAGCGCCCGGCGCTGGGCCGGCAGCACCGCGCTGGCCAGCGCCTCGGCGGTCCACGAGTGGCGGAAGGCGCACCAGTCGGGCGCGCTGGACGAGGGCGCGAGCAACTGCGCCTTGGTCCCGGCCCGCACCAGCGCGTGCAACTCGTCCTCGGCGAGGCCGCAGACCTGGCGCAGCGCGTCCAGCGGGAATCGGCGTCCGATGATCGCGGCGGCCTGCAGCGCGGTGTGCCACTCGGTGCCCAGCCGCCGGGCGCGGTCGTTCACGCTGGAGGCCACCGTGGACGGCATGTCGCGCGGCACGCCCTCGACCATCCGCCAGCCCTCACGGGTGCGGGCCAGGGCGCCCGAGTCGATGCCGCCGCGGAGCAGTTCCTCCACGATGAACGGGTTGCCGTCGGCACTCTGGGTGAGCCAGCCGAGCAGGCCCGACGGCAGCTCGGCCGGCTCGACGCCCAGGCAGGCGGCGGCGAGTTCGGCCACCTGATCATCCGTCAGCGCCGCCAGCTCCAGCAGCCGGGCCACCCGGTGGCGGGCGCTCGACCGGGCCAGGCTCAGCGCGGGCGAGGGGGTGGAACGGACCGTGGCCAGCAGCAGCACCGGGAGGTCGGCCAGGTTGTCCACCAGGTACTCGACGATGCTCATCGTCTCGGCGTCGCAGTCCTGCAGATCGCTCAGGCAGATCAGCGCACCGCGCCCGCGGCCGACCACGTTGAGCAGGCGCAGAACCGATTCTGCCAACACCACCGGCGAATCGTCGCTCTCGTACGGGAGGGTGTCGCGCCACTCGGGGATCAGGCGTCCCAGCGCCGGTCGGTAGGGGGCCAACTCGGGATCGTCCGGTACGGCGCCCGAGCGGACGATCGAGAACAGCGCCTCGGTGAGCGGCCGGTAGGGGACCGTCGCGCCGGCCTGGGTGGCCCGGCCGCGCAGTACGGCCATCCCGCCGTCGGCGGCCATCGTGAGGCACTCCTGAACGAGCCGCGACTTGCCGAGGCCCGCGTCGGCGACCATGAAGACCGCCCCGCCGCGGCCGGCTCGTGCTCCGCTGAGCGCGCTGTCGAGGAGGCTGAGCTCCGCTTCCCGCCCGATCACTATCGGTGACGACACCTGCACCCGCGCAACCTACCCCAAACCTCTTGGGGTATGCACGTCCTGAGGTTATTTCAGCGAGAATCCGTTTGAATATCGAACATTCAGTTCCGGTCGCGAGGTTGCGTCAGCCGTTGGCGGTGCCGCCGTCGGCCGGGCAGTTGGTGGTCGTGGTGACGACGCAGGTGGAGGTGGAGTCCGCGTAGGCGGTACCGGCGCTTGCGGCGGTCGCGCCCAGTGCGCCGAGGAGCACCAGGGCGCTCAGGGTGGCGGCGGAGATCGCGGACTTCAGCTGGAACTTCTTCATCGTCATCGCCTGCTCTCTGTCGTATCCGGCTTCGAGAAGAAGCCTGTCAGCGCAGGTGAACGGCCACATGGGTGTGACTCACCCATATCTTCGAGCGGGCACCCATGGGGGATGGGTAGGGGAGTGGGCTCCTCGCCGGGTGGGGCGCGGCATCGGTCAGTCGGCCTCGGTCGGCCACGGCTCGACCGCCAGCACCCCCGGCCGCGGTTCCACCGGCAGGTCCACGGCCAGCAGCGTGTCCAGGTACTCGGCCCGGCTGATCGAGCGGGTGTCGAGCGCCGCCGTGTACTGGTGCGGCACCTGCGTGTCGATGAACGTCGCCCGACCGCGCAGCCGCCGGCTCAGATCGGCGAAGGCCACCAAGGTCGCCTGCGGCAGCCGGCCGAACGCCGAGTCCACGCTGAACACCTGGCCGATCCCGATCCCGAAGAGGCCCGCGATCAACTCCTCGCCCTGCCAGACCTCGATGCTGTGCGCCCAGCCCGCCGCGTGCAGGCTGAGCAGCGAGGCCCGGAACGGCTCGGTGATCCAGCCCGCGTCCGCCCCGGTCCGGCACCCGTCGACCACGCCGGCGAACGCGTGGTCGCAGGTGGCGATCCAGCGTCCCCCGCTCTGCGGCCAGCGTCGCAGCCGCCGGGACAGCTGTCCGGTGCCGACCCTGAGCACCGGGCGGCGGGCCGGGCTCCACCAGGTCAGCGCGTAGGCGTCGGGGTCCTCGACGCCCGGGAACGCGGTGATCCGGCCGTCCGCGACATGACGGGCGTACAACTCCCGCTGTGCGTCGGCGGAGTGCGGTCGCGGGCAGGACGGACGCGGACAGGACGGATGCGGACAGGACGGTTGCGGACAGGACGGGTACGGACAGGATGGGTGCGGCTGATGGCGGGCGAAGGGGAAGGCGCCGTGGCGGTACGCCTCCAGCAGACGGTGCGGCGCGGTGGAGCCGCCGACCGCGATGGGCAGATCCAGCTCGGCTGCCGAGAGGTCGACCCGCTCCCAGGGCATGTCGGCGAAAGCGGTGGTGTGCATGCTTGCCAACCTGCCGCTTCCGCCGCCCGCTGGCATGGGTGAAAGCACCCCATATTCGCGGACTGCGCCGGCTCTCCAGCGGTACTGCGGCAGGTCCCGGGCCGTGCCGCCGCGCCCGGATCCGCCCGGATCCGCCCGGCTCTCGTGCGGCATTCGTCGCGGCATTCGGTCGTGCTGGACCGACGAACATGGGTAGTCGCTACGCATCCGCGCCGATCCGACGCCCCGTTAACTGAAGTGCATGGAGGCCGGTCGCCCGTCAACTGGCGACGGCGCACAGGTCACGATCGAGGAGCGTAGGAAATGCGGACCTCACTGGGGATCGATTCAGTGGCACAGCAGGTCTACCTGGCCATGGTGGCCGAGCCGCGCGCCGATGTGCACAAACTGGCCGAGCGGTTGGACCGGCGTCCCGAGTCCGTGGAAGAGGCGCTGGGCCAGCTCGCCGGGCTCGACCTGATCGCCCCCGGCGACGGGGCCACCGGCTGGCTGCCGGTCGAACCCGAGGTCGGGCTGCCCGCCATGCTGGCCCGCCAGCAGGCCGAACTGGCGCAGCGTCAGCAGCAGTTCGAGGACAGCCGATTGGCGGTCGCGCAACTGCTGGCCACCCATGGCCGCCGCACCCAGGGCCAGGTGCCCGGCGTGGAGTGGGTGTCCGGCGAGGCGGCGCTGTGGCGGCGGGTGGCCGAACTGGCCGAGGACTGCCGGCAGGAGGTGCTCACCCTGGGCCCCACCGAGCGACTGACCGACTCCGTCCTGGAGGCCGCCCGGGCGCTGGACGAGACCGTGCTGCGGCGCGGCGTGCGCTCCCGCGCCGTCCTGCTGGAGAGCACCCGCAACGACAACTCCGCGATGCCCTACCTGCGGTGGAAGACGGACACGCTCGGTGGTGTGCGCACGCTGCCCTCGCTGCCGGTCTGGATGATCCTGATCGACCGGCAGCACCTGGTGGTGCCGGTCAGCACCTTCCGCTCCGTGCTGGGCGGTCTGGTCTGCACCGCCGAGTCGATGGTCAACGCCTTCGCCGCCCTGTTCGCCACCCACTGGCGCGAGGCCATCGCGCTCACCGAGGCCCGCCCCCGCACCGGCGGCCACCTCTCCCTCCAGGAGCAGCACATCCTTCGGCTCTGGGCCCAGGGCCTCACCGACGCCTCCGCCGCCCGCCAGATGGACGTCTCGCTGCGCACCGTCCGCCGGCTCTCCGATCGCCTCACCGACCGCTTCGGCGCCCACAGCCGCTTCCAGCTGGGCGCGATGGCGATCGCGGAGGGGAGCATCCGGGCCGAGGACATGATCTAGGGCCAATACCGGTGACTTTGGTGGGTTCTGGTCGTTGGGTGGGGTATGCCAAGGCCGGGTCAGTTGAAGTCGTCGGGGGTTGATCGGTTCTCGGATC
>NZ_JBGCCO010000052.1:0-39333 GCF_041262605.1 Kitasatospora sp. GAS1066B
AGAACAACCTCGTGGCGACCTTCGACATCACGACCCCGGGCCCCCCCCCCCCCCCCCCCCCCCCCCCCCCCGCGGGGCCGCCCCCCCCCCCCCCCCCCCCCCCCCCCCCCCCCCCCCCCCGACACCGGGCGCCTTCGGCGTCTGTACACCTGGGCCCGGTACAGTTCGCCGGTGATGACCCGATGCGGGCGGTACCGCCGCCCCCGGCGCACGCGAGGAGTCCCCACGTGCTGATCACCCATGACACCGAGTGTGCCCTGGGCATTCTGGTCGACCTGCTGAACACCGCTCCCGAGGTGGGCGGCTTCGAGCAGTTGTCGAGCCTGGTCGCGCTGGACGCCTTCGTGGCACGGCAGGACCTCAGCGAGCTCGACGCGGTCACGGCGGCCGACCTGGCCGCGGTGCAACAGCTGCGCGGCCGGCTGCGGGAGATCTTCACCGCGGCCTCCACCGAGCGGGCGGCCGAGCTGGTGAACGTGCTGGTGGCGTCGGTGAACGCGACGCCGCGGCTGACCGAGCACGACGGCCACGGCTGGCACATGCACTACTTCGCCCCGCACGCGGCGCTGGCCGACCACCTGGCGGCCGAGCTGGGGATGGCGCTGGGCCTGATCCTGATGGCCGGCGAGCGGGAGCGGCTGCGCCGCTGCGAGGCCCCGGACTGCGCGCGGGTCTTCGTCGACCTCTCGCGCAACCGCTCGCGTCGCTACTGCGACAGCCGCACCTGCGGTAACCGGATGCACGTGGCCGCCTACCGGGCCCGGCAGCGGTCGGCGGCGGACGACGCGGCGGTGACGCTCGGCGTGAGCTGAGCGGCGGCCGACCGCGGCGCGCGGGCTCAGATACCGCGTTTGCGGAGGATCTCCTCGATGTCGGAGAAGTCGCCGAGCTCCTCGGCGGCGCTCTTGCCCTTCGTCGGCGCGACCGCGGTCGGCGCGGCCGACCCGGCCGGGCTGGGCGGCCGGCGCGGCTCGTGGGCCTGCTCGCTGCGCCGGCCCTGAGCGGCGCCGCCATCGCTGCCGCTGCCCTTGCCGCCGACGCCCAGGCGGCTCAGTGCGAGCAGCAGGACGGCGATGCCGAGCAGCACGACGCCGGTCCAGACCCGGGGGTCGAAGACGAGCCGGGTCGCCCAGTGACCGACCGCGCGGCCGATCGCGGTACCGACCGGGACCAGCCCGGTCAGGTAGACGCCGGCGGGCAGCAGCGCCAGGCCCGCCCAGCGGGTGGCGGTGCGCCAGCGGCGGCGCCATGCGTGCAGGCCGGCCAGCACCAGGCCGCCGGCCGTCAGGGCGTAGCAGATCGCACCGGTGAGCATGGTCTGGCTCCGTCCTGGTCGGTGATCCGTTCATGGTCCTTGGTGAGGGAACGCCGTGGTCATGGAACTCCCTGGTAATGGAACACTGGGCGCATGACCGAAGGTTCCCTGCCCCATCTCGAATTCTGGTGCGAGCTGCAGTGTCCGGACTGCCACACGGCGCTGGACGACGTCCGCGCGCTGCGTGCGCGCTACGGCGACGCGCTCACCGTCTCGCTGCGGCACTTCCCGCTGGAGAAGCACAAGCACGCCTACGCGGCCGCCGAGGCGGCCGAGGAGGCGTTCGCGCAGGGCCGGGGGTGGCCGTTCGTGGAGGCGGTGCTGGCCCGGGTGCCGGAGCTGGAGCAGCGCGGCCAGGAGTTGCTGATCGAGGTGGCGGCGGAGCTCGGGTTGGACACCGAGGAGGTCGAGCTGGCGCTGATCGACGGCCGCCACATGCTGGCGGTGGACGCCGACCAGGCCGAGGGCAAGGCGATCGGGGTGACCGGAACGCCGACCTACGTGGTGGCCGGGCAGCGGCTGGACGGCGGGAAGAGCCAGCAGGGCCTGCTGGAGCGGATCACCGGACTGCTGGAAGGCTAGTGCCGCACTAGAGGGACTTGGCGAGCACCCGCCGGGTGGTCCGGTAGCCCAGCGACTCGTAGAGGGCGATCGCGACCTGGTTGGCCGAGTAGACGTTGAGGCCCAGGGCGTCGACCCCGGCGGCGAGGCATTCGCGTTCGGCCGCGAGCATCAGCTCGCGGCCGTAGCCCTTTCCGCGTTCGGCGGCGTCGACTTCGACGGTCATCACCCAGGCGAGGGCGGTGCCGTCCGGCAGGCGGCCGTCGCGCAGCGCGACCCAGAGACTGCCCACCGGGCGTCCGCCGGCCACCAGATGACGCAGCACGACGCCCTGGGTGGCGTGGCCCTGGTGCAGCAGGTGGGTGTGGTCGGCCTCGCAGCGCTCCTGGGCCTGGGCCTCGGTGAGCCCGGCCGTCCGCAGGTGGGCGCGGTACTCGGCCTTGGTGCCCGCGAGCCACTCGGTGAAGTCCGCCCCGTCGATCGGACGGATCGTCAGGTCAGGTCGCAGGGCGGGCGGTTGGCCGAGTCGCTTGAGCAGCTTCCGGTTGGCGTCGGTGTAGCCGAGCGCCAGCGCCAGGGCGTGCGCGGGCACGGCCTCGACCGGGACGGTGACCTCGGCGCGGTGACAGCCCCAGGCCCGCAGCACCTCCTCGGCGGCGAGCACCGCGATGGTGCCGCGCCCGCGCCGGCGGCCCTCGGTGATCTCCAGATCGTCGATCCGGCCGGTCAGGTGGTTGCCGTACGGGTGCGCGCTGGTGTGCACCGAGCCCACCGGGCGACCGTTCGCGCAGACCAGCCAGCGGCGGTCGCGCCCGCCGTCCGGGTAGGCCTCTTCGGGGCCGGCGGGGCGCAACGTGGTGGTCATGGCTGGTCTCTTCCCCCGGTGGGCAACCACCTAACGACGTACCGGATCGACTGTGTGGCGGCGGTGCCACCGGCTGGTCAGGGGTCGATGTCGTCGGCCGAGCGAGCCGTGAAGAGGGCCATCGCGCGGGCGGTGACCGGGCCGGGTGCCGGCAGCACGCGGTCGTCGATCCGGCCGACGGCCTGGACGTCGCGCAGCGTGGAGGTGAGGAAGACCTCCTCCGCCTCGCGCAGCACCGAGTACGGCAGGTCGGCCTCCTCGGCCTCGCACCATTCGGCGACCAGCGCGCGGGTGACGCCGGCCAGGCAGCCGGCGGCGAGCGGCGGGGTGAGCAGCTTGCCACCGAGCACCACGAAGACGTTGGAGCCGGTGCCTTCGCAGAGCTGTCCCGCGGTGTTGGCGAAGAGCGCCTCGGTGGCGTCCTGGCGGCGGGCGTGGGCGAGGGCGACCACGTTCTCCGCGTACGAGGTGGTCTTGAGGCCGGCCACCGCGCTGTGCTCGTTGCGGGTCCAAGGGACTGTGGCGACGGCGGTGGTCTCGGACCGCACGGCGGCCGCGCCGAGGGCGATCACCAGGGTGGGCGGGGCGTCGCCGCGGTCGGAGCCGAGCGGAGCGAGGCCGCCGGTGTAGGTGATCCGCAGGCGGCCGAGCGGCATCGGGTTGGCGGCGAGCACCGCCTCGCAGCCCTTGCGGACCGCCTCGCGCTCGGGCACCGGCAGGCCGAGGCCGGCGGCCGAGCGGGCCAGCCGGTCGAGGTGGCGGGTGAGGGCGAAGGCCTGTCCGTCGACCGACTTGACGGTCTCGAAGACGCCGTCGCCGACGGTGAGTCCGTGGTCGAAGACGGAGACCTCGGCCTTGGCCTCGTCGACCAGTGCTCCGTTGAGCCAGATCATCGGGTCACTCCTCAGCAGGGGTGGGAGACCGGAGCGGAGGCTTCTACTCCGGGTGCTCACCCGACGCTATCGCGACCAGGCGGGCGGCCTTGAGCTCCGTTTCGGCCCATTCGGCCTCGGGGTCGGAGCCCCAGGTGATGCCGGCTCCGGTGCCGAAGTGCAGGACGGGAGCGGCGGGTCGGCTCCGGTCGATCCAGAACGTGCGGATCCCGACGGCGAGTTCGGCCCGGCCGCGGTCGGCGTCGACCCAGCCGACGGCGCCGCAGTAGGGGCCGCGCGGGGCGGTCTCCAACGCCTCGATGATGCGCAGCGCACTGGACTTGGGCGCGCCGGTGACCGAGCCGGGCGGGAAGGTGGCGGTCAGCAGTTCGGGCCAGCCGGCGCCGGCGTGCAGGGTGCCCTCGACCGTGGAGACCAGGTGGACCAGGCCGGGGTGCTTCTCGACCACGCAGAGGTCGGGGACGGTGACGCTGCCGGTGGCGCAGGCCCGGCCGAGGTCGTTGCGGACCAGGTCGACGATCATCACGTTCTCGGCGTGGTCCTTCTCCAGCAGGTCGTGCTCGGTGCGGCCGGTGCCCTTGATCGGCCCGGAGGCAACCGTGCGCCCGGTGCGGCTGAGGTAGAGCTCCGGGGAGGCGGTGGAGATCTCCACGCCGTGTTCGGGCAGCCGGATGGTGCCGGCGTAGGGGGCGGGGTTGCCGAGCGCGAGCAGGCCGGTGAGCGCGTCGATATCGCTGCGGGCCGGGTCGGGGTCGGGCAGCGGCGCGGTCATCACCCGGCAGAGGTTGGCCTGGTAGACCTCGCCGGCCGCGATGTGGTCGCGGATCCGGCGCACGCCCGCGAGGTAGGCGGCGCGGTCCAGGGAGCTGCGCCAGCTGTCGGGGCTCGGCCCGTTCCAGCGGTCGGCGACCGGGGCCGGCACCGGGTCGGCGTGCACCTCGGCGAACCGGGCGCAGGTCAGGCGTCCTTCGAAGTCGTAGGCGACGGCCCACCAGCCCTCGCTCTCCAGCGCGGCGGGGTCGTGGGTCACCTCGCGCAGCCCGGTGGCGAGCCGGCCGCCGAAGCGGGCGATCGGCTGGTCGGGGCGTGGGGCTGGTCTGGCGGGGGACACGGTTCTCCTGCGGGTGGTTCGCGCTGGTGGTCCGGGCTCGGTGACGGGCAGGGGTGGGCCCGGCGGGTGGGGTGCGGTGGGTGGAAGTCTAGGTCGCCTCCTGGTCGCGGCCCCGTGCGGTGGCTGACCTGCGGGGACACCGAGCGGGCCGGAACGGGTGCTGAGCAGCCGGGTTCGGTCGGTGCCCGGCGAGCGCCTGCGGATACGGAATTTGAGCTGGCCCAGGTTTCCGCTAAAGTTCAACACGTCGCCGGGAAACGGAGCCGCCAGAGGGCGGGGAGGAGCCCGGAAGACAGGCGGACGTGGCTCAGTTGGTAGAGCATCACCTTGCCAAGGTGAGGGTCGCGAGTTCGAATCTCGTCGTCCGCTCGGTGAAGGACAGCATGATCGTCCTTACTGATATGGTTCAACCGAAGTTGCCTGGTGGAGTGGCCGAGAGGCGAGGCAACGGCCTGCAAAGCCGTGTACACGGGTTCAAATCCCGTCTCCACCTCCAGAGGTCCCCGGCTTGCCGGGGTCTTCCCGCGCGATTAGCTCAGCGGGAGAGCACTACCTTGACACGGTAGGGGTCACTGGTTCAATCCCAGTATCGCGCACCAGCCCTACGCTGCTCGACCCTCCGGGGTCCGGCGGTGGCACCTTCGTGGTGCGGTTGACCTGCGCGATTAGCTCAGCGGGAGAGCACTACCTTGACACGGTAGGGGTCACTGGTTCAATCCCAGTATCGCGCACTGCCCCTCAGGGGGTATCGATCCTTCGGGATCTCGGACTGCGCTTGACGGCGCGGTCGTTCCGCGCGATTAGCTCAGCGGGAGAGCACTACCTTGACACGGTAGGGGTCACTGGTTCAATCCCAGTATCGCGCACAGTGCAACGCCGAAGGGCCGGATCCTCATCGAGGGTCCGGCCCTTCGGCGTTGCGGCTCTTCAGGATCGTGGTCGCGCCCGTCGCGCTGGTCACACGAGGGGGTCGAGTGCCGTGTACGGCCGCCCTCACCGACGTCCGTACACGGCACTCGTGGATGGCCGGGGCGTGCGCGCCCGCTTCTCGCCCGTCCGCGTCCCCGCGGGGGCGCGCGCCGCCGGCCGGCGTCCGATCCCTGTCCCTCGGGATCAGCGCCCGATCAGGTCGGCCACCGCCTTGGTCTGGGTGACCATCTGGTCCCAGCCGCCGAAGAGCAGCATCAGCGCGATGGCACAGGGCAGCGCGATCGCCAGCGCGACGGCCGGGTGACGCTCCTCGCGGGCCGGGCGCTGCGCGCGCTGGAGCCGCTGAACGCGCTCGGCGAGCGATCGCCGGTGCCCGGTGGCTCCGGTGAGCTGCGTGGCCATGGTCCTGCTCCTGCCGCTGTTCGGTCGGTGCCGGGGATGGACTGGCATGGATCGGGAGCGGTGGACCGATGGCCTCGGGGGACGAGAACCTCGTCCACCGCTGACCTCAACGGTAGGCGGCGGCAAGCCCGGTGGCGTCATGCCTGCGTATCGTTCGAAGGCTCACCGGGAGGATGACGCCGGGCGCCTCGACGTACTACCGCAGACGGATGGGCAGGGTTGTCAACCCCCGAGGGAACCCTGAGGACAGGCCCCGAGTACAGCTCTCGGACGACGTCCAGAACCGAGCCTGCCAGCGGAGATCGGACAATCCCACCGGCGGTTCGCGTGTTGCGTATCAGCACACCGCAGCCGACAGTCCGTAAGCTGTGCCCGACGGAAACTGACGATGCCCCAGTCTGCGGGGCCCACCTCACGGCTTGCCCACCTGACGGGCTGACGGGGAACGACATGGCGATGATGCGGCTGAGGCGTGAGGACCCCCGCATCGTCGGCCCGTACCGGTTGCACCGGCGACTCGGCGCCGGCGGGATGGGCGTGGTCTACCTGGGGTCCGACCGCAAGGGCCAACGGGTGGCGCTGAAGCTGATCCGCGCCGAGCTGGCCGAGGACGTGGAGTTCCGCACCCGGTTCGCCCGCGAGGTCGCGGCCGCCTCCCGGATCCGGGCCGGCTGCACGGCCCGGGTGGTCGGCTCGGACCTCGAGACGGACCGGCCCTGGCTGGCCACCGCCTACGTGCCGGGGCCCTCGCTGTACAAGCGGGTCGGGGACGAGGGCCCGCTGCCCTGGCCCGAGGTGGCCCGGATCGGGGCCGCGCTGGCGGACGGTCTGGTGAAGGTCCATGAGGCCGGCGTGGTGCACCGGGACCTGAAGCCCTCCAACATCCTGCTCTCCCCCAAGGGCCCGCGGATCATCGACTTCGGCATCGCCTGGTCGCGCGGCGCGAGCACGCTGACCCACGTCGGTACGGCGGTCGGCTCCCCCGGCTTCCTGGCACCCGAGCAGGTGCGCGGCGCGGCCGTGACGCCGGCCACCGACGTCTTCGCGTTCGGGGCGACCCTGGCGTACGCGCTCACCGGTGACACGCCGTTCGGTTCCGGCGCCTCGTCAGAGGTGATGCTGTACCGGGTGGTGCACGAGGAGCCGGACCTGTCCGAGGTGCCGGCGCCGCTCGCGCCGCTGATCGGAGCCTGCCTGGCCAAGGAGCCGATGGAGCGGCCCGGCGCCGCGCACCTGCACGAGCGGCTGAGCGAGCTGGCGGCCCGGGCGGGCGCCGGGCGCGCGCGCCCCGCCACGGCGGCGGCAGCGCCGCCGATCGCCGGGCCGCGGGAGCGCGAGCGGGAGCACGAGCGCGCGGTGGCGGCACGCGAGAGCGGCCTGCGGGAGTCGGCCACCCGCGACGCGGAGCGGGCCGAGCGGGCGGCGCGGGAGGCGGACGAGGCGCGGGCGCTCGGGCGGCCGCGGTTCGCCCGCTCGCAGCCCTACCCGCCGCCGCACGGTGGCGGACCGGTCGGGCACCCGCCCGCCGCCCCGGTGCCGCCGGCTCGGCCGCGGCAGGAGGCCGGCGGGCGGCCGCAGCCCCGCGAGCGCCAGCACACCCCGCCGCCCGGACGGGTACTCGACGCGCGTCGACGGCTGCGGCGGCAGCGGCTGGTGGTCTTCATCACGGTGACCATCGGGGTGGCCCTGGCCATCGCGGCGGCACAGGGGTGTGAGAACCGCCACTCGCAGGGGCTGTCGCCACTGCGGCACACCGTGGCCGACGTCGCGACGGCGGGTCAGGGCGGTGCGAACGGGGCCGAGGGTGCCGGGCCCGCCATCGGCCTGTCGGCCGACGGCACCCAGCCCTCGCCTGCGGTGGCGGCCCCGGCGGCGCGCACCGGCGGCGGGACGGGCAGCGCCGCGGCGACGGTGCCGGCCTCGCCCGCCTCGGCGGCTTCCTCGGCCCCGGTGGCAGCCGTGGCCTCGGTGGCCTCGTCGACCGGGCTCGGCCCGGCGACCGGCCCGGTGCCGCCGGTGGACTGGCCCAACCGCAGCTACAACGACCCCGCCGGCGGCCCGCAGATCGCGCTGCGCGGCGGCCGGTCCGCCACCGACCCCGCCCCGGGCGCGCCGGTGGTGACGCTGACCAGCGTGCTGCCCGCCCGCTACCACGGCGCGCCGGCCACCGTGGTGGTGCTGCGCCGTACCGAGGGCTCGGTGCCGGTGGACCTGATCGAGCTGTTCGGCTTCGCCGCCGACTCCCCCGTCGCGCTGACCGCGCGCAGTTCGGCCGCCGATCCGCAGTCCACCGCCGCCTGGCGGCTGGAGGAGGGCGCGCTGGTCCGCGAGGAGCGGGTGACCCAGACCGGCGCCACGGCGACCACGCGCTACACGGTGCGGGCGGACGGCAGCCTGGACGAGTCCTGGCCGGGCGCGGGGATCTCGGGCGGCACGGGGGTCGGCACGAACGCGGGCGCGGCCGGCGGCACCGGCAGCAGCTGACTGCGGCGGCGCCGGGCCCAGCTGGCCGGTCCAGGGGCGCTGCGAGTTGACGGTCCGTCAGCCGGCGGCCACGACGTTGACGGCGTAGAAGGCGACCGCTGCGGCGGCGCCGACGTTGAGCGAGTCGATGCCGTGCGCCATCGGGATCCGCACCCGCTGGTCGGCTGCGGCGAGGGCCGGTGCGGTGAGGCCGTCGCCCTCGGCGCCGAGCATCAGCGCGGCCTTCGGCAGCCGGTGCGGGGCCGCCTGGGCGAGGTCGACCGAACCCTCGGCCGGGGTCAGCGCGAGCAGGTGGAAGCCGGCGTCGCGCAGGGCCGCGAGTGATCCCGGCCAGGGGTCCAACCGCGCGTAGGGCACCGAGAAGACGGCGCCCATCGAGGTCTTCACGGCCCGGCGGTAGAGCGGGTCGGCGCAGTCCGGGGAGAGCAGCACGGCGTCCATGCCGAGCGCGGCGGCGCTGCGGAAGATGGCGCCGAGGTTGGTGTGGTCGACCAGCCCTTCGAGCACCGCGACGCGGCCGGCGCCGACCAGCACCTCGGCGGCCGTCGGCAGCGGCTTGCGGGACATCGAGGCGAGCGCGCCGCGGTGCACGTGGTAGCCGGTCACCTGCTCGGCCAGGCGGGGCTCGACCAGGTGGACCGGGGCGTCGACGGTGGCGATCACGTCCGCCATGACGTCCAGCCACTTGGCGGTGAGCAGCATCGAGCGCATCCGGTACCCGGCGGCGAGCGCGCGGCGGATCACCTTCTCGCCCTCGGCGATGAAGAGGCCCTCGGCGGGTTCGCGGCGGCGCCGCAGTTCGACGTCGGTCAGGTCGGTGTAGTCGGCCAGTCGCGGGTCGGCGGCGTCGATGATGGTGCTGGGCTCGGACATGCGGCTCTCAGGGGTCAACGGGTGGCGGGGTCAGCGGGTGGCGGGGTCGAGGACGTGCACGACGTCGCCGATCACGATGACGGCCGGCGGGCGGACGCCCTCGGCGGCGACGGTGGCGGCCACCGTGGCCAGCGTGGCGTCGATCCGGCGCTGGGCGGCGGTGGTTCCCTCCTGGACCACGGCGACGGGGGTGTCGGCCGGGCGGCCCGCCTCGATCAGCCGGGCGGCGATCGCGCCGATCCGCTCGACCGCCATCAGCAGCACCAGGGTGCCGGTCATCCGGGCGGCCGCCTCCCAGTTGACCAGCGAGCGCGGGTCCTCGGGGGCGACATGGCCGGAGATCACGGTGAACTCGTGGGTCATGCCGCGGTGGGTGACCGGGATGCCGACGGCGGCCGGCACGCTGATCGAGCTGGAGATGCCGGGGACCACGGTGACCGGGACGCCGGCCGCGGCGCAGGCCAGCAACTCCTCGCCGCCGCGCCCGTAGACGTAGGGGTCGCCGCCCTTGAGCCGGACCACGAACCGGCCGGCCTTGGCGTGGTCGATCAGCGCCTGGTTGATCGCCTCCTGGGCCATCGCCCGGCCGTAGGGGATCTTGGACGCGTCGATCACCTCGACGTGCGGGGGCAGCTCGGCGAGCAGCTCGCGCGGGGCCAGGCGGTCGGCGACCACCACGTCCGCGTCGGCGAGCAGCCGGCGGCCGCGCACGGTGATCAGGTCGGGGTCGCCGGGGCCGCCGCCGACCAGCGCCACGCCGGCCGAGCGCTGCCGGAACTGGCGGGCACTCAGGCTGCCGTCGCGCAGGCCCTCGACGATGGTGGTGCGCAGTGCGGCCGAGTGCCGCGGGTCGCCGGTCAGCACGGCGACGGTGGTGCCCTCGTCGTGACCGGTGGCGGGCGTCCAGGCGGTGGCGGCCGCGGCGTCGTCGCTGCGGGCGCAGAAGATCCGGCGGCGCTCGGCCTCGGCGCTGACCGCCTCGTTGACGGCGTGCTCGTCGGTGGCGACCAGCACGTACCAGGCCTCGGCCAGGTCGCCGTCCAGGTAACCGCGCCGCTGCCAGCTGATCTCGCCGGCGTCGGCCATCGCCTGGACGGCAGGCGTGGTGGCCGGGGAGATCAGGTCGACCTGGGCGCCGGCGGCTATCAGGGCGGGCAGCCGACGCTGGGCGACCTGGCCGCCACCGACCACTACGACCCGACGGCCGCTCAGCAGCAGGCCGACGGGGTACGGCGTGCGGCCCTCGGTGCTCGGGTGCGGGTTGGGCGCGGTCATCGGGGGCTCCTGGAGGGGCTGGGGCGGTCGTTTCGGGTACGGCAGCACCCCGTACCGGCGCGGACAGGGCCTCCGCGCCGGTACGGGGTGGAGACGGGTGTCAGCCCTTCTCGGTGACTCCGGCGGAGTCGAAGGTGGCTACATCGTGCATCGCCCGGGCGGCACTCTGCACCAGCGGGAGGGCCAGCAGGGCACCGGTCCCCTCGCCGAGCCGCAGATCGAGGTCGATCAGCGGCCGCAGGCCGATCTTGGCGAGCGCGGCCTGGTGGCCGGGCTCCGCCGAGCGGTGGCCCGCGATGCAGGCGGCCAGCACCTCGGGGGCGATCGCCTTGGCGGCCAGCGCCGCCGAGCCGGCGATCACGCCGTCCAGGATGACCGGCGTGCGCAGCGAGGCCGCGCCGAGCAGGAAGCCGGCGATCGCCGCGTGCTCCAGACCGCCGACGGCCGCCAGCACGCCGATCGGGTCGGACGGATCGGGCTTGTGCAGTTCCAGGGCGCGGCGGATCACGTCCACCTTGCGGGCGTGCGTCTCGTCGTCGATGCCGGTGCCGCGTCCGGTGACCTCGGTCGGGTCGGCGCCGGTGAAGACGGAGATCAGGGCGGCCGAAGCGGTGGTGTTGGCGATGCCCATGTCGCCGGTGATCAGGATCTTGTTGCCGGCCGCGACCAGGTCGCGGGCGGTCTCGATGCCGATCTCCAGCGCCTTGAGCGCCTCCTCCCGGGTCATCGCCGGGCCCTGGGTCATGTCGTCGGTGCCCGGCTTGACCTTGCGCGGCAGCAGTCCGGTGGTGCGGCCCTGCTGGATCGCCTCCGGCAGGTCGGCCTTGACACCGATGTCGACCACGCAGACCTCGGCGCCGACCTGGGCGGCGAAGGCGTTGACCACCGCTCCCCCGGCCAGGAAGTTCGCCACCATCTGGGCGGTGACCTCCTGCGGCCACGGGGTGACGCCCTGGGCGTGCACGCCGTGGTCACCCGCGAAGATCGCCACGCAGGCGGGCTCCGGGATCGGCGGCGGGCACTTCCGGGACAGGCCGCTGAGCTGGGCGGAGATGATCTCCAGCATGCCGAGCGAGCCGGCCGGCTTGGTCATCCGCTTCTGCCGGTCCCAGGCCAGGCCGAGCGCCTTGGCATCCAGTGGCCGGATGGTGCGCAGCGTCTCGGAGAGCACGCTGTGCGGCGCCTCGCCGGGCAGCGCACGGTTGCCGTACTGCTCCTCGTGCACCACCCAGGAGAGCGGGCGCTTCTTGGCCCAGCCCTGCTGCTGCAGCTCCGGCTCGTCCGGGAAGGAGTCGACAAAACCGACGCAGAGGTAGGCGACCACCTCCAGGTGCTCGGGCAGGCCGAGCTCGCGGACCATCTCCTCCTCGTCGAAGAAGCTCACCCAGCCGACGCCCAGGCCCTCGGCGCGGGCGGCCAGCCAGAGGTTCTCGACCGCGAGGGCCGCGGAGTACGGGGCCATCTGCGGCTGGGTGTGCCGGCCCAGGGTGTGCCGGCCGCCACGGGTGCGGTCGGCGGTGACCACGATGTTGACCGGCGTGTCGAGGATCGCCTCGATCTTGATTTCCTTGAACTGCTTCGCCCGGCCCTTGGGGAGCGAGTCCGCGTAGGCCTCGCGCTGGCGCTCGGCCAGGGCGTGCATCTTGCGGCGGGTCTCGGCGGAGCGGATCACCACGAAGTCCCAGGGCTGCGAGTAGCCGACGCTGGGTGCGGTGTGGGCGGCCTCCAGGACGCGCAGCAGGACCTCGTGCGGGACGGGGTCGGGGCGGAAGCCGTTGCGGATGTCGCGGCGCTCGCGCATCACCTGGTGGACGGCCTCGCGCATCGGGTCGGCGTAGCCAGGGGCCGCCGGGGGGCGGGGGGCGGCGGGCTCGATGGGCTCGGGGGCCTCGGCGAGGGCGGGGGCTTCTGCGGGGGCGGGCTCGACCGACTCGACCGGCTCGACCGACTTGGCGGCCTCGGGCGCCTCGGGGACTGCTGCGGCCTCGGCTGACGGAGCGTCGGTGGCCACGGCGGCCTCGGGGACGACGGCGTCGGTGGCGGTGTCGTCGGTGGCGGCGTCCGCGTCCGCGTCCGCCGACGGTGCGTCAGCGACAGGCGCTATCGCCGGGGCGGCGACGGTCGGGGGAGCTTCGACGGCGGGAGTCTCGGCGATCGGGGCCTCGGCGGCAGGGGCCTCAGCCGGGGCCTGCTCGGCGGGCGGCGCGGCGGGGGTCTGCACCTCGGGGGTCTGCACCTCGGGGACCGAGAGGCCGAGCGGGGCGGGGTCGGCCAGGAAGGCGGCGATCCGGCGCGGCGGGGCCACGGGTGCGGGAACCTCGACGACCTCGGGTTGACGCACCTCGGCGGCGGGGTCGGCGACCGGAACCTGCGGGGCAGCCGACGGCTCGGCGGCCACCGGCTCGGCGACCTGGCTCGTGGCGGCTTCCGCTGACGGTACGTCAGGGATCGACGCCTCGGTGGCGACGGCCAGGGCCTCGGTGACCGGTGCCGGAGCCATGACCTCGGCGAGCTCGGCGACCGGGGCGGCGGCTTCGGCGGCTTCGGCGGGCACGACCGGCTGGGCGGCCTCGGCCGGGGCAGCGACCTCGACCGGGAGCGCCTGGGCCTGCGGCACCGACTCGGGCAGCGGGGCGGTCTCGGCGGGCGCGGCCTCGACCGGCGCCGGCACGACGGACTGCGGCTCGCTCGCGACGGACTGAGCCGGGATCACCACGGTCTCGGTCGACGGCTCGACCGGCGCGGGGGCGGCCACCAGGACGGCGGCGACCTGCACCGGGGCGGCGACCGGGATGCCGTGCGGCGGCGTGCCACCCGGCTCGGAGGGGCCGCGATCGGCCAGCGAGCGGACCGGAACCTGACCGGTCATCACCGAGGGGTCCGGGATCGGCGGCCCGGCGTGCAGCGGCCGGCGCGACGGGGCGGCGGCCGCCTGCGGGGCCTGGGGCTGCGGGACCTGGACTTGCGGAGCGGCGACCTGCGCGGGAGCCGGCTGCTCCGGCTGGGCGATACCCGGGGCCGACGCCTCGCCGGCGGCCTGCACCGGCAGGTCGAGCGGCGGCCAGGAGGGCTCGACCGGCACCCCGGTGGGCGCCTGGTCGGCGGTGGCGACCGGGGCGCTGGCGACCGGCACGGCGTCAGGCTGCGCGAAGACCGGGGCGATCGGCGGGACCGCTGCCAGGCCGGGGACGCCCGGCTGCTGCGGCACGGCGGCCGGCGGGACGGGTGCGGCGGGCAGCTGGATCGGGGCGGCCTGCGATTCCGCGGCGACCACGGCCATCGGCCCGGCCGTCAGGTCGGGGACGGCCTGCACCGGGACGGGCTGGACGAGCTGCACGGGCTGCGCGACCGGCGGCACCGCAGCGTTCGCCGAGGGGAAGGCCACCGAGCCGTCCGCCGCCGCGTACACCGCGTAGCCGGGCACGCCCTGCGGCGCGAGCGCCTCGCCGAGCGGGACCACCGGCGCGGTGGACGCGTCGCTCCAGGAACCCTGCGGCCCCGGCATCAGCAGCACGTCATCCTCGTCGTCGAGCTGGTCCACCCGGTCGGGCTGGTCGATGAAGGTGTAGCCAGGACCCGGCGCACCCACGGGTACGGCCTGGCCGACGAGGTCGGTGACCCACCCGCCACCTCCCTGCGCCGGATCGGTCCCGGTCTCGGGGAGCAGGTGCTCCGGCAGTCCCTCGTTGGGGACGTGACCGCCGTCGGTCATGTCAACACTCCTTCCAGGCCGCTTCCGCGTCCTTGACGGCCCGGTCGCCGACCTAGGCGCACCGCCCGCTTCGGGTCCAAGCCGCGTGCCGGCCCACCCCACAGTCCAACCTGCCGACCGTCGCGCGCTCCGCGCGACGGCCGTGAGCCGTCCGCGGTCACGGCGTCCGGTGCCCTTCGCCTGACCCCGAACGGGCCAGCCGGTCACCGTGCACCGTCACCTGAACTAACGACAGCCCGGGGCAACCGGCACGACCGGCCCGGGCCCCGGGACATTCTCCCGGTCTCGCGAGCGTCAGTCGAATGCCCACACGCCGATCTCCGTGTGGGTTGCACCACGTCGGCACTCCGCCGTTCGGGGAACCTTTCGAAAGATCCCGAACGGCGGTCGAATCGTCAGACTACCGGCCCGGTCGGACAGCCCACCGGCCAGGTGTCCGTTTCATCCTCATTTGCCAGGGCGGTGGTTGGCGACATCTCAGCTGGCGGAATCTCAGCTGCCGGGTCCGTCGACCGACCGGTGCGGCTCAGCCCTTGGGCTCGGCCCAGAGCACCAGGTTGCTCTCCCCCGCGCCGATCGTCAGACCGCCGTCGGTGGTGAGCGGCGCGGACTGCAGGATCGCGCCCTCCACCTGGTAGCCGGCGGCGGCGACCACGGCGCGGATCTGCTCCGCCTCGGCCAGGGTGCGGGCCGGCGCGACCAGGCGGCCCGGACGGCGGGTCAGGACCGCCGCCACCACCTCGGCGCCACCGCGTTCGACCACCACGGCGTCCGGCTCGGGCAGCCCGCCGAGCACCTCGGGCGCGCTGCCGGCGGCGGTCTCCAGCTCGACCCCGTACCGGCGCGCGTTGACCGCGATCCGCGCGCAGCCGGCGGCGTCCGCCTCGACGGCCACCACGGCCGCGCCGAACCGCGCCGTCTCCACCGCGAGTGCGCCGCTGCCGGCGCCCACGCACCACACCAGGTCACCGGGTCCCGGACCGAGCCGGGCCAGGATCACCGCCCGGGTCTGCTCGGAGAGGGTCCGCACGCCCTCGCCGTCGTAGGCGTCACCGGGCAGCGCCCAGCCGCGCTCGGCGGCCGGGTAGCCGACCGGGCGGCCCGCCAACCAGCCGGAGGGCGCGTCCACGGCCTGGGTCTGCGCGTTGCCGCCGATCACCAGCACCACGCTGGGATCGCGCCAGTCGTGGTCGGGCACCCGGTCGGAGGTCAGCACCGAGACGTCCTCCTCCTCGGTGCCGAGCGCCTCGCAGACGACGAAGGTGCGGTGCACCCCGCGCAGCATCAGGGCCAGCTCGCTGGGCCCGGCGTCGGGACTGGTCAGTACGGCGACCTTGGAGTGGGCCCGGCAGACGTTGGCCGCCTTGCGCAGCCGGCCGCCGTGCGTGCTCACCACCTGGGCGTCCTCCCAGGCCATCCCGGCCCGGGCGAAGGCGGCGGCGACCGACGAGACGGCCGGCAGCACCTCCAACTCCAGGCCGTACTCCGGCCGGCGCAGGGTGCGCACCACGCCGAAGAAGCCGGGGTCGCCCTCGGCGACCACCACCACCGCGCCGCGGTGTTCGGCGATCCGGCGGGCCGCCGACTCGACGCTGCCGAGCGCGATCCGCTCGGCGGCGGCCGGCACCGGCAGCGCGTTGAGCTGGTAGGGCGCACCCGCCACCAAGGTGGCCGCGGCGAGCGCGGCGGCGGCCGCCGCGGTCAGCGGCGTGCCGTCCCACCCGATGACCGTGATCCGGTCAGCCATCGCGGCTGCTCTCCCTCGGTTCCCGCCTCACGACTCGGCCACGGCGCGCGGCGGTGCGCGCGACTGGCCCCTGGATCGGCCGGAGCCACGCGGGCGTCAGGTGCACCCACCCCCGCCGCTGCGGCCATCCGTCCAGGAGAGGAGGTTACCTGGTAGGCCCAGGTGTCCCAGCCGCCGCCTCGGTGCTACGCGCACCGAACGAGCACGGTACGGGCGCGATCCGAGTGCGACACGAGCACTGCGTGAGCGCGACACGAGCACGACGCGAGCACGACGCGAGCGCCGGGCGGGCCGCGCTCGGCCTCAGCCGCGACGCAGCGCGGCGAACGGGGCGGGCGATTCCCGTACCGGTTCGAGGTCTTCGGGGAGCAGGCTCCAGACGATGAGGTCGCTGCGGCTCTCCTCGCCGGCCGAACCGACCTCGCCGCTGCGCACTATCCAGGCGCTGCGCAGCACGCCCTCGCTGATGCAGCCGATCTTCTGGGCGACCTGCTGGGCGGCGGTGTTGCCGGCCGCGGTCCGCAGTTCGAGGCGGTGGAAGCCGCGGTCCTCGAAGAGCCACTGGGCCACGCCGAGCAGCGATTCGACCGCGTAACCCTCGCCGCGGGCCCAGGGCGCGGTGACGTAGGCGGCCTCGGTGCTGAGCAGCCGCCAGTCGGTGTGCCGCAGTTCGACCAGGCCGACCAGCCGCTGGGTCAGGTGCTCGGTGACGGCGAAGGCGATCCCGCTCCCCTCGGCGCGCTGCTCGGGCGCTCGGTGGCGGACCCAGCGCAGCGCGTGGGCGTGGGTGAACGGCTGCGGTACGTCGGTCCAGCTGAGCACCAGGTCGTCGGCCATCATGGCGACCAACTCGGGCCCGTCGCCCTCCTCCAGAGGGCGCAGCAGCAGCCGTTCGGTGCTGATCGCGGTCTCGGGGAAACTCGCTGGCATACCGTCTCTCCTCGCCGGGTCGTGGACCCACGGTACGCCCCGCGCACGCCGGGCGTCGCCGGGGGTCGACGGACCGTCAGTTGGCCCCAGGGGGTGTCGTGCCCCGCCGCGGGTGCGGCGGGGCACGGGGCACGGGGCCGGTGGGCCGTCGTCCGGCCGGGCGCCGGTCAGAAGGCCGGGATGACCGAGCCCTGGAAGGTGTCCTCGATGTACTTCTTCACCTCGGGCGAGTGCAGCAGCTGGGCCAGCTTCTGCACCCGCGGGTCGTTCTCGTGGCCCTTCTTGACCGCGAGCACGTTGGCGTACGGGTTGCCCTCGGCCTTCTCCAGCAGGATCGCGTCGGTGGCGGGCTTGAGGCCGGCGCCCAGCGCGTTGTTGCCGTTGATCACCGAGGCGTCCACGTCGTCCAGCGCGCGCGGCAGCTGGGCGGCGTCCAGCTCCTTGAACTTGAGGTGCTTCGGGTTGCCGGCGATGTCGCGGACGGTGGCGCCGGTGCCGACCCCGTCCTTCAGGGTGATCACCTGGTTGTCGGCCAGCAGCTTGAGCGCGCGGCCCTCGTTGGTGGCGTCGTTGGGCACCGCGACGGAGGCGCCGTCGGCCAGGTCGCCGATCTTCTTGACCTTCTTCGAGTAGACGCCCAGCGGCTCCAGGTGGACGTTCTCGACCGGCACGATGTCGGTGCCGTGGGTCTTGTTGAAGTCGGTCAGGTAGGGGACGTGCTGGAAGAAGTTGGCGTCGGCGGAGCCGTCCTGCACGGCGGGGTTCTGCAGGGTGTAGTCCGTGACCTCCTTGACCGTCAGCTTCAGGCCCGCCTTCGCCGCCAGGTTGTCCTTGATGTAGTCGAGGATCTGGGCGTGCGGGGTGGGGCTGGCGACCACGACGAGCGGCTTGTCGGCGCTGTTCGAGGAGCTGCCGGAGGAGGAGCAGGCCGCGATCGTGAGGGTCAGGCCTGCGGTGGCGAGGAGGGCGGTGGACTTCAGGACGGTACGCACGAAAAGTGCCTTTCTCCGTTGGACGGGGGCCGCGCACCCGGGAGTTCGGGGGCGGAAGTCTGAGGGGGCTGCTGTGGTGGGGCCGTTGGGGCTCTGGTGAGGAGGCGTCAGCGCTTGAGGCGGCGGACGGCGAGGTCGCCGAGCAACTGGACCAGGGTCACCAGCAGGACCAGCTCGACCACGATGACGATCATGAAGTTGGTCTCGAACCGCATGTAGCCGTAGGTGATCGCCAGGTTGCCGAGGCCACCGCCGCCGACCGTGCCGGCCATCGCCGAGTAGCCGACCAGCGCGATCACGGTGGTGGTCAGCGCGGCGAGCAGCGCGGGCAGCGCCTCGGGCAGCAGCACCTTGCGGACCACGGCCCAGGTGCCGCCGCCCATCGCGTGCACGGCCTCGACCAGGCCGCCGTCCACGCCGCGCACCGCGCTCTCCACCAGCCGGGCGTAGAACGGGATGGCGCCGACGGCCAGCGGCACGGTGGCCGCCTGCCAGCCGATCGAGGTGCCGACCACCCAGCGGGTGAACGGGATCAGCGCGACCAGCAGGATCACGAAGGGCAGCGAGCGGCCGACGTTGACGATCGCGCCGACCACTTTGTTGACCACCGCGTTGCGCAGCGGACCGCCCTTGTCGGTGAGGACCAGCAGCACCCCGAGCGGCAGGCCGACCAGCAACGTGACCAGGGTGGCGATGCCGACCATCTGCAGCGTCTCGATCGTCGCGTCGTGCAGCAGCGGCTGCATGTCGTCCCAGTTCATGCCACAACTCCGTTCGGGCTGATCAGGTCCACCTGCAGGCCCTGCTCGCGCAGGAAGCCGATCGGCACCACGTTGTCCTGGTGGTCGCCGGGCAGCTCGACCCGCATCCGGCCGACCTGGCGGCCGCCGATGGTCTCCACCGCGGCACCCAGGATGTTGATGTCGACCTGGTAGGTCCTGGCCAGCTGGGAGACGAACGGCTGGCTCGAGCTGTCGCCCTGGAAGGTGATCTCCAGCACGGTGGCGCCCGGGCGCCCGGTGCCGAGGTCGGAGTCGGGGTCGCCGAGCGGGAAGAGCTCTCGGGCCAGTTCCGAGCCCTCGGTGGCGAGCAGGTCGGTGAGCGTGCCGGACTCGGTGATCCGTCCGTCGCGCATCAGCGCGGCGGAGTCGCAGACCGACTTGATCACCTCCATCTCATGGGTGATCAGCAGCACGGTCAGGCCCAGTTGCTGGTTGAGCTCGCGCAGCAGCGCCAGGATCGAGCGGGTGGTCTCCGGGTCGAGGGCCGAGGTGGCCTCGTCGGAGAGCAGCACCTTGGGGTCGCCGGCCAGCGCGCGGGCGATGCCGACCCGCTGCTTCTGGCCACCGGAGAGCTGGCTCGGGTAGGCGCCGGCCTTGTCGCCGAGCCCGACCAGCTCCAGCAGCTCGCCGGCCTTGCGGCGGCGCTCGGTGCGGCCCAGGCCGGTGAGTTCCAGCGGCAGTTCGACGTTCTCCCGGACGGTGCGCGAGGAGAGCAGGTTGAAGTGCTGGAAGACCATGCCGATCCGGCCGCGCGCGGCGCGCAGTTCGCGCCCGGCCCCGCGCTGGGCGGATCCGGGCCGGCCGCCGGGCAGCGCGGTCAGTTCGACGCCGTCCACCGTGACGGTGCCTGAGCTCGGGCGCTCCAGCAGGTTGACGCAGCGAATCAGGGTGCTCTTGCCCGCGCCCGAGGTGCCGACGACGCCGTACACCTCGCCGGTGCGGACGTGCAGGTCGACGCCGCGCAGGGCGCTGACCTGGCGGCCACGTGAGGTGTAGACCTTGGTGAGGTCCTTGGTGGTGATCACAGCTGCTTCCGTGGGTCGGGGTCGGGTGGGGGCGGTGCGCACGGGCCCGACCTCCTGGGCGCGGGCGTGCGGACGCCGTGCCTCGGGGCGGGGGATGTGGCGGGGTGAGCCGGACTCGACCTGGGGCGCCGGACATCCCGTGCGGAACCGACCGAACGGTCAGCGGGAGGCGGCGGATCGAGGGGCTGGGCGGGCGGTGGCCCGCGGGGCGTCAGGCCCGATCAGCAGTGACACATTCGACAACACATGCCACGCACACGTGCCGGCATGGTGCCGGTGGCGGTGGTCTTCGTCGTCGCAGTCATGAAAGTAAGTAAAGCAGATACCAAGGCCGGGTCCCAGAAATCAGGATGTGCTGTCCGTAATGCGGACACAGCCCAGTCGCCACAAGGGAAACGCCGAACGGCCCCACCATGGTGGTGGAGCCGTTCGGCGTTGGGTACGACCGGTGGTTCGGACCAATCGGCGGTGGCTGGGTCCGACAGTTGTGGCCGGGTCCGACAGTGGCGGCCGAGGTCAGACCGCGGCGGCCAGCGGGGCCTCGACGGGCTTCTCCAGGGTCACGAAGCTCAGCCTGCGGGTGACCGGGTGGACCGCCGTCTGCCGGTAGCCCTGGCTCGCGTACAGACGCAGGTTGCCCAGGCTGCGGTGGCCGGAGAGGAGTTGGAAGGAGTGCACCGGGCGCTCGTCCTGCCGCAGCAGTTCCTCGAGCGCCTGCAACAGCCGGCCGCCGAGGCCGTGGCGCTGCATCCGGGGGTGCACCACCAGGCGGCTTATCCGGCCCACGCCGTCCTCCTCGACCCAGCCGCGCACCGCGCCGACCACCTCGTCGCCCAGCCGCGCGACCAGCACGTGCCGGCCGGCCAGCTCCTCGCGCAGGTTCTCCAGGGTCTGGGTCAGCGGCTCGATCGACCAGTCGCCGTAGAGTTCGGCCTCGCTCTGGTAGCCGAGGTACTGGAGTTTGAGGATCTGCTCGGTGTCCTGCTCGGTCGCCGGCGAGATGATCACGCTCATGCCCATGTGCGGGGGCCTCCCATCGTCAATACCCGGGGCGCAGGGTGAGGGTTTCGCACCGGGTGGCCTGCCGGAGGTCTGCCCGGTCGGAGATCGTCCCTGACCGGGGGTAGCGCAAGACCGTATCAGCCGTTAACGGCGATGCGTTCGCCAGCGCTCTACCCAGCCTTCAGCTGTTCTCAACCCACTGGCGGTACCGGGTGGCGCAAATCACGCGGAAATATCACCCGCTGAAGGGTTCGGACGATGGTCGGACGGCCCCGGACCCGGGTCGGGTCCGGGGCCGCACGTGGGACCGGATGGTCAGCCGGACTCGGGGCCGGGCGCCTCGGGCCGGATGGTCAGCGGCGGGTCCAGGCGCGCTGGACGGCGAGGTCCGCCTTGACCTCGACCAGCTGGGTGGCCACCGCGCTCGGCGCCGTGCCGCCGCGCCCGTCCCTGGCACCGATCGCGCCGTGCACGCTGAGCACCTCGCGCACCTCGGGCGTCAGGTGCTCGGAGATCTCGGCGAACTGCTGGTCGGTCAGGTCCCAGAGCTCGATGCCCTGCCCCTCGCAGACCTTGACGCACGCACCCGCGACCTCGTGCGCCACCCGGAACGGCACCCCGCGCTTGACCAGCCACTCGGCGATGTCGGTGGCCAGCGAGAAGCCGGCCGGGGCCAGTTCCTCCAGCCGGTCGCGGTGGACCGTCAGGGTGGCCATCATCCCGGTGAAGGCCGGCAGCAGGACCTCCAGCGTGTCGCAGGAGTCGAAGACCGGCTCCTTGTCCTCCTGCAAGTCCCGGTTGTAGGCCAGCGGCAGCGCCTTGAGGGTGGCCAGCAGCCCGGTCAGGTTGCCGATCAGGCGGCCCGACTTGCCCCGCGCCAGCTCGGCGATGTCCGGGTTCTTCTTCTGCGGCATGATCGAGGACCCGGTGGAGAAGGCGTCGTGCAGGGTGATGAAGCCGAACTCCTTGGTGTTCCAGATGATCACCTCCTCCGCGATCCGGGAGAGGTTGATGCCGATCATCGCGGTGACGAAGGCGAACTCGGCGACGAAGTCGCGCGAGGCGGTGCCGTCGATCGAGTTGCCCACCGAGCCGCCCTCGAAGCCCAGTTCGGCGGCGACCGCGCGCGGGTCCAGGCCGAGCGAGGAGCCGGCCAGCGCACCGGAGCCGTACGGGGAGACCGCCGTGCGGGCATCCCACTGGCGCAACCGCTCGGCGTCCCGGCCCAGCGCCTGCACGTGGGCGAGGACGTGGTGGGCGAAGAGCACCGGCTGGGCGTGCTGCAGGTGGGTGCGGCCGGGCATCGCGGTGTCCGGGTGCGCCTCGGCCAGGCCCACCAACGCCTCCTGGAGGTCCAGGATCAGGCCACCGATGATCTTGGCGTGGTCGCGCAGGTACATCCTGAAGAGCGTGGCGATCTGGTCGTTGCGCGAGCGGCCGGCCCGCAGCTTGCCGCCCAGCTCGGCGCCGAGCCGCTCCAACAGGCCGCGCTCCAGCGCGGTGTGCACGTCCTCGTCGGCCATCGTGCCGGTGAACGCGCCCGACTCGACGTCGGCCAGCAGCTGGTCCAACCCGGCGAGCATGGCGGCGAGTTCATCGTCCGTCAGGAGCTTCGCGGCGTGCAGGGCACGGGCGTGCGCCCGGGAGCCCGCGATGTCGTACGGGGCGAGCCGCCAGTCGAAGTGGACCGAGGCGGAGAGCTTGGCCAGCGCCTCGGAGGGGCCGTCGGCGAAGCGGGCGCCCCAGAGGCGGACGTCGGCGGTCGGGTCGGACGACATCGCGTGGCTCCTTGCTGGATGTCTGCGGGTGGGGGTGAGCCCCGGCCGTGCCGGGAGGACGACCGGGGCTCGGGGTGCCTAAGCTGCCTTGGACTGTCGGGCCAGGGCAGGGTTCTGACGGATCGTCAGGCCAGGTCGCGGCGGGCGGCGATCTTCGAGGACATCCCGAAGATCTCGATGAAGCCCTTCGACATCGACTGGTCGAAGGTGTCGCCGGTGTCGTAGGTGGCGAGGTTGAAGTCGTACAGCGACTGGTCCGACTTGCGGCCGTTGACCACCGCGCGGCCGCCGTGCAGCACCATCCGGATCTCGCCGGTCACGCACTGGTTGGCCTCGTCGACGAAGCCGTCCAGCGCGCGCTTCAGCGGCGAGAACCAGAGGCCGTCGTAGACCAGTTCGGCCCAGCGCTGCTCGACCTGCCGCTTGTAGCGGGCCAGTTCACGCTCGACCGTGACGTTCTCCAGCGCCTGGTGCGCGGTGATCAGCGCGATCGCGCCGGGGGCCTCGTAGATCTCCCGGGACTTGATGCCGACCAGCCGGTCCTCGACCATGTCGAGGCGACCGATGCCCTGGGCGCCGGCCCGCTTGTTCAGCTCCTCGATGGCCTGGAGCACGGTCACCTTGCGGCCGTCGATCGCGACCGGGACGCCGGCCTCGAAGGTGATGACGACCTCGTCGGCCGCCCGCGCGGTGGCCGGGTCCTGGGTGTACTCGTAGACGTCCTCGATCGGGGCGTTCCAGATGTCCTCCAGGAAGCCGGTCTCGACGGCCCGCCCGAAGACGTTCTGGTCGATCGAGTACGGGTTCTTCTTGGTGGTGACGATCGGGAGGTTCTTCGCCTCGGCGAAGGCGATCGCCTTGTCCCGGGTCATCGCGTAGTCGCGCACCGGGGCGATGCACTTCAGGTTCGGGGCGAGCGAGTTGATGCCCACCTCGAAGCGGACCTGGTCGTTGCCCTTGCCGGTGCAGCCGTGCGCGACGGTGGTGGCGCCGTGCTTCTGCGCGGCGGCGACCAGGTGCTTGACGATCACCGGGCGGGAGAGCGCGGAGACCAGCGGGTACTGGCCCTGGTAGAGCGCGTTGGCCTTGAGGGCCGGCAGGCAGTACTCGTCGGCGAACTCCTCGCGGGCGTCGGCGACCTCGGCCTCGACCGCGCCGCAGTCCAGTGCGCGCTGGCGGATCACGTCCAGGTCCTCGCCGCCCTGGCCGACGTCGACGGCGACGGCGATGACCTCGGCGCCGGTCTCCTCGGCGATCCAGCCGATGCAGACGGACGTGTCCAGACCGCCCGAGTAGGCGAGTACGACGCGCTCGGTCACGGCTTTCTCCTTCTTCGGTGGCTCAAGTTGCTAGTGGCTCATGCGGTGATAGGCATAAGTATGCACGACACCGTATGAAACTCAAAGCGCGGCGGGAAACTCGACATCCAGGCACCCGGCCCGGTCGTGGGCACGGGCCGGCAGCGGGCCGGCAGCGCCTGCCTGAGCGGGTGGTCGCCGACCACCGGAAACAGGACCGTCGGGACGGTGACGGAGTGGACCGGCCACTCCGCCACCGTCCCGACGGTGGTCTCGCTCGTTGGTCTCGCTCGTTCTGGTGATCCGCACGGTCAGCAGTAGTAGCAGTCCATCCGATGATCCACCAGAGCTGACGGACCCGGATCTGCGGCTGCTACCAGGCGACCGGCAGCTCCTTCAGCCCGTAGATCAGCGTCTCGTTGCGGAACGCGACCTCCTCGAACGGCACCGCCAACCGCAGCTGCGGCAGCCGGCGCAGCAGCGTCGACAGCGCGATCTGCAACTCGGCCCTGGCCAGCGGCTGACCCAGGCACTGGTGCACCCCGAAGCCGAAGGCGAGGTGGCGGCGGGCGTCGCGGGCGACGTCCAGCTCCGCGCCGCCGGGGAACAGCTCCTCGTCGCGGTTGGCGATGGAGAGCATCAGCAGCACGGCCTCGCCCTCCTTGACCACCAGGCCGTCGCTCAGCTCGATGTCCTCCAGCGCCACCCGGGGCAGCCCGGTGTCCACGATGGTGAGGTAGCGCAGCAGTTCCTCGACCGCGCCGTTGATCAGCTCGGGCTCGGCCCGCAGCCGGTCGGCCTGGGCCGGGTTGCGCAGCAGGGCGAGGGTGGAGAGCGAGGTCATGTGCGCGGTCGTCTCGTGGCCCGCGATCAGGAGCAGCAGCCCGTTGTTGGCGAGTTCCTCGGCCGTCAGGTCGTCGCGGGCGGCGAGCTTGGCGAGGATGCCCTGGGACCCGACGCGCCCGCTCGCGACCAGCTCGGTCAGGTACGCGATCAGCAGGTCGAAGGCGACCCGCGCCTCACCCGGCGGGACCGTGCTGTCCAGCAGGCGCACGCTCTGGCGCTGGAAGAACTCGTGGTCCTCGTACGGCACGCCGAGCAGGTCGCAGATCACCAGGGACGGGACCGGCAGGGCGAATTCGGCCACCAGGTCGGCGGGCGAGCCGTTCGCGACCATGGTGTCGAGCTGCTCGTCGACGATCCGCTGGATCTCGGGGCGCATCGCCTCGACCCGCTTGATCAGGAAGTCGGTGGTGAGCATCTTGCGCACCCGGGAGTGCTCGGGGTCGTCCAGGCGCAGGAACGGCGGCTTCTCGCGGCGCACCTCCTGGCCGGGGAGCAGGAACGGGAAGGCGGGGTGGCGGCTGTCGGCGCTGAAGCGGCGGTCGCTCAGCGCCGAGCGCACGTCCTGATAGCCGGTCACCATCCAGCAGGGGCTGCCGTCCCAGAGGGCGATCTTGGTGGCGGCGCGGCGGTAGGCGGGCGGCGGGTCGAAGGGGCAGCCCTGCTCGCGCGGCGCCGGGAAGCTGATCTCCTCGACGATGCTCATGCCTGGACCCCCTCCACCTGCTGGGGCCGGTCGGCCCGCTCGGTGCGTTCGGCCTGCTCGGCGTGTTCGGCCTGCTCGGCCAGGACGGCATGGACGGCATGGATGGTGATGGCGCCGCCCGGGCAGAGGGCGGCGGCGGTACGAAGCTTGGGGAGGTGGACGGGGTCGGGACGGTCCTGGAGCAGCAGCACCAGGCCGTCCTCCTCGCTCTGGTCGAAGACGTCGGGGGCGGTCAACACACACTGGCCGGAGCTGCAGCAGCGGTCCTGATCGACAGTCACGTGCATGGCGGGACCTCGTTGGGCGCGTAGGTGGGCCGGTTGCCTGGGGCAACCAACGTTCCGTGAGGCCAACCTAACGCTCGGTTGAGATGCACACGCCCGGCCGAACCGAGGTCGATGGAGAATGGCCGGATCCCGCCCCTGCCCTGCTGATCGCTGCGTGCTGCCTGCTGTTTGTTACCTGCTGTTTGCTGTTTGCTATTTGCTGCCTGCTGTCTGCCGCCCCGTGTACTCGGAGGCCCCACCGAACCGCAGCCCCAGCCCCAGATGAGCTACTGACGCTCCGTCCGAGCCTGCGCCAGCTGCATCAGGTGGTCCGCCAGCGCCTGACCCCCGGACGGGTCCCGGCTGATCAGCAGGACCGTGTCGTCGCCCGCGATGGTGCCGATGATCTCGTGCACCCCGGCCGTGTCGATCGCTGAGGCGAGGAACTGCGCCGCGCCCGGCGGGGTGCGCAGCACCACCAGGTTGCCGGAGGCGGTGGCCGAGACCATCAGCTCTCCGGCCAGCCGCGCCATCCGTCCCTCGCTGGCCGACTCCCCCATCGGCGCGCGCGGCGTGCGGTCGCCGCCCTCGGCCGGGACGGCGTAGATCAGCGCACCGTCCCGGTTGCGGATCTTGACCGCGCCCAGCTCGTCCAGGTCCCGGGAGAGGGTGGCCTGGGTGACCACCAGTCCGTCATCGGCCAGCAGCTTGGCCAGTTGGCTCTGCGAGCGCACCGGCTGACGGGTCAGCAGGTCCACGATCCGCCGGTGGCGCGCCGTGCGGGTCTGTGGGACCTGCGGCGTCGGGCCGGCGGCGGACTGCTCGGCATGCTGCTCGGCGGACCGGCCGATGGACTGGCCGGTGGGCTGGTCGGACGCCTGCTCGGCGGGCTGGTCGGAGGGGGACGCGGTCATGATGATGATTCTCCCGGACTAGCCTCGCGCCTGCGCGGCCGGGTCGTCCTGCCGGGCCTGGGCCGCAGGCTCCTGCCCGAGCTGGAGCGCCCGCTGCTGCCGGGCCTCGCGCAGGATCGCCGGCAGTGCGGCGAGGAAAGCGTCGGCCTGCGCCTCGGTGAGGATCAGCGGCGGGACCAGTCGCACGGCGTCCGGCACGGCCGCGTTCACCAGGAAGCCGGCGCGCTGGGCGGCGGACTGGATCTCGGCGGCGAGCGGCTCGGTGAGCACGATCCCGAGCAACAGGCCGGCGCCACGCACCTGCGCGACCAGGGGATCGCCGAGCGCCTCGACGCCGGTCCGCAGCCGCTCGCCGACCGTTCGCACCTGGGCCAGCAGGCCCTGCGACTCGATGGTGTCGAGCACCGCGAGGGCGGCCGCCGCGACCACCGGGTTTCCGCCGAAGGTGGTGCCGTGCTGACCGGGCTGGAGCAGCTCGCCGGCCTCGCCGTAGGCGATCACGGCGCCGATCGGCAGCCCGCCGCCCAGGCCCTTGGCCAGCGTGACGACGTCCGGCTCGATGCCCGGCTCGGCCTGGTGCGCGAACCAGTGGCCGGTGCGACCGATGCCGGTCTGGATCTCGTCCAGGATCAGCAGGGTCCCGGTCGCCCGGGTGATCTCCCGGGCCGCCCGCAGGTAGCCCGCCGGCAGCGGGACGGCGCCGTTCTCGCCCTGGATCGGCTCCAGCACGACGGCCGCCGTCGCGGTGCTGACGGCTGCCCGCAAGGCCTCGACGTCACCGAACGGGACGTGGGTCACCTCGCCGGGCAGCGGGAGGAACGGGGCCTGCTTGCCGGGCTGGCCGGTGAGCGCGAGGGAGCCCATGGTCCGGCCGTGGAAAGCGCCTTCCAGGGCCACCACATGGGTCCGACCGGTGAGCCGGCTGATCTTGAAAGCGGCCTCGTTGGCCTCGGCGCCCGAGTTGCAGAAGAAGACCCGGCCGGGGCGCTCGTCCAGCGCGAGCAGCCGCTCGGCCAGCGCGATGGTCGGCTCGGCGGTGAACAGGTTGGAGACGTGGCCGAGTTGCCCGATCTGCGCGGTCACCGCGGCGACGATCGCCGGGTGCGCGGTACCGAGCGCGTTGACCGCGATGCCGCCGACCAGGTCGAGGTACTCGTTGCCGTCCGCGTCCCAGAGCAGCGCGCCCGCGCCGCGCACCAGCGGGAGGCGGGGGGTGCCGTAGTTGTTGGCGAACGAGTGCTGATAACGCTTCGTCAGATCAGCGTTGGTCACCGCCTGTTGGGCGCTCGGCCGGTCATTCGGCTGGTCATTCGGCTGGTCGTTTGATTGGTCGTTCATGCCAGTCCCCCAAGAACGGTGCTCTCGTCGTCCGGCACCACCATGGTGCCGATCCCCTCGTCGGTGAAGATCTCCAGCAGCAGACTGTGCTGTACCCGGCCGTCCAGCACGCGCGCGGTGCCGACGCCGGAGCGGACCGCACGCAGGCAGCCCTCCATCTTGGGCAGCATGCCGCTGGCCAAGGTGGGCAGTATGGCTTCCAGCTCGCTCGCCGAGAGCTGGCTGATCACGTCGTCGGAATTGGGCCAGTCCGCGTAGAGGCCCTCGACATCGGTGAGCACCACCAGCATCTCCGCGCCGAGCGCGGCGGCGAGGGCGGCGGCCGCGGTGTCCGCGTTGATGTTGTAGACGTGGTTGTCGGCGCCGCGCGCGATCGACGAGATCACCGGGATCCGGCCGTCGGCGATCAGCGCCTTCACCGCGCCCGCCTCGATGTTGACGATGTCGCCGACCAGGCCGATGTCCACCTGCTCGCCGTCCACCACCGCGTACCGCTTGACGGCGGTCATGGTGTGCGCGTCCTCGCCGGTCATGCCGACCGCGAACGGCCCGTGCTCGTTGAGCAGTCCGACCAGCTCGCGCTGGACCTGGCCGGCCAGCACCATCCGGACCACGTCCATGGTCTCGGGGGTGGTGACCCGCAGGCCGTTGGTGAAGGAGGACTTCAGGCCCAGCTTCTCCAGCTGCGCGCTGATCTGCGGGCCGCCGCCGTGCACCACCACCGGGTGCAGGCCCGCGTACCGCAGGAAGACCACGTCCTGGGCGAAGGCCGCCTTGAGCGACTCGTCGACCATGGCGTTGCCGCCGAACTTGATCACCACGGTCTTGCCGTGGAACCGCTCCAGCCAGGGCAGCGCCTCGATGAGGGTCAGCGCCTTGGGCAACGCGGTGTTGTTGCGGGCCTGTTCGCCCTTGGGTGCGATCTGCACGGTCTCGGTCCCCCGGGATCAGGTGGAGTAGGCGCTGTTCTCGTGGACGTAGTCGGCGGTGAGGTCGCTGGTCCACACCGTGGCTTGGGCCGAACCCGCGTTCAGGTTCGCGGAGATCACGACCTGACGGTCCGTCATATCGACCAGGTCGCGGTCCTCGCCGACCGAGCCGTTCCGGCAGACCCAGACGCCGTTGATCGCCACGTCCAACCGGTCCGGGTCGAAGGCGGCGTCGGTGGTGCCGATCGCGGCCAGCACCCGGCCCCAGTTGGGGTCCTCGCCGTGGATGGCGCACTTGAGCAGGTTGTTGCGGGCGATGGTGCGGGCGACCGTGACCGCCTCGTCCTCGGTGGCCGCGCCGGTGACGTCGATCCGGATGTCCTTGCTCGCACCCTCGGCGTCGCCGATCAGCTGCCGGGCCAGGTCGGCGCAGACCTGCTCGACCGCCGCGGCGAACTCGGCGGCGGGGGGCGCCACCTCGGACGCACCGGAGGCGAGCAGCAGGACGGTGTCGTTGGTCGACATGCAGCCGTCGGAATCCACCCGGTCGAAGGTGGTGCGGGTGGCGGCGCGCAGCGCGTCGTCCAACTCGCCCGCGTCCACCGCGGCGTCGGTGGTGAGGACCACGAGCATGGTGGCCAGGCCCGGGGCGAGCATCCCCGCGCCCTTGGCCATCCCGCCGACCGTCCAGCCGTTCTTGGTGACCTGTGCGGTCTTGTGCACCGTGTCGGTGGTCTTGATGGCGATCGCGGCCGCGCCACCGCCGGTCGCGCTGAGCTCCTTGGCCGCGAGCCCGACGCCCGGCAGCAGGATGTCCATCGGCAGCCGCTCACCGATCAGGCCGGTCGAGCAGACCGCCACCTCGCCCGCGCTGACGCCCAGTTCGGCGCCGACCCGCTCCGCGGTGGCGTGCGTGTCCTGGAACCCGGCGGGTCCGGTACAGGCGTTGGCACCACCCGAGTTGAGGATGACGGCGGCCAACTGACCGCCCTTCAGCACCTGCTCGGACCAGAGCACCGGAGCGGCCTTGACCCGGTTGGAGGTGAAGACGCCGGCCGCGGCGAACGCCGGGCCGTCGTTGACGACGAGCGCGAGGTCCGGGGTCCCGGAGGCCTTGATCCCGGCCGTGACACCGGCGGCGCGGAAGCCCTTGGCGGCGGTGACGCCGATGTTGCCGTGAGCCTGCTCGTTGTTGGCGTTGTTGGCGTTGTTGCCGTGCGCCTGCGCGTTGGTCTGGCTCGTCACGGTGCGACTCCGTTCAGCGGAAGGCCCAACTCCTCGGGCAGGCCCAGGGCGATGTTCATGCTCTGCACCGCGCCACCGGCGGTGCCCTTGACCAGGTTGTCGATCGCGCTGATCGCGACGATCCGGCCGACCTGCTCGTCCAGCACCACCTGGACCAGCGCCGTGTTGGCGCCGTACACCGACTTGGTCTGCGGCCACTGCAGTTCGGGCAGCAGATGGACGAACGGCTCATCGGCGTAGGCGTCCTGGTACGCGGCCCGGACGTCCCCGGCGGTCACGCCCGGCTTGGCCTTGGCACTGCAGGTGGCCAGGATGCCCCGGGACATCGGCACCAGGGTCGGCGTGAAGGACACGCCGACCCGCTCCCCCGCCACCGGACTCAGGTTCTGCACCATCTCCGGCGTGTGCCGGTGCACCCCGCCGACCCCGTACGGCGTGACCGACCCCATCACCTCACTGCCCAGCAGGTTCACCTTGGGCGCCTTGCCGGCCCCCGAGGTCCCACTGGCCGCCACCACCACGGCCTCCGGCTCTGCCAACCGCGCCGCGTAGGCCGGAAAGAGCGCGAGCGAGACGGCGGTCGGATAGCACCCCGGCACCGCGATCCGCTTGCTCCCCTTCAACGCGGCCCGGTGCCCCGGCAGCTCGGGCAGCCCGTACGGCCAGGTCCCGGCGTGCGCGGAGCCGTAGAACCGCTCCCAGTCCGCCGCCTCCTTGAGCCGGAAGTCCGCCCCGCAGTCGATCACCAGCACATCCTCGCCGAGCGCCGCCGCCACCGCGGCCGACTGCCCGTGCGGCAACCCGAGGAAGACCACATCATGCCCCGCGAGCACCTCCGGCGTGGTCGGCTCCAGCACCCGCCCCGCCAACGGCACCAGATGCGGCTGCAGCTCCCCCAACCTCACCCCGGCGTTCGACCCACCGGTCAACGCCCCGATCTCCACCTCAGGATGCGAGAGCAGCAGGCGCAGCACCTCACCACCCGCATACCCGCTCGCTCCGGCAACGGCGACTCGCAAGGCCATGACTGCTTCCTCCTCAGGACTTGGCATGAATATACGCAACTCGGAACATTCATGCAAGGAGCTGTGCGAGGGGCAGCCCGTCCACTGTGACTGAGCGCTCCAGTTGGCGAGTGAGTGCTTCACTTGGCGAGCCGAGCGTCCAGCGTCGATCGTGACAGCCAGGCGGTCGGCATGCACAACAACCAGGAGCAGGTCCGTCAGACCGCCGCAGGCTAGGCGCTCGTCAGCTGCGCACAGAGGGCGTCGAGCGTATTCGTGGCACGAGCGAGCCCGAGATGGTCGATGTAGTCCCGCGACTCGACGATCAGCCCTTCGCGGATCCGGAGGACGATGATGCCCGGGGCGGCCCAGCCCGCGTCGCCGCGGTAAGTGAACTCGCCGATGACCACCTCGGGGTCGGCAGTGTGATGGACGCGTACATCCTCAACGCGAAAGCCTGCCAGGCCAGCCGCCCCCGCCGCGGCGAAGTGCTGTCGGAGTGCTTCGCGACTGATCATCGGGGTGTCGCCGAGCGGGGCCATCGGGTGCCGCACGTCGGTTTCTTCGGCGTAGAACCCGGCCAGCTCGTCGATCTGGTCGCGATCACCGTTCTGCAGCCGGCAGGCGCCGTCGAGCATGGCACGGAACATGTCTTCGGGGGTTCGCATCCTGGTTACCCTTCTAAGCGGAGTCTTCACTCCGAATAATACGGAGTCAAAACTCCGGATAGCAAGACTTGGTCACCGGGGCCTGCGGGAGCAAGGCTGCCGGGGAGGGAAGATGGTGGGATGCGGAGCGACGCGCGGGCGAATCGAGACAGGGTGCTGGCCGCGGCCGAAGAGGTCTTCGGCGAGTCCGGCAACGCCGGCTCGACCGAGGAGGTCGCGCGCCGGGCCGGCGTCGGAATCGGCACCGTCTTCCGGCACTTCCCGACCAAGCGGGCGCTGATCAAGGCCACGATCGTCCGGCACCTCACCCTGCTCGCCGAAACAGCGCGGGCGCGGGGCGAGGGCGGCGAGGCCGGGGCGGCGTTCCGGGAGACGTTCCGGGAGATGGTCTCAGGCGCTCCGGCGAAGCTCGCGCTCGTCGCGTTGCTGGAGGAGCCCGCCGACTCGACAGGCTCCGCTGATGAGGTGGAGGCTGCGGCCACCATGGTGCGCCAAGCCGTTGAGGAGTTGCTGTCCCGCGGCCAGCAAGCCGGTGAGGTGCGCGCGGACGCAACGGTAGATGAGGTCTACCTGCTGATCAGAGCGCTGGCCAACGCCCGTGGCGACCGGACCGTCGTGGACAGAGCGGTCGACATAGTGCTGGACGGCCTGTCCCCGCGGCGTTCCGAGTAGCCACCCCGCGACGGGTGCGGGGCGGCGGGCCCGAAGTCGTGTTGCGGATCGGATGCGGGCGAGCAGGATTGCTCGTGGATCGGGTCGGCGGCTCGTCGAGTCCCCGGCCCCCGGGGCTCCGAAGCCGACCTCGCGACCGGCCAGGCCCAGTGCGTCCGCCCGGATCTCAACGAGAGTGGAAGGGACCACGACATGCCGGAAGCCACCTCAGCGCTGCGGTACGAAACCTTGTGCGTGCGCCGGTCGGGTCTGACCCGCGACCTGCCGCCCGGCACCAGGGAGGATCTCCAGTGGGTGGTCAACACTGCGACGTTGATCTTCGGTGAGCGTGACGCCGCGCTGGTCGACACGTTCCTCACCGTCGAACAGAACCAACAGCTCGTCGACTGGGTGAAGGCGCACGACCGCAACCTGGCCTACGTCTACATCACGCACGGCCACGGCGACCACGGCTTCGGCGTGAAGCAGCTCCTCGAGGCATTTCCCAAGGCCAAGGCGGTTGCAACTGCCGCAGCCGTGGCCAAGGCGAGGTTCGAGGGCACGCCGCCCTACCTCGATACCTTCTGGACCTCGCGCTTTCCCGGGCAGGTCCCGCAGCCGCAGGTCTTCCCGGAGGTCCTGGACGGCGACACGTTCGCCCTCGAAGGCCACCCGCTGCGGTCGGTCGAGACCGGCTTCACCGACTGCGCGGGCAGCACCGCGCTGTGGGTGCCGGAGCTGCGGCTCGTCGTGGCCGGCGATGTCGCCTACAACGGCATCCACCAGTACCTGGGCGAGACCACCACCGCGTCGCGCGAGGAGTGGATGCGCGCGACCGACACGCTCGCCGCGCTCGACCCCGCCTTCGTCGTCGCCGGCCACAAGAACCCCGACCTGCCCGACGACCCGAAGATCCTGGCCGAGACCAGGAACTACCTCGCGGACTTCAACCGGCTCGACGCCGAGACGCAGAGCGCGGCCGAACTGTACGAGGCGATGCTCGCGCTGTACCCGAACCGGGCGAACCCGGGCTCGCTGTGGGGCGGGGCGAAGCGGGCCAAGGCGTCAGGACAGTGACGTCCGACAACAACGATCGGATTGACCGGCTGTCAGAGCGGGGCGAGGCGGCGCTTGAGCAGGCAGAACTCGTTGCCTTCCGGATCGACGAGGACGTGCCAGGACGCCTCCGCGGGCTGACCGACGTCGACGAGCTCGGCCCCGGCAGCCAGCAGGCGCTCGAGTTCGGCGTCCTGATCGCGGTCGGTGGGGTTGACGTCGATATGCAGCCGGGCATGCCCAGTCTTCGGCTCGTCGCTGCGGATGAGGAAGATCGTCGGCTGCGGGCCGCCGAACCCTTCGCGCGGACCGATCTCGACGTAGACCTCCGCCTCGCGATCGAGCTCTACGAAGTCCAGGACCTCGCACCAGAACCGCGCCAGCGCCTCGGGGTTGTGGCACTTGAGCACGAACTCACTGATACGGCATGCCATTGACGAAACCTACTCTCAACGTGGGACTGCAGGGCCGGCCGCACCAGGATCTCACCCGCCGCAGCCGGCCGGGTGGTTACGCGCCGACTCCCACGCCTCCGCCGGACTGCTGCTGATCGAGCCGGTCGGGGAGACCACGGTGCTGCGCATGGTGACGCAGCGCCCGACACGGCCCGGCGAGCCGTGGATCCTGCGCGGCGACGCGGAGGGCGGGCCCGCCGGCGGGAGTTGAGGCCGGGCCGGGCCGGCACGGCGGCCGGCAGGCCGCTACCGCTTCACCGCTCGCAGGATCACGAACTTCGGGTTCCCGGCGACCGTCTGGCAGTTGCCGAAGAGCTTGCGGAGCTTGACGTGGTACGCCAGGTGGCGGTTGCCGACCACCCAGAGTTCACCACCCGGGCGCAGGGCACGCCGGGCACCGGCGAACATCTGCCAGGCGGTGGTGTCGGTGGTGGCCTGGTGGGAGTGGAAGGGCGGGTTGTTGAGGACCAGGTCGACCGAGCCGGCCGGCACGGCGGCCAGCGCGTCGCCCGCCTGGAAGTGGGCGACCGCGTCCGGCGGCGTGTTGGCCCGGAAGGTGGCCTCGGCGGAGGCGACGGCGGCGAACGACTCGTCGATGAAGGTGACTTCGGCCGCCGGGTTGGCCAGCGCGGCCGCCGTGCCGACCACGCCGTTGCCGCAGCCGAGGTCGACCACCTGCTCGTGGCCCTGGCGGGCGGGCAGGTGCTGGAGGAGGAACCGGGTGCCGATGTCCAGCCGGTCGGCGCAGAAGATCCCGGCGTGGTTGACCACGGTCCGCCCGGAGACCGGGCCGAGGCCGGCGGGCAGGGCGTAGGTGTGCGGCCAGGGACTCGCGGTGCGGGCGAGTGCCGGGTCGGGGGTGCTGAAGATCAGCCGCGCCTTCTTGACCGCGAGCGAGGTGCGGGTGGGACCGATGATCCGCTCGAAGAGCTGGAGGGTGGAGGTGTGGATCTCGGTGACCATCCCGGTGCCGATCACCACGGTCTGCGGGTGGAGCGCGGGCGCGAGGCGGTGCAGCTGGTCCTCGAGGTACGCGAGGCTCTTGGGCATCCGGACCAGCAGGACGTCGATCCGCGCCGGCGGGGTGTCGGTGCCGGCCAGCAGGTGAACGGCGTTCGGGGCGAGGTTGTTGCGGGCGAGGTTGGCGCGGGTCGCCTGCTGGGCGAGGTAGGAATCGCCGAGCTGCGTCAGGGTGGTCGGCGGCTGCGTCGTGGCGAGTCCGGTGGCGAGCGCCGTGACCAGCGTGCCCCAGCGGTCGCCGAGGACGACCACGGTGCCGCGCGGCTCGCCGCCGGGTGCGCCGCTGGGCGGCGCGGGCAGCTCCGGGTCACCGTGCAGGTGGCGCAGCAGGTACTCGTCGGCGGCGTCCCAGGCGCGCAGCTGCTCGCGCGGGTCCTCGGGGAAGCGGGTGAGCTCGAGCTCGCCCCATGACGTGCTGAAACGGTTCATTGTCCGCCCAGGCTAGCCGTTCGCGCCGTGCTGCGGCGCACCCCGGTGGGCCGGCGCCAGGCACCCGCCCGACCAGTGCGGGCTCAGCGCGCGGCAGGCGCGGGTGCGCACGCCGGTGCTGCGCCGACCCGGTGTGCTTACCCCGGATCGTCGGTCGCGACTGAGAGGATCGCCGGCACATCTTCTGACGGTCAGTCACAACTACGACAGAAAGGCCGACATGATCCCCGCAAGCCACCGCAAGGGCTTCATCGAGAACCGCCTGGACCGACTGCGTGACGTCCTGACCGGTCACGTCGAGCACGGTGGGGTACCCGGACTGGTCGCCCTGGTGGCGCGGGGTGACGAGGTGCACGTCGAGGCGATCGGTGCACGGTCGATCGGCGGTGGCGCGATGGCCCGGGACACGCTGTTCCGGGTCTCCTCGATGAGCAAACCGGTCACCGCCGTCGCCACCATGATCCTCATCGAGGAGTGCCGCCTGCGCCTCGACGATCCGGTCGACGAACTGCTCCCCGAGCTGGCCGACCGCCGGGTGCTGCGGCACCTGGACGGCCCGCTGGACGACACCGTCCCCGCCCACCGCCCGATCACGGTGCGCGACCTGCTCACCTTCCGGATGGGGACCGGCGTCCTGATGGCCCCGCCCGGCAGCTACCCCATCCAGCAGGCGATGGACGCGCTCGACCTCGGCCAGGGGGCTCCGCGCCCCTCCCTGGTGCCCGAGCCGGACGAGTGGCTGCGCCGGCTCGGCACGCTGCCGCTGATGTACCAGCCTGGCGAGCGCTGGCTCTACAACACGGGTTCCGACGTGCTCGGCGTGCTGATCGCCCGGGCCAGCGGTCAGGCCTTCGGGGAGTTCCTGCGCGAGCGCCTCTTCGAACCACTGGGCATGACCAGCACCGCGTTCTCGGTCACGCCCGACCAGCTGGACCGCTTCGCCACCGCCTACTGGGACGACCCCGCCACCGGCGCGCTCACCGTCTATGACGAGGCGGTCGGTGGCGAGTGGGCCGCTCCCCCGGCGTTCCAGGCAGGAGCCGCCGGACTGGTCTCCACCGTCGACGACTTCCACAGGTTCGGCCGGATGCTGCTCGACGGCGGCCGGGCGGACGGTGAGCGGATCCTCTCTCGCGCCTCGGTCGAGTTGCTGACCACCGATCAGCTGACGCCGGAACAGAAAGCGCTTTCCAGTCTCGTCTCCGGCTTCCTCGACTCGGACGGCTGGGGCTTCGGCGGCTCGGTGGTCACCCGGCGCACCGATCTCGGACACCCGGTCGGCCAGTACGGCTGGACCGGCGGGCTGGGCACGGCCTGGGCCGTGGACCCGACGGACCAGGTGATCGGCGTCCTGCTCACCCAGCGGGCGTTCACCTCGCCGACCACGGCCACGGTCGTTCAGGATTTCTGGACCTCGACCTACCAGGCGCTGGGCGACTGAGCAGGAGCGCGCACGGGCCGGACAGGCCGGGTCGGGCCGGACGGGTCGGGCCGGACGGGTCGGGCCGGGTGTGCGGCGCTCGGATGGCCCGGGGACGTTGCCACCAGGCTCTCACTCCGGCAGCAGCAGGTTCACGTCCCCGAACTCGTGCCACAGGTAGCGCCCGGCCAGTGCCTCGCGGTAGCAGAGTTCCAGCAGGGGGCGGCCGGCGATGGCTTCGAGCATCAGCAGGTGCGAGGCGCGCGGTTCGTGCCAGCCGGTGAGCAGGCCGTCCACCGCGCGGACGCCACGGGCGGGCGTGATGACCAGGTCGGTCCAGCCGTCCGCAGGATGGCTGCGGCCGTCGGGGGTGGTGGCGGATTCGAGGGCGCGGACCGCGGTGGTGCCGACCGCGATGACCCGACCGCCGGTGGCTCGGACGTGGTTGACCAGCGCGGCGGTGGCAGCGGGGACCCGGAAACGCTCCGGATAGGGCGCCTCGTGGGCCTCCGGGGAGGCGACACCGGTGTGCAGGGTGATCGGGGCGATCAGGACGCCGCGCGCGACCAGGGCGCTGACCAGGGCGTCGGTGAACGGACGGGCGGCGCTGGGCATTTCGCTGCTACCGGGTTCGGCGGCGAAGACCGTCTGGTAAGCGCTTACCGGCCAGTCCTGGTCCACATAGCCGTACCGGATCGCCTTGCCGTGCCCCGCCAGGTAGTCGGGAAGCCGGCCGGGCACGGCAAGCCGGGCGTACCAGAGCCGTGGCGTGTACGCCTCGGTCAGGACCGCCTCGCCGCCGGCCGGCAGGCTCAGCCGCAGGCCCGATCGGGCCGGGTTGTCGGCCGGCGTGAGGTATTCGGCGGCTGCGCCGTCCCGCCCGGTCCGGCGCAGCTCGACCAGGTGGGCACCACGCGGGTCCGGGTGGGTGGCGGAGACGTGCAGGGTGATCTCGCCGCCGTCGGGCAGCCGGGCGGGCAGGGCAGCGGGCAGCGTGGCCGAGTTGTTGACCACCAACAGGTCGCCTGGGCGCAGCACCTCGGGCAGCTGCGTGAAGCGGTGGTGTTCGGCACTCGGCACCGCCTGCCGACCGCCCCGGCCGACCAGCAACCGCACGCCGTCGCGGCGCAGGCCCCGCGCCTCGGCCGGGGCGTGGGCGGAGAGTTCGGGCGGAACGACGAATTCCAGGCTGGACGGCAGCACGGGTTCCGGTCCGGCGAGCTGAGCGTCCGAGTCCGCAAGCCGAACACCGGTGCTACCGAACAGTGCTGTCGTCATGTCAGACCCCTTCCGGGACAGTTGTGTTGACGACGGCGACCGGTTCGGCGGGCAGCTCGGCGGCTCGGTAGCGGCCCGATGCCGGGCGGTCGCGCCACAGGCTGCGGAAGGCGGGGACGACGCTGATCGGCAGCGGCAGTTCGGCGAGGTCGGCGTCCGGGAAGGCCTGCTGGTGCAGCCGGGTCCGCAGGTCGCCGGGGTCGACGGCCCAGACCCGCAACTGCGGCTCCTCCTCGGCCAGGACGGCGGAGGCATGGTCCAACGCGGCCTTGGCGGCGCCGTAACCGCCCCAGCCCGGGTACGCCTCGACCGCGGCGTCCGAGCTGATGTTGAGCACCGCGCCCGCGTGCTGGCGCAGTTGCGGAAGCAGCAGCTGGGTGAGGGCGATCGGGGCCAGCGCGTTGACCTCGAAGGTCTCCAGCAGGTCGGGCAGCGGGAACTCGGCGAGGCTCGGCAGCGGCTCGGCGCTCTCGTCCGTCGAACCGTTCAGGGTGGAGGCGTTGTTGATCAGCAGCGCGGCCCCGCCGAGCTGGGAAGCGGCGGCCGCGACGTGGGCGCGGTGATCGTCGTCCACCACCGATCCGGCCAACGCGACCACGGTGGTGAGCGGGCTCAGCGCCACTTCGGCGACCGAGAGCTCCTCGGGGTTGCGGGCGGTGATCACCAACTGCCAGCCGTCGGTTGCCAACGCGCGGGCGAGTTCCAGGCCGAGACCGCGCGAGCCGCCGGTGACGACGGCGACGAGGGGCCGGGGAGCGATGGCGGAAGCTGTGATGTCCATGGAGAAACTCTCCCGCTGCCCACGCCGCGCGGAATCGGGCTCGGGGCTTGGGCGGGGTTGGTTCGATGGTCCTAGGGCGGCGGACGGTCCTAGGGCGCGTCTTCAAAGTCGCGTCGGATCGGTCCGCGCCGTTGGGCGCCCGGTTGGGCGTGCGCCCGGGTCGTCCTCGTACTGGGTCGTACTTGGGCGATCCGGGCGTGCGTCCAGGCGGGATGCCCGGCGTCGCGGACCCGGCGGGACTTTGAAGACGCGCCTTAGGACCAATACCGGTGACTTTGGTGGGTTCTGGTCGTTGGGTGGGGTATGCCAAGGCCGGGTCAGTTGAAGTCGTCGGGGGTTGATCGGTTCTCGGATC
>NZ_JBGCCO010000053.1:0-39069 GCF_041262605.1 Kitasatospora sp. GAS1066B
GTCGACGCACTCCATCGTCTTCGACCAGGCCGAGAACCGGTTGCACTCGATCAAGGCCGTGCTGGTCGCCACCCTCGGCAGCTGAGCCGCACCCCCCCCCCCCCCCCCCCCCCCCCCCCCCCCCCCCCCCCCCCCCGCCCCGGGGGCGGCCCCCCCCCCCCCCCCGCCCCCCCCCCCCCCCCCCCCCGGCTGGAGCCGCCGGCTCAGCCGCCGCTCTTGCGCCGGAAGGTGCGCTTGCCCCCGGCCGCGCTGTGCGCCCCGTGGATCTTGGAGTCGCCACCGGGCCCGCCGCCCGCGCCGTCGGTCTTCGTGCCGTGCTTGCGCTGCAGAGCGGCCAGGAACTTCGCCTTCACGTCATCCGCTCCGGCCTCCTGCCCGTCGCCCTCCTCGGCGCCCGGTGCGGCGTTCGCGGGCACCTCGGGGCTCTGCTCGCTCTCCATGGCTGCTGCGTCGCTGCTGCTCATACGGACCTCCTGGATGGAACCGGTGCCTGGTCGTGCTGCCTGCCACTGTCCCATGCCCGGGGACCGACGTGCCGTCAGTTCCCACGGGCCTCGGGAGCCGCCGGACGGCCCGTCGCGGCGTGCCGCGGACCGCGCTGATCGCGCCAGTTCGGCCCGCCGATGAAGTACAGCAGTGCCATCGTTGGGAATGCGAAGCTGGCCACCGTCACCACGAGCGCCTGCCACCACATCTCGACTCCACCTCTACTCTGGGCGATATGTCTGAGATGTGACGCTATGTGAAAGTCAAAGTCGCTGCCACCGCACCCCGTACGAGCGAAGCCCCCTGCCGAGGGCTGTCGCTACGGCCGCTCGGCCGCGCACACTGACGGCATGCAGGTGCAACTGGCCGGTCAGCCGGCGCAGCCGGGGCGGGAGAACGAGGACTTCGCCGCGGCCACCCCCGAGGCCCTGGTGCTGCTCGACGGATCGAGCTCACCGGAGGGCATGGAGTCCGGCTGCCGCCACGGCACCGCCTGGTACGCCCGCCGGCTGGGCGTGCACCTGCTGGCGCGGCTGACCGACCGGTCGGACCGGAGCATCACCGAGTGCCTGGCCGACGCGATCGTCGAGACGGCCGCGCTGCACGGCGGCCGCTGCGACCTGGCCCACCCGGGCACCCCGGCCGCCATGGTGGTCGCGGCCCGGCTGCACGGCCCCTCGCTGGAGTACCTGGTGCTCGGCGACTCGCTGCTGGTCCTGGAACCGAAGAGCGGCCCGCCCCGGGTGATCGGCGACAACCAGCCCTTCCCGGCCGGCGAGAGCCTGCGCCGCTCGCTGGTCGAGGCCGAGCACGGCAGCGCCGAGCGCGCCGCGCTGCACCTGCGCTACGCGCTCGCGGTGCGCGCCGTGCGCAACACCGGGCGCGGCCCGTGGATCGCCGCCGCCAGCCCGAAGGCCGTCGCACATGCCGAGACCGGCTTCGTCCGGCTCGACTCGCTGCGCGCGCTGGCCGCGGTCACCGACGGCGCCGCCCGTTACGCCGAGCGGTTCGCGCTGGGCGACTGGAGCGAGGCGCTGCGCCTGCTGGCCGACGCCGGTCCGGCGGCGCTGATCGACCGGGTCCGCGAGGTCGAGGCGGCGGACCCGCGCTGCGAGCGGCTGCCGCGCGGCAAGGCCCAGGACGACGCCAGCGCGCTCTACGCGATCATCTGAGGCCCCGCCCGCAGGCAGCCCCTGGTCGGCGGCTCACCAGGGGATCCGGGCCCGGTCGCGGAAGAACCCGCCGCTCGGGCCGCCGTCCGGCAGGGTGGCGGCCCAGACCACGCCCGCCGCGCCGTCGGCGACCGGGCGGCCGCCGCTGCCGCCCATGTCGGTGGCGACCCAGCCGGGGCAGACCGCGTTGACCAGGATGCCGTCCTGGCGCAGGTCGGCGGCCAGCATCAGGGTCAGACCGTTCAGCGCGAGCTTGGTGATCGAGTACGCCGGGGTGCTCGGGCCGAGGCTGGCGAGCGCGCCGCCCCCGCTGGAGACGTTGACGATCCGCCCGTGCCGCGAGGCCCGCAGCAGCGGCAGCAGCGCCTGGGCCAGCTGCCACGGTCCGTACAGGTTGGTCTCGGCGGTCTCCCGCACCTGAGCCAGATCGGCGGTCGAGACCCGCTGCCAAGTGTCGTAGTTGATCCCCGCGTTGTTCACCAGCGCGTCCAGCCGCCCGTACCGCGCGGCGAGATGCTCGGCCAGCGCCTCGGCGCCCGTCACGCTGGTGACGTCCAGCTCGTAGGCCTCGACCTCGCCGCCCAGTCGCCGGGCGGCGGCCTCGCCCTTGCCGGCGTCCCGCGAGGTCAGCACCACCCGGTGCCCCAGGGCGGCGAGTTGGCGGCAGGTCTCCAGCCCGATCCCACGATTGCCGCCGGTCACCACGGCCACAGGTGCGTCGCTCATGGCTTCAGCCTGGATCAGCGACGGCCCGCTGTCCAGCGTGATCTGACGTTGTGTCAGCGGCTGTTCGCGGCCGGCCACCGCCGCAGCACCAGGTCCAGCGCGTCGATGGCCCGCTCCCAGGAGGTCTGCACCGGACGGGCGTGCCCGAAGCCGCCGGCCGCCTCCAGGGTGACGTAGCCGTGCAGGGTGGCGCGCAGCATTCGGCCGGCGTCGATCAGCTCCGGGTCGGCCAGGTCATAGGCGCGCAGCATCGCGTAGGTGATCTCGATCGAGCGCTGGGCGGTGGGGGAGGCGGCCAGCAGGGCCTGGTCCATCGGCAGCTGGCTGGCCGCGTACCGGCCCGGATGGGCCAGCGCGTACTCCCGGTAGGCCTGGGCGAAGGCGGCCAGCGCCTCCTTGCCGGACCGCCCGGCCACCGCCAGCGCGATCCGGTCGGTCAGCTCGCCGCCGGCCAGCAGGGTGAGCCGGGTGCGCAGGTCCTGGACGTTCCTGACGTGCGAGTAGAGGCTGGCGTCCCTGACCCCGAAGCCGCGCGCCAGTGCGGACAGGGTGACGCCGTCCAGACCGACCCGGTCGGCGAGTTCCGCCGCCGCCAGCACCACGCGCTCGGCCGTCAGTCCGGCTCGGGGCATCCACTGTCTCCTATGGTCATTAACCAGTTGCCTAGGAAGTATAGGCAACATAGCGTCGTCCTCATGAAGGCACTGACCGAGCAGGATATTCGCACGTCATTCGTCAACTGCTCCAAGGGCGAGGCGAAGCGCCTGGCAGTCCCGCGCGATCTGGACGAACGCCCCTGGGACGACCTGGACTTCCTGGGCTGGCGCGATCCGGGTGCCCCCGACCGCGCCTACCTGGTGCTGCCCCGGGCGGACGGGCCGACCGGCGTCACGCTGCGCTACTCGGCCCAGCAGCGCGGCTTCCTGCGCCGCAGCATGTGCAGCCTCTGCCTGACCACCCACCCGGGCAGCGGCGTCTCGCTGATGTCCGCCCGCAAGGCCGGTCAGGGCGGCCGCGACGGCAACTCGGTCGGTGCCTACATGTGCACCGACCTGGCCTGCTCGCTCTACGTGCGCGGCAAGCAACTGCCCGAGCCTGGCGCGCGCTTCGAGGAGTCGCTGAGCCAGGCCGAGCAGATCGAGAGGATGGTGGCGAACCTGGAGGCGTTCGTGGCGAAGCTCTTCGCCTGAACGACTTCTTGCTCGGCGGGTCAGCCGATCCGGGCCAGCCGCGGCAGCAGGTGCTCGGCGATCTGCTGCGCGAACTCGACCGGGTCCTGGCCCGCTTCGGGCACCACCTGCAACTCGGTGACGCCCAGCTTCGCCAACTGCTCGGCCTCGCTCAGGAAGGTGTCCAGATCGCCGAGCACCGGGCTGCGGCTGCACATCACCGTCTTCTCGATCGCCGCGTAGTCGCGCTGCTCGGTGTCGCAGTGCGCCCGCAGCACCTCCAGCTTGTGCGCGACGTCCGCGACGCCGGTGCCGAACAGGTTGCACGCGTCGGCGTACTTGGCCACCAGCCGCAGCGTCTTCTTCTCGCCGCTGCCCCCGATCATGATCGGCGGCCGCGGGCTGCGCAGCGGCTGCGGCACGCAGAGCGTCTCGGCCAGCTGGTAGTGCCGACCCTCGTACGGCCCGTTCTCCTCGCTCCACATCTGCAGGCAGATCTGCAGCGTCTCCTCCAGCCGCTCGAACCGCTCGCTCACCGGCACCACCGGCACCCCGAGCGCCCGCTGCTCCCGCTCGTACCAGGAGGCGCCGAGCCCCAACTGCGCACGGCCGCCGGACAGCACGTCGAGCGTGCTGACGATCTTCGCCAGCAGCCCCGGGTACCGGTACATCACACCGGTGACCATCAGACCGAGCTGCATCCGCTCGGTCACCGCCGCCACGTAGCCGAGCGTGGTGTACCCCTCCAGCATCGGCTCCTCGGCGGTGGAGTGCGGGGTCTCCATCTGGAAGTAGTGATCCATCACGGTGAACCGGTCGACCCCCGCCTGCTCGGCGATCCGCGCCGTACGCGCGAGCGTCGAGGCGATCTTGGCGGGGTCCTCGGGCGTCGAGTACTTCCAGTAGTGCAGGCCGAGCTTCATGGCGGATACCCCCACAGGGCGGAGTGAACGGGCAGCAGGCCGACGCTACCGCGTCTGGAGCCGAATCTGTTCGGCTGACACGAACGGCTGGTAGCCGGAAGCGCCACCGAGCCACGATCGCATCAAACAGGCCGCAGCAGTACGGCGATTGGATCTGCTTCCCAAAACCGGCTCATGGTTCCCCCAAGAAACCGGAAAGGGCGGCAGCTGGTCAATATAGCTGCCGCCCAGTCAAGTTGACCGACAATCAGTCGATCGGATGCCCGAACTTCCCCGACTGGAAGTCCTCCATCGCCTGCTGCAGCTCGAGGTGACTGTTCATCACGAACGGGCCGTAGTGGGCGACCGGCTCCCGGATCGGCTCGCCGCCCAGGAGGACGACCTCGAAGTTGGCGCTGCGGGAGTCCTGGGTGTCGTCCGCGCGGATGGTGAGGGAGTCGCCCTCGCCGAAGACGACGGCCTGTCCCATGTGGAACGGGCGCCGTTCCTGGCCCGCCGAGCCGCTGCCGGCGAGGCCGTAGGCCAGGCCGTTGAAGTCGGGCCGCCACGGCAGCGTGACCTCGGCGCCGGGGTTCACGGACACGTGGATCATGGTGATGGGCGTGTGCGTGGCGCCGGGGCCCTGGTGGCCACCGATGTCACCGGCTATGAGTCGGACGAGCGCGCCGCCGTCCGGCGAGGCGAGCAGCTTCACGTTGCCGCCCCGGATGTCCTGGTACTTCGGCGCGATCATCTTGTCCGCGGCCGGCAGGTTCACCCACAGCTGCAAGCCGTGGAAGAGGCCGCCGGACATCACCAGCGACTCCGGCGGGGTCTCGATGTGCAGCAGGCCGGAGCCGGCCGTCATCCACTGGGTGTCGCCGTCGGTGATGACGCCACCGCCGCCGTGCGAGTCCTGGTGCACGAAGGTGCCGTCGATGATGTAGGTGACCGTCTCGAAGCCGCGGTGCGGATGCCAAGGGGTCCCCTTCGGCTCACCGGCCGCGTAGTCCACCTCGCCCATCTGGTCCATCATGATGAACGGGTCCAGGTACTTCTGGTTGATCTTGGCGAAGGCGCGGCGGACGGGGAAGCCCTCGCCTTCGAAGCCACTGAGGGCGGTCGACACCGCCAGCACGGGACGCGGCTGGGCGCCTTCGGTGGGGACCGCGATACGCGGCAGAACGAGCGGGTTCTCGACGGTCACGGCGGGCATGTCGGCCTCCTTCTCGGGGGTGCTTGGCCTACAACCCAGAGATTAGTTCAATGCTCAACAAGAAGCAAGTTGAATCTTCAACCATGACGTCAAGAAGTTGCCCCCGCCGTGGACGACGAGGGCAGCTGGGGCGCGCGAGGGGGCTGGGTCAGCCGTACATCCGGCGCATCGTGAAGTCGACCATCTGCTCCACGGCCTTGGCGTCGAACACCATCCGGTGGTCGCCCTCCATGTCCAGCGCGAAGCCGTAGCCGGTCGGCAGCAGGTCCAGCACCTCGGCGCCGGAGACGGTGAAGTACTTGGACTCCTTGCCCGCGTACCGGCGCAGCTCCTTGACCGAGCTGAACATCGGGATCACCGGCGTCGGCGTGTTGTGCAGCGCCAGGAAGCCGGGGCGGTCGCCGCGCGGGCAGTGCACCTTGGAGGTGATGAAGATCGCCTGGAAGTCCTCCACCGGCATCGAGCCGGTGGTGAAGGCGCGCACCGCGTCCGCGAGCGAGGGCGGCGAGGGCTCGGGGTAGAGCGACTGTCCGGCGGCCTGTTGCTGCTCGCCGTATGCTGCCCCGGCGCCGGTCGGCGTGCCGTAGGCCTGCTGCCCGTACATGCCGCCCATGCCGGGCTGCCCCGCCTGCTGGTAGGGGTTGCCCGGGTAGCCGCCGTTCGCGCTCTGCTCGTAGCCGTACACACGGACAGGCTAGCGAACCGCGCCCGCCGCGCGGGGCGGGCGAACCGGACAAGGTGCGCTGGGATGGTCCTGTCGGGATCCCACGGATGCGGGACCCGATGGACGGCGTCCGCGACGTGACTACGTTCACGCCGGTTTCACCGTGAAAGGCTTGAAGAAGTTACTAACCGGTAGCATCATGATGTCTACTGGCGGGTAGGGGCGTCCCAGTATGAAGGCGTCCGAGCAGCAATGGGCACACCCGGAAGCGACGAACCGGAGAAACGGTCATGGGTCACTACAAGTCCAACCTGCGGGACGTGGAGTTCAACCTCTTCGAGGTGCTCGGCCGCGACCAGGTGTACGGCACCGGGCCGTTCGCCGACATGGACGTCGACACCGCGAAGAGCATCCTCAGCGAGATCTCGCGCCTGGCCGAGAACGAGCTGGCCGCCTCCTTCATCGACACCGACCGCAACCCGCCGGTCTTCGACCCGGAGACCAACACCGCGCCGATCCCGGAGACCTTCAAGAAGAGCTACAACGCGTACATGGACGCGGAGTGGTGGCGCCTGGGCATCCCGGCCGAGATCGGTGGCCAGGTCACCCCGTCCTCGCTGATCTGGGCCTACGCCGAGCAGATCCTGGGCTCCAACCCGGCCATCTGGATGTACTCCTCCGGTCCGGCCTTCGCGGGCGTCGTCTTCGACGAGGGCACCGAGGAGCAGCAGAAGGTCGCCAAGCTGATGACCGAGCGGCTCTGGGGCGCCACCATGGTGCTCACCGAGCCCGACGCGGGCTCCGACGTGGGCGCCGGCCGCACCAAGGCGATCAAGCAGGAGGACGGCTCCTGGCACATCGAGGGTGTGAAGCGCTTCATCACCTCGGGCGAGCACGACATGTCCGAGAACATCATCCACCTGGTGCTGGCCCGCCCCGAGGGCGGCAAGCCGGGCACCAAGGGCCTGGGCCTCTACATCGTCCCCAAGTTCGACTTCGACTGGGAGACCGGCGAGCTGGGCGAGCGCAACGGCGCCTACGCCACCAACGTCGAGCACAAGATGGGCCTGAAGGCCTCCAACACCTGCGAGATGACCTTCGGCGCCAAGCACCCGGCCAAGGGTTGGCTGGTCGGCGAGACCGTCGACGGCATCCGCCAGATGTTCAAGATCATCGAGTTCGCCCGGATGATGGTCGGCACGAAGGCCATCGCCACCCTCTCCACCGGCTACCTGAACGCGCTGGAGTACGCCAAGGAGCGCGTGCAGGGCGCCGACATCGCCAACTTCATGGACAAGAACGCCCCGCGCGTCACCATCACGCACCACCCCGACGTGCGCCGCTCGCTGCTCACCCAGAAGGCCTACGCCGAGGGCATGCGCGCGCTGGTCCTCTACACCGCCTCGGTGCAGGACGACATGATGGCCGCCCGCCTGCGCGGCGAGAAGGACGAGGCCGCCGAGCGCCTCAACGACCTGCTGCTGCCGATCGTCAAGGGCTACGGCTCGGAGAAGTCCTACGAGCAGCTCGCGCAGTCGCTGCAGACCTTCGGCGGCTCCGGCTTCCTGCAGGAGTACCCGATCGAGCAGTACATCCGGGACGCCAAGATCGACACCCTCTACGAGGGCACCACCGCGATCCAGGGCCTGGACTTCTTCTTCCGCAAGATCGTCAAGGACGGCGGCCAGGCGCTCACCGCGGTCTCCGAGCAGATCCAGAAGTTCCTCGGCGCGGGCGAGGGCGGCGACGCCCTGGCCGGCGAGCGCGAGCTGCTCGGCAAGGCCGCCGGCGACCTGGAGGCCATCGTCGGCAAGCTGCTCGCCGACCTCTCCGCGGTCGAGCACGATGTGAAGAACATGCACAAGGTGGGTCTCAACACGACCCGTCTGCTGCTGGTCTCCGGCGACGTGGTGGTCGGCTGGCTGCTGCTGCGCCAGGCCGCCGTCGCGCTGGCCAAGATCGAGGCCGGCGCCACCGGCAAGGAGCTCGCCTTCTACCAGGGCAAGGTGGCCGGCGCCCAGTTCTTCGCCCGCACCATCCTGCCGACCGTCAGCGCCCAGCGGCTGATCGCCGAGAGCGTCGACCTGGACGTCATGGAGCTGGCCGAGGACGCGTTCTGAGCCGACGGCTCCTGAAGACCGCCTGACCAACCCTCAGCACTGTGGGGCCCGCGCGAAAGCGCGGGCCCCACAGTGCTTCTGAGGGCCCCGCGCGGGGGCCGGGTGCCCGGTGTGTGCCCGGTGGCGGTGCGCAATACCTACTCTTGACCGTCCTGACGATGTACGGGCATATGCTCGGGTGGGAGGCCCCTTTCCCCACCGGCTCCCCGCAACCCCTCGACCCAGGAGCAGCATGTCGACCGCCGACCGCCCGGTCTACTTCGACCGGACCCACACCGACGACCTGATCGCGTATCTGGCCGCCGCCCCGTCCCCGTTCCACGCCGTGGCCGGTGCGGTCGAGCGCCTGGAGAAGGCGGGCTTCCGGCAGGTCGCCGAGACCGACATGTGGGAGGGCACGGCCGGCGGGAAGTACGTCGTGCGGGGCGGTGCGCTGATCGCCTGGTTCGTTCCCGAGGCAGCGGTCCCGGCCACGCCGTTCCGGGTGGTGGGCACCCACACCGACTCGCCCAACCTGCGGGTCAAGCCCGTGCCGGACACCGGCTCGGTCGGCTGGCGCCAGGTGGCGGTGGAGATCTACGGCGGGGTGCCGCTGAACACCTGGCTCGACCGGGATCTGGGGCTCTCCGGCCGGCTGGTGCTGCGCGACGGGTCGACCCGGCTGGTGCAACTGGACGAGCCGCTGCTGCGCGTCCCGCAGCTGTCGATCCACCTCGACCGCGGCGTCAACGACGGGCTGAAGCTGGACAAGCAGCGGCATCTGACTCCCATCTGGGGTCTGGGTCAGGTGGACGAGGGGAGCCTGATCTCCTACGTCGCCGAGCGTGCCGGACTGGACGCGAACCAGGTGGCGGGCTGGGATCTGATGACCCATGACGTCCAGCCGCCCGCCTACCTGGGCCGCGACCGCGAGTTGCTGGCCGGGCCGCGGCTGGACAACCTGCTCTCGGTGCACGCGGCGACCGCCGCGCTGGTCGCCACCGCCACCGGGAGCGGCGCCGGCAGCCTGCCGTACATCCCGGTGCTGGCCGCCTTCGACCACGAGGAGACCGGCAGCGAGTCGGACACCGGCGCGCAGGGCCCGCTGCTCGGCAACGTGCTGGAGCGCAGCGTCCACGCGCGCGGCGGCAGCGTCGAGGACCGGGCCCGGGCGATGGCCGGCACCGTCTGTCTCTCCTCGGACATGGCGCACGCCGTCCACCCCAACTACAGCGAGCGGCACGAGCCGGGGCACCAGCCGATGCCCAACGGCGGGCCGATCCTCAAGGTCAACGTCAACAACCGGTACGCCACCAGCGGCGTGGGCCGGGCGATCTTCGCTCAGGCCTGCGAGCGCGCGGGCGTGCCGTGGCAGGTCTTCGTCTCCAACAACGCGATGCCCTGCGGGACCACGATCGGCCCGATCACCGCGGCCCGGCTCGGCATCACCACGGTGGACTGCGGGATCGCCGCGCTGTCCATGCACTCGGCGCGCGAGCTGTGCGGCGCCGAGGACCCGTACCTGCTGGCCTCGGCGCTGAAGGCCTTCATGGAGGGCTGACCTCCCAGCGGCCTGACGCCTGGTCAGGGGGCGGCTTCCGCCACCCCCTGACCATCCGTCACTCCATCCCCGCCAGCACCAGCGGCAGCCGGGTCGCGCCGCCCGCCACCAGCTTCACCGGCACCCCCCAGTCCTGCTGGTGCACGTGGCAGGCCGGGTACTCGATCGCCGGGTCGTCGTCGCAGGACGCCGCCATCGCCGAGACGTGCAGCACGCCCTCGGTCACCTCGGGGGAGAGCACCAGCTCGCGGGAGAGCGCGGTGTCCGGGCCCGCGCCGGAGACCAGCAGCTCGGGCGGGGTGGCGCTGACCAGCAGCCGGGTCGAGGGACCGTAGCGCAGGTCCAGCTTCTGGCCGCTCGGCGCGGTGAAGACCACGTCCAGGCGTAGCGTGCCCGGGGCCACCTCGGTCGCGGCGCGCTGGGTGCGGTGCGCGACCGCCTCGACCCGCACCGCCTCCTCGGGCAGTCGCAGCCGGGTCAGCCGGTGCCGGGCCGACTCCACCACCACGATGTCCCCGTCCACCAGCACCGCCCCTGAGGGCTCGCGCAGGTCGGTGGCCAGCGTGCTGACCTCGCCGGTGGCCCCCTCCTCGGTCGGCGGCGTGTAACGGCGCAGCGCGTGGTTGTAGGTGTCGGCGATCGCCACCGAGCCGTCCGGCAGCACGGTGACGCCCAACGGGTGCTGGAGCAGCGCCTGTTCGGCGGCGCCGTCGCGGTGGCCGAAGTCGAAGAGACCGGTGCCGACGGCGGTGTGCACGGACCGTGTTTCACGTGAAACCCATCGCAGTGCCGAGGTCTCGCTGTCCGCCACCCAGAGCTTCTCGCCGTCCGCCGAGACCGCCAGGCCCGAGGGCTGGGCGAACCAGGCGTCGGCCGCCGGACCGTCGACCAGGCCCTCGTTGGTGGTGCCGGCCGCGACGCCGACCGTGCCGGCCACCGGGTCGTAGGCCCAGAGCTGGTGCACCCCGGCCATCGCGATCCACACCCGGCCGTCGAAGAAGGCGACGTCCCAGGGCGAGGAGAGGTCCACCTCGCGGGCCGGGCCCTCGGTCGCCGAGCCCTGCCACCACTGCTTGCCGGTGCCGGCCAGCGTGGTCACCGTGCCGTCCGCCAGCCGCACGCCGCGCAGCGCGTGGTTGACCGTGTCGGCCACCACCACGTCGTACCCGAGCTCCAGCCCGGCCGGCACCAGCGCCAGACCCTGCGGCTCGCTGAACCGCGGCTCGGCCCCGTCGACCAGCCCGCGCTCGCCGTCGCCGATCCGCCGCACCACCGTCTCGCCGTCCTCGGCCAGCTCGACCAGCGCGTGGTGCCCCGAGTCGGCCACCAGGAAGTGGCCGTCCGCCAGCCGCACGGCCTTGCCCGGGAACTTCAGCGCCCCCGCCACCGGCTCCGGCGCCACGTACGGGCCGTCCCCGCGCCGCAGCGTCCCCTTCGCCTCGTGCTCGGCCTCCAACTCCTCGATCAGCCGCTCGATCGCGTGCGCATGCCCCTCACCCGCGTGCTGCGCGACCACGTACCCCTCGGGGTCGATCACCACCAGCGTCGGCCAGGCCCGCACCGCGTACTGCTTCCAGGTGGCCAGCGCCGGGTCGTCCAGCACCGGGTGCTCCACCTCGTACCGCGCCACGGCGTCCACCACCGCCTGGTGCTCGGCCTCGTGCACGAACTTGGGCGAGTGCACCCCGACGATCACCACCGTGTCGCGGTGCCGCTCCTCCAACTCGCGCAGCTCGTCCAGGACGTGCAGGCAGTTGATGCAGCAGAAGGTCCAGAAATCCAGGACGACGATCTTGCCTCGCAGGTCGGCAAGGGTCAGATCCTTGCCGCCGGTGTTGAGCCAACCACCGGCGCCGACGAGTTCAGGGGCGCGGACACGTGCACGAGAAGCCATGTCCTCATCCAACCGCACCGACGTACCACGGCATTCCGCCGGCCTCGGGGCGCGCTGACCCGTCGGCTACAGGGCGAGGTGCAGGCGCAGCGCGGCGTCGAGTCGGGCGAGCAGCGCCGGCGAGAGTGAACCGAGCCGGTGCAGCAGGCGCTCGACCGAGACGGCGCGGACCTGTTCGGCCTGCGCCTTGGAATCGTGGTCGAGCCCGCAGGAGGCGGCGTCGAGCAGGACCTGGAAGGGGAAGACCCGGTCTGTGCTGGAGGTAATCGGCACAACCGTCAGTACGCCGCGGCCGTGCCTGCCGGCGGACCGGTTGGCGGAGTCGTTCGAGACGATGACGGCGGGCCGGGCCTTGTTCGCCTCGCTCCCGCGCACCGGGTCGAAGTCGATCAGGTAGATGTCACCGCGCAGCATCGGAGAGGCCGTCCTCCATGGTGTCTTCCCACGGGGAGGTGGACTCGTCCCGTCCCCACTCCTGCCATGCCTGCTGGTAGTCGTCCTCCAACTGGGCGGCGCGGAGCAGTTCGATCGCGGCGTGTATCACGGCGGAGCGCGAGTCACTGGAGGTCTTGGCCCCGTACTCGTCAAGGAAGGCGACATCCGCCTCGGGCAGGCTGACGCTGATCTTCATGCCGATATTCTACTTGCGGTCCTACCTGCACTGCTACTCATGGCCGTCAGTGGTAGCACTATCGAGCGCTGGCGGTAGCACCGCTGCCCGGGGCCGGTCGGTCCGGACCATGCTTACGCGACCGCGAGGCCCCAGGTGGCCAAGGCGCCCAGGCCGGCGGCGGCGCCCGGTGCGTAGAGTCCCACGGCGAAGTCGAGCACAACGCGGGCGACTCGGTAGGCGCGACCGGGTGTTTCCAGGCCCAGCAGCACTGCCGCCGATCTGGAGACGCGGACGTTCGGCTCGACTGGCTGCTCGTGGCCGACCAGCGAGGCGACCGAGGCAATGACTCCGGGGTCGTCCGTCAGGAGGAAGATGCCCGAGCGGTCGGTGAGCCAGAGCTGGTCGATCCCTCCGTTCCTGCCGGGCATGCGCACCCGGCGGATGCGCGTCAGTTCGGCGAGATCCACGGTCCGGGGGCCCAGCAGGGTCCGAGCGCTGGCCAGCAGGGAATCCGGACCGTGTTGCGCGACGGTCCAGGTGTCATGCAGCGCCGGCAGGAGCACGGCCGCCACGAGGGTGGTGCACAGACCCACCAGGGGCGCGCCGGTGCCGATCGCGCCGAAGCGTTCCAGCAGGGCGGGAAGGCAGATGCCCGTAGCCGTGGCCAGCGCCAGCATCGCGTGCCCGGTGCGGATCCGTCGTCGACCGACCCGGGCGGGAACGCCGTCCGGCCCCGCCTTGGCGAGCAGCGACACCACTCGCCGGTCCGGCTCGACCGTGCGGCGTCCTGGCTGTGGGCGTCGGCGCCGCTGGGCCCTGCTCGTCATGATTCCCCCGGACCGGCTCACCGGACTGCCCCGTGCTGTCGTCAGCGGATGCTGCCGCCACTGCCGCCACGACCTCGCGCTCGGTCAGCCCCGGGCGAGCTGCAGCTGCGGCACCGCGCGGCGCCGCCGCAGTTCGGTGACGCCCGGGGCGGGGTTGGCCGCGTCGTAGGCGCGCTGGTTCGCCTCGACGGAGGGCTGGTACCGGTCGATCCAGCCGCGGATGGCGTCCAGCGGTTCGGCCAGGCTCAGGCCGAGCGGGCTGAGCTCGTAGCGGACCCGCAGCACGGGACCGCCCAGGACGGTGCGGGTGACCAGGCCGTCGCGCTCCAGGCTGCGCAGCTTCTCGGTGAGGATCTTGCGGCTGATGTCGCCGATCCGGCGGTGCAGGTCGCCGTACTGGGCGGGACCCTGCTGCAGGGTCACCAGCAGGAGGGCCGACCAGCGGTCGCCCAGGCGGTCCAGCAGCGGGCGGCAGGGGCAGGGGTCCTGGTCGTCGTCGTTCATGAACGCGGCAACCCGCGGGGTGGCGGCCGGTATTCCGAGCAGGCACCCGCAGGTGCCGTCTACCGGTCGGCGGGCCGGCCGAAGCAGGCTGGGGCCATGACGACGCAGATGAACACCGTGACCCAGGATCTCTTCGGCACTCCCGAGGTCCTGCGGATCGCCCGCACCGACCGCCCCGAGCCCGGCCCGACCGAGGTGCTGGTGAAGGTGCACGCAGCCGGGGTCAACCCGGTCGACGTGAAGACCAGCCGGGGCGAGGGCCTGGCCTGGTACTACGGCGAGCCGCCCTACACGCTGGGCTGGGACGTCAGCGGCACCGTGGTGGCGGTCGGCTTCGGGGTCACCACGCTCACGGTCGGTGACGAGGTCCTCGGGATGCCCAACTTCCCGCGGCTGGCCGGCGCCTTCGCCGAGTACGTCACCGCACCCTCGCGCCACTGGGTGCGCAAGCCCGTCGCGCTGAGCCACGCCGAGGCGGCCGCGCTGCCGCTGGCCGGGCTGACGGCCTGGCAGATCATCGTGGACACCGCGCAGGTGTCGCCCGGCCAGCGGGTGCTGGTGCACGCGGCCGCCGGCGGGGTGGGCCACCTCGCGGTGCAGATCGCCAAGGCCCGGGGCGCGTACGTGATCGGGACGGCGCGGGCGGCCAAGCACGACTTCCTGCGCTCGCTCGGTGTGGACCAGGTGCTGGACTACACGGCGGGTCCGTTCGAGGAGGCGGTCGCGGAGCTCGACCTGGTGGTCGACAACATCGGCGACCCCGAGCACCAGCTGCGCTCGCTGCGCACCCTGCGCGAGGGCGGGCTGCTGGTGGCGGTGCCGGGCGGGGTGGACCCGCAGGCGGCCGAGCAGGCGCGGGCGAGGGGCCTGCGGATCACCGACGTGTTGGTCGAGCCGGACCAGCTCGGGCTGCGCGGCCTGGTCGAGCTGATCGAGCGCAAGGAACTGCGCGTGGAGGTCGCCGCGCGGCTGCCGCTGGCCGAGGTGGCGCAGGCCTTCGAGCTGGTGGGCTCGGGCCGCACCCAGGGCAAGGTGGTCCTCACCCTCGACTGAACCCTCGACTGACGGGCCTCGACCGACGGGCCTCGACCGACGGGCCTCGGCCGGCGGTCGGCCGCTCGTCAGCCGGCCGCGCGTTCCATGACCCATGCCGAGTTGTGCTGCGTGAACCCGATGCGCGGGTAGTACCCGACCGCCGCCGGCGCGGCCAGCAGCACGAGGGAAGCCTGTGGCGCGGCGTCGCGGGTCGCCTGGATGAGGGCGCGGCCTACGCCCTGACGCTGAAATGCCTGGTCGACGGCGAGGTCGGACAGGTACGTCGCGTAGACGCCGTCGGTCAGGGAGCGAGCGATGCCGATGAGCTGACCGGCTGCCCGCGCGGTGATCACCAGGTTCGCCCCGCGGACCATGCCGGCGAAACGGGCGCCGTCCTCGACCGGTCGACGTTCGGCGAGGGTGGAGGCCCGGTAGAGCGCGGCCACCTCCTCGACGTCCAGTTCCGTGCCGTCGACGACCTCGCACTTCCACATGGGGGCTACTCCTCTGATCAGTTGACGCGCGACAGGGTCTTCGCGCTCATGGCCGCCACGGTAGCCGGGGTAAGTACTAGATGCAATGTTCTATTGATCTAGTACAAAAGTGAAAACGGACGCGACGAAAAGGGCCCCGCACCGAGGTGCGGGGCCCTTGTGCGCGCGAAGCGTCAGATGAACGAGTTGATCTGGATCGTCTCGGTGCGGCCCGGGCCGACGCCGATCGCCGAGATCGGCGCGCCCGACATCTCCTCCAGCGCCTTCACGTAGGCCTGCGCGTTCTTCGGCAGGTCGGCGAAGGTCTGGGCCTTGCTGATGTCCTCGCTCCAGCCGGGCAGGTTCTCGTAGATCGGCTTGGCGTGGTGGAAGTCCGACTGGTTGTACGGCAGTTCCTCGACGCGCTTGCCGTCGATCTCGTACGCCACGCAGACCGGGATCTGCTCCCAGCCGGTCAGCACGTCCAGCTTGGTGAGGAAGAAGTCGGTCAGGCCGTTGACCCGGGTCGCGTAGCGCGCGATCACCGCGTCGAACCAGCCGCAGCGGCGGTCACGGCCGGTGGTGACACCGCGCTCGCCGCCGATCCGGCGCAGCGCCTCGCCGTCCGCGTCCAGCAGCTCGGTCGGGAACGGGCCCGAGCCGACCCGGGTGGTGTAGGCCTTGAGGATGCCGATCACCCGGTCGATCTTGGTGGGGCCGATACCGGCGCCGGTGCAGGCGCCGCCCGAGGTCGGGTTGGAGGAGGTGACGAACGGGTACGTGCCGTGGTCCACGTCCAGCAGGGTGCCCTGGCCGCCCTCCAGCAGCACCACCTTGTTCGCCTTCAGCGCCTGGTCGAGCACCAGCGTGGTGTCGGCCAGGAACGGGCGGATCTTCTCCGCGTAGGCCAGGTACTCCTGGACCACCAGGTCGGCCGGCATCGCGCGACGGTTGTAGAGCTTGACCAGGATCTGGTTCTTGTCGTGCAGCGCGGCCTCGACCTTCTGCTGCAGGATCGACTCGTCGAACAGGTCCTGGACCCGGATGCCGATCCGGTTGATCTTGTCGGCGTAGGCCGGGCCGATGCCGCGACCGGTGGTGCCGATCTTGCGCTTGCCGAGGAAGCGCTCGACCACCTTGTCCAGGGTGCGGTGGTAGGGCGTGATCAGGTGGGCGTTGCCCGAGATCAGCAGCTTGGAGGTGTCGATGCCGCGCTCGTTCAGCCCGGCCAGCTCGGCCAGCAGCACACCCGGGTCGATCACCACGCCGTTGCCGATCACCGGCACGACGTTGGGGCTCAGGATGCCGGAAGGCAGCAGGTGCAGCGCGTACTTCTGGTCGCCGATGACCACCGTGTGACCGGCGTTGTTGCCGCCCTGGTAGCGAACGACGTAGTCGACGGAGCCGCCGAGGAGGTCCGTGGCCTTCCCCTTGCCCTCGTCTCCCCACTGGGCACCAACGAGCACGAGTGCCGGCACAGGCGTACACCCCTTCCGGTTGGGGCATCCTGCGTAGGCCGCAGTATGCCCCGAGATAGACGAAGCCCCTGGCGCAATAGCGCAAGGGGCTCTTGCACCGAGAGATTACCTGAGGAAGGACCGGTCGTGTCGTCCCTGTCCACGCCCGCACCCCGACCCTCCGACGCAGCCGGGCCGCCTGGCGGCATCCCGCTTCTCGTGCTGCTCGATCCGGCGGCCAAGGAAGCCGACGGGGAGGCGGTGCGAATCGCCCGGGATGTGCTCTCGGGGGGCGCGGACGTGAAGGTGGTGGTGCCCGAGAGTGCGGCCGAGCTGGACCGGGTGCTCGCGCACCGGGGCAGGCGCCGTCCGGTGGTGGTCGGCTCCGACCTGGCGCTGCAGCGGGTGGTGCAGGCGCTGCACCACCAGCGCGAGTTGGGCGCCGGCCCGCTGGGCCTGGTGCCGGTCGGGCCGGGGCGGACGGTGGCGCTGGCCCGCTCGCTCGGGGTGCCGGTCGAGCCGGTGGCGGCGGCCCGCGCGGTGCTGGGCGGGGTGCCCAGGCAGCTGGGGCTGCTGCTGGACGACGGCGACGGGGTGGTGCTGGGGGAGGTGCGGATCCCCGGCCGGCGGCACGGCCATTCGGGCGGCTGGCGTTCGCTCTGGGCGAAATTGATTGCGGCCGAGCAGGTGGAGTCCCAGGAGGCCCGGTTGCGGGTCGAGGCGGACGGGCGAGCGCTGGCCGGCCCGGGGCGGGGCCTGCGGCTGGTCGCGCTGCGACTGCCGGCCGACTCCGCCGCGGTCGAGGTGGTGGTGCGGCCCTCGGGGCCGGGCGGAGCGCTGCTGCGGGTGCGCGCCTCCAGCGTCACGGTGGCCGGCCGCACCTTCGGCTACGAGGCCGACGGCTGCCCGGCGGGCCCGGTGCCCACCCGGACCTGGACCGCCCGCCCGGCCGCCTGGGGCCTGCTGCTGCCCATGAGATGACCCGCACCGACCCGGACCGGCCCGCACCGACTCGAACTGGCTCTGACCGACCCCTGGGTGATCAGGGTCACGCGGACACCTCCGGTTTCCCTGTCCTGCCTGCCCGGGCGGCATGGTAAGGGGCCTGTTCTACGCGCGTCGCCGGGCAAATCGCCAGGCCGGACCCATGCCTGACTGCCGAAGCCTGTGCCAACTGCCCTAGACTCGAAGACGTGCCACGTGGTGACGGAAGACTCAACCACGATCTTCTTCCCGGCGAGAAAGGCCCCCAGGACGCTTGCGGCGTCTTCGGTGTCTGGGCTCCCGGCGAGGAGGTCGCCAAGCTCACGTACTTCGGCCTTTACGCCCTGCAGCACCGCGGACAGGAATCCGCCGGTATCGCGGTGAGCAATGGCTCCCAGATTCTCGTCTTCAAGGACATGGGACTCGTCTCCCAGGTCTTCGACGAGGCCTCGCTGGGATCCCTGCACGGGCATATCGCCGTCGGACATGCCCGCTACTCGACCACCGGGTCCTCGGTCTGGGAGAACGCCCAGCCGACCTTCCGGGCGACCGCTCACGGTTCGCTGGCCTTGGGCCACAACGGAAACCTGGTCAACACCGCCGAACTCGCGGCGATGGTCGCCGATCTGCCCGGAACCGAGCACGTCTCGCGCTCCGGCCGGACCGCCGCGACCAACGACACCGACCTGCTGACCGCCCTGCTCGCCGGGTACCCGGACCTCTCCATCGAGGAGACCTCGCGGCAGATCCTGCCCGAGGTCAAGGGCGCCTTCTCGCTGGTCTTCATGGACGAGCACACCCTCTACGCGGCCCGTGACCCGCAGGGCATCCGCCCGCTGGTGCTCGGCCGCCTGGAGCGCGGCTGGGTGGTGGCCTCCGAGACCTCGGCCCTGGACATCTGCGGCGCCAGCTTCATCCGCGAGGTGGAGCCCGGCGAGCTGATCGCCATCGACGAGAACGGCATGCGCTCCTCGCGCTTCGCCGAGGCCAAGCCCAAGGGCTGCGTCTTCGAGTACGTCTACCTGGCGCGCCCCGACACCAGCATCGCCGGGCGCAACGTGCACCTCTCGCGGGTCGAGATGGGCCGCCGGCTGGCCGCCGAGGCCCCGGTCGAGGCCGACATGGTGATAGCCACCCCCGAATCCGGCACCCCCGCCGCGATCGGCTACGCCGAGGCCAGCGGGATCCCGTACGGCTCCGGCCTGGTGAAGAACGCCTATGTCGGGCGCACCTTCATCCAGCCCAGCCAGACGATCCGTCAGCTCGGCATCCGGCTCAAGCTCAACCCGCTGCGCGAGGTCATCGCCGGCAAGCGCCTGGTGGTCGTGGACGACTCGATCGTGCGCGGCAACACCCAGCGCGCGCTGGTGCGGATGCTGCGCGAGGCCGGCGCCGCCGAGGTGCACATCCGGATCTCCTCGCCGCCGGTGAAGTGGCCCTGCTTCTTCGGCATCGACTTCGCCACCCGCGCGGAGCTGATCGCCAACGGCATGACGGTGGAGGAGATCGGCAGGACGCTCGGCGCCGACTCGCTCGCCTACATCTCGATCGACGGCATGATCGAGGCCACCAAGCAGCCCAAGGACCGGCTCTGCCGGGCCTGCTTCGACGGCGAGTACCCGATGGAGCTGCCGGACCCGGCGCTGCTCGGCAAGCTGCTGCTCGAAGCGGAGATCGCCGGCAGTCAGCAGCCGCCCGCCACCCGGGGCAAGCCGACCAGCTCCGATCTCGACGGGGTGCAGTCCCTGCTCGGCGGCCACGGCGCGGCCGACGCGCTGCGCCGCCCGTAAGACCCTGACGGCGGGGCCCCGACCGGGGCCCCGCCGCTGTCAGCAACCCCCACTTGACCCGAGAGGGCCGCAGCAGTGACCAGCAACGAGAGTGGCGCCACCTACGCCGCCGCCGGAGTCGACATCGAGGCGGGCGACCGCGCGGTGGAGCTCATGAAGCAGTGGGTGAAGAAGACCAACCGGCCCGAGGTGGTCGGCGGCCTCGGCGGCTTCGCCGGCCTCTTCGACATCTCCGCCCTGAAGCGCTACGAGCGCCCGCTGCTGGCCTCGGCCACCGACGGCGTCGGCACCAAGGTCGCGCTGGCCGCCGCCATGGACAAGCACGACACCATCGGCCACGACCTGGTCGGCATGGTCGTCGACGACCTGGTGGTCTGCGGCGCCGAGCCGCTCTTCATGACCGACTACATCTGCGTCGGCAAGGTCCACCCGGAGCGGGTCGCCCAGATCGTCAAGGGCATCGCCGAGGGCTGCGTGCTGGCCGGCTGCGCGCTGGTCGGCGGCGAGACCGCCGAGCACCCGGGCCTGCTGGGCCCCGACGAGTACGACGTCGCGGGCGCGGGCACCGGCGTGGTCGAGGCCGACGCGCTGCTCGGTGCGGACCGGGTGCGGGCCGGCGACGTGGTGATCGCGATGGCCGCCTCCGGGCTGCACTCCAACGGCTACTCGCTGGTCCGCCACGTGCTGCTGAACGAGGCCGGCTGGAAGCTCGACCGCGAGGTGGCCGAGTTCGGCCGCACGCTGGGCGAGGAGCTGCTGGAGCCGACCCGGATCTACTCGCTGGACTGCCTGGCGCTCACCCGCGCCACCGAGATCCACGCCTTCTCGCACGTCACCGGCGGCGGCCTGGCGGCCAACCTGGCCCGGGTGATCCCGGACGGCCTGCACGCCCGCCTGGACCGCGGCACCTGGACCCCGCTGCCGGTCTTCCAGACCGTCGCCGAGGTCGGCCGGATGCGGACCCTGGAGATCGAGAAGACCCTCAACATGGGCATCGGCATGGTCGCCGTGGTCCCGCCGGAGTCGGTCGACGTGGTGCTGTCGATCCTGGCGGACCGCGACGTCGAGGCCTGGCTGCTGGGCGACATCGTGGCCCGCGACGCGGAGCACGCGGCGGGCGCGGCGCTGTACGGCGAGTACGCGTAGCCACTGGACGGACGGTGGGCCCCTACGGGGGCCCTCCGGCGTTTCCGGGACCTGAGGGTCAGCCCGGCAGGGTCTGGCGCCGACGGTGCCCGGACACGCCGAAAACCGGCCCGGCGCGCTGGCGCTCGGGCCGGTCAGGACCTGAGGTCAAGCTCGGCGGCGGGCCTGGTGGTGGCCGACCTCCGCCTCCTGCTCGTCCTCGTCATCGTCGTCGTTGTAGTACTCCGCGTAAGCGGCGTAGGGGTCGTCCTCCTCGTCCTCTTCCTCAACCGGCTCAGGGTTGATCGAAGGAACGGGTGAAACGCCCAGCTCGCTGGACAGACGGTTAGCGTCGAAGCCGCCGCTGTTGTACTTCAGCTCGCGGGCGACCTTCGTCTGCTTGGCCTTGGCCCGGCCGCGCCCCATGGGTCGACCCCCTCAACGATGGGGCTCACGGCCCCGAGTCTGACACGTGTTCATGATCAGGAGCGGCTTGCCCGAAGCGGGAGAGCCGTCCCTTGGAGCATCAACGGTACCTGTTTCCGCCCTCGGACGGTACGTCGCCGGTGTGACGTGGCGCGCACTGTCGCCCCCCGGGACCAGGTCTCTCCTGGTCGGGCGGGTGTTTCCGGGCATTCGCAGTGGCCCGGTGGGTGTCCGGGACCGTCGTTCTCCGACCGATTATCCCCCGACCGTGGCGTTCGGGGCGCCCGATCGGGGGATATCCGGTGAATCCGGTTCCACATTGTGATGCGAAGTGATGCGGACCGGTCGGCTGCTCCGGTCAGGCCTTGCGCGCGCCGGGCAGCAGGATCGTGCGCAGAGCACTGATCTCGCGCATCCGCCGCTCCGCCAGCCGGTCGGCGGCGACGGCCGGCGGCACGCCGTCGGCGGTGGCCCGGGTGAAGATCTCCAGCGTGGTGTCGAAGATCTTGGTGGCCTTGTTCTTGGCGCGCTCGAAGTTGAAGCCGTCGATCTCGTCGGCCACCTGGATCACGCCGCCGGAGTTCACCAGGTAGTCGGGGGCGTAGAGGATGCCGCGGTCCGCCAGGTCCTTCTCCACACCCGGGTGGGCCAGCTGGTTGTTGGCCGCGCCGCAGACCACCGAGGTGCCCGCCGCGGTCAGCTGCGCGACCGTCGCGTCGTCCAGCGCGCCGCCCAGCGCACACGGGGCGTACACGTCCAGCTGGGCGCCCAGCAGCGCCGCGGTGTCGGCGACCACCTCGACGTCCGGGTGGGCGGCCCGCACCCGGTTGACGGCGGCCTCGGAGACGTCGGTGATGACCACGCTCGCGCCGTCCGCCACCAGGTGGCCGACCAGGTAGTGGCCGACCTTGCCGACGCCCGCGACGCCGACCCGCTTGCCGCGCAGCGTCGGCTGGCCCCAGCGGGCCTGGGCCGAGGCCCGCATGCCCTGGAAGACGCCGAAGGCGGTGAGGATCGAGGAGTCGCCGGCGCCGCCGTGCTCGGGGGAGCGGCCGGTGACGTAGTCGCACTCGCGCGCGATGACGTCCATGTCCTGGACGTAGGTGCCCACGTCACAGGCCGTGATGTAACGACCCGCCAGGGACTGCACGAAGCGGCCGTAGGCGCGCAGCAGCGCCTCGGACTTGTCGCCGCCCTCGCCCTTGGCCGTCGGGTCGCCGATGATCACGGCCTTGCCGCCGCCGAGGTCGAGGCCGGCCAGCGCGTTCTTGTAGCTCATCCCGCGGGAGAGCCGCAGCGCGTCCTCCAGCGCCTCCTCCTCGGTGGCGTACCGGTGGAAGCGGGTGCCGCCGAGGGCGGGGCCCAGCGCGGTCGAGTGGATGGCGATGATCGCCTTGAGGCCGGAGGTCCGGTCATGGCAGAGCACGACCTGCTCGTGCCCGTCGCCCGGGACGCCGTCCTGCTCAGTACGGAAGATCCGGCTCAGCACACCTGGTGCGGGGTGCGTCGCGGATACGGTGCGTACGTCGGTCACTGTGGTGACTCCAGTATCTGCTGGCCCGCTGCTGTGGTGCGGGCATCTACCGCGAAGCGTAGTCCGGGGCCCGGGCGCGGGGCTGCCCCTTGTTCGGATCCTGGACGCCGCCGCCGGGACCGTTCGGATCGGACCGATCCCGCCCGGCCGGTCGGTGGCCCGTGCGACGATGCAGGACGTGACCGCTGTGCAGACCTCCGTGCTGCCGCCCTACGCCGCCCACCTGCGGGTGTACGAGCCGCTGGCGGCGTATCCCGATCCGGAACGGGCCCGCTGGCAGGCGTACCTGGCCGATCGCGGACCTGACGCGGCGTCGGCCGGTGAACCGGTGGCGCGGGCGGCGCTGGAGGCGCAGCGGGGGGCGCTCGCCGAACTGCTTCCCCGACCCCCGTGGGCGCTGCCGATGGGGGCGCCCCCGGCCGAAGGCTGGGGGAGGGAGAGCGAGCAGGCCTTCGTGCGGCTCCTCGACGCGGTCACCTATGTCTGCCCGTGGGCGACCCGGCTGCGCAGCTGGCAGGCGCTGGACGAGCTGCGTGACTCGCTGCCGGTGGCGCTGCTGGACACCGTGCTGCCGCAGGCGGTCCGGGAGCAGGCGCAGGCGGCGCAGTCCCGCTGGCGGGCGGACCATCCGGACGCCCGGCCGTGGATCCTGACCAGCCGTTGGGAGGTGCCGTTGCGCTGGTTCCTGCCGTTCGGGGACGAGGAGCGGCACTACCTGCCGGCCGAGCCCGGGGCCGCGGCACAGCCGGGGCAGCCCGCCGCGCTCTTCTATCTGACCTCGATGGCGCAGGCCCGGCGCCGGGTGGCCCGGGCCTACCGGGTGCTGCGCGAGCAGCTGAAGGGCACACCGCTGGCGCTCGGGGCGGAGGAGGTGGGGCGCTGGCTGGAGGAGTTCCATCCGCGCTCGCTGGTGGAGCTGGACTACGGCGGGCTGGTGCACGCGATCGACGGCGAGCGGCTGGCGGCCGACCACTCGGCCGCCGAGGTGGCCGACGGGCTGGCGGCGCTGCGGGCCGGGGACGCCCAGGGGGCGGCGCGGGCGTACGAGGCGGTGGCGCGGCGCTGGCGCGAGGTGCTGGCGCTGCGGCAGGCCAACTGACGGGTGGGCCGGCAAGGGAACTGACCGTGGCTCAGCTCGGGGGAATGGCGGGGGTGTGACGCGGGCTCAGTGAGGGGGCGGGGCGAGACGGGTGTGAGTTCCGTGTTCGGCCGGCCGGGACCTAGGTCCTGGTTCGGGTCAATACCCCACGAACGTGACACTACTCACCGTTGACGCCAAGTCGCAGCTAAAGGTAAAAATGGGACAACCAGCCCAACTCTCCTCACTCTTGCCCACTTTTGGGTGGATCTGGGGTCGGTGTGCCCTTTGGGGGGAATCGATAGGTCTGGCCTCTCCGTTACCGGTTGTCACGATATGATGACTGTCCGCTATGGGGTGGTCCATCGCCATCCGTCGCTCTTGAACCCGTGAGGGGCCAATTTTGGCGGTTTGGTCGATAGGGCTGGACGGATGGTGTAGTTGTAGACACCAGGACAAGCCGTTCGTCCTATAACCGACTCGGTCCGTCTCTGCCATTTCGGGCATCGCGGGCCAAGGTGCAGAATTTGAAGGATAGAACCGCCCTGGTTCGGTTCTCCGAGGAGGCCGCTCATGACCGCTCGTACCCCTGACGCTGAGCCCCTGCTGACACCGGCAGAGGTCGCCACCATGTTCCGCGTGGACCCCAAGACGGTCACACGCTGGGCCAAGGCCGGCAAGCTCACGTCCATCCGCACGCTCGGCGGCCACCGCCGATACCGGGAGGCGGAGGTACGGGCTCTACTGGCCGGTATCCCCGCTCAGCGCACCGAGCTTCGTGGGCATAGTGACATGATCGTCAACCATTTCATGACTGTCATTTGACCAGTAAATGGCGGGCTCATGCATAACCACTGTGGCGCGTGGGGCGGGATTAAATCGGAATGGTGAGACTTTGGAAAGTCTCGCAAGTCAGTACAATTTTATATATTAAATCAGTGGATCCATAGGGGGGGTTCCGCCTGGCCGGGTTCAAGAAAACGTAAGTGACGACCGTCACAGGGGGTGCCCTCTTGAGCTCGGGGCCCGGCGCCGGTAGTGCGCTCCTGACGGTCCGTCGGCCGAACCGGGTGCTGGGACGACGAGAGGCCCGGAACCTGACGGTTCCGGGCCTCTCGCTGATGGCGACCCTGACGGGACTTGAACCCGCGACCTCCACCTTGACAGGGTGGCGAGCTAACCAACTGCTCCACAGGGCCAGGCTGTTCACTGTTTGCCTCAGTGATTTCCGCTGCTCGTGGCAGCGACAAGACAGATCGTACTGCATCCCGGGCCCCCAGGTCGAACCGGCCGCGGGCGGGGGCGGCCGGCCCGACCTGGGGCTCCCTCAGAGGGTGGCGGCGGCCGCGTCCATCGCCTTCAGGATCCGCTTCTCCGACACCGGTGAGGGGGTGCCGAGCGACTGGGCGAAGAAGCTGACCCGCAGCTCCTCGATCATCCAGCGGATCTGCCGGACCTCGGCGCTGGGCTGCTGCCCGGCCGGCACGGCCGCCAGCAGGTCGCCGTAGGCCCGCTGCACCTCCTGCACCTTGAGCAGGTGCTGCAGGTCGCGCTGCGGGTGGTTGGGCAGCGCCTCCAGGCGCCGGTCCACCGCGGCCAGGTAGCGCTTGACGTCCCCGAGTCGCTGCCAGCCGCTGTCGGTCACGAAGCCGGCGTGCACCAGCGAGGCCAGGTGCAGCTTCACGTCGTTCACGGCGGAGAGCAGCACCGGGCTGCTGACCGCCTTCAGCCGGGTCTGCGCCCGGTGGAAGGCGAGCAGGGCCGAGGCCGTCTTGAGCGTGGTGTCCGCCGACAGCTCGTACAGGTCGGCGCGGACCTTGTCGTACAGCTTGCCGAACGACTCCTCGTCCCAGGCCGGGCCGCCGGCCAGTGTCATCAGCCGGTCCGCGGCGCAGACGGTGATGTCCTCGAAGAGCGCCGGGATCGAGCCGTGCGGGTTGTAGGACAGGGCCAGCTTGGCCTGGTTGCCGAGCCGGGCCTGGATCCCCTTGGCCGGGGAGTTGATGGTGAGCAGCAGCAGCCGGCGGGTGCCCGCCCACATCGCCTGCGCCTGTGCCTGTGGGGTGTCGAAGAGCTTGATCGCCACGCTGTCGCGCTCGTCGGTGAAGGCGGGGTAGGCGCGCAGCGAGTGGCCCCGGGAGCGCTGCTCGAAGGTGCGCTGGAGCAGCGGCAGTCCCTCGGGCCAGGCGGTCAGGCCGGTGCGCTCGATGCCCTGCCCGGAGGCGGCCGAGGAGAGGGTCTCCTTGAGCTTGGGGGTGAGCTTGCGGCGCAGCTCCTCCAGGTCCTTGGACTCGGCGAGCCTGCGCTTGCCGTCCACCACCCGGAAGGTCACCTTGAGGTGGTCCGGGACCCGCTCGTCGTCCCAGGCCTCGGGTGGGATCGGCTGGCCGCCCATCCGGTGCAGGACGCGCTCCAGGGTGGGCAGCAAAGGCTCCTGACGGTCGGTCATCTCGCGCAGCGCGGCCTTGGCGAAGTCCGGGGCGGGCACGAAGTTGCGCCGGATCGCCTTGGGCAGCGAGCGGATCCAGGCGGTGACCAACTCGCCGCGCAGGCCCGGGATCTGCCAGTCGAAGCCCTCGGAGGAGACCTGGTTGAGCACCGGCAGCGGGATGTGCACCGTGACGCCGTCCGCGTCGCTGCCCGGTTCGAACTGGTAGGTCAGGCTGAAGCGGAGCTTGCCCTGGTGCCAGTAGTCCGGGTAGTCGGCCTCGGTGATGCCGTCGGCGGCATCGTTGATCAGCATCGACTTCTCGAAGTTGAGCAGGTCGGGCTGGTCGTGCCGGGTCTTCTTCCACCACGAGTCGAAGTGCCGGGTGGAGACGATCTCCTCGGGCAGCCGTGCGTCGTAGAAGTCGAAGAGGGTCTGGTCGTCGACCATGATGTCGCGCCGGCGGGCCCGGTTCTCCAGCTCCTCGACCTCGCCGAGCATCTTGCGGTTGGCGGCGAAGAAGTGGTGGTGGGTCTCCCAGTCGCCCTCGACCAGGGCGTTGCGGATGAACAGCTCGCGGCAGAGCTCGGGGTCGATCCGGCCGTAGTTGATCTTGCGCTGGGCGACGATCGGCATCCCGTAGAGGGTGACCCGCTCGAAGGCCATCACCGCGCCGGCCTTCTTCTCCCAGTGCGGCTCGCTGTAGGTCCGCTTGATCAGGTGGCCGGCCAGCGGCTCGACCCACTCGGGCTCGATCTTGGCGTTGATCCGGGCCCAGAGCCGGGAGGTCTCCACCAACTCGGCGGACATCACCCAGCGCGGCGGCTTCTTGAAGAGACCGGAACCCGGGAAGACCGCGAACCGGGCGCCCCGGGCGCCGCCGTACTCGCGCTTCTCCACGTCGAAGAGACCGAGGTGGGAGAGGAGTCCGGCGAGCAGCGACTGGTGGATCCGGTCGGCGTCCGGCTCGGCATCCGGATGGGGTTCCTCGATGCTCACGCCCAACTGCTTGGCCACTGTGCGAAGTTGGGTGTAGATGTCCTGCCACTCCCGTATCCGCAGGTAGTTCAGGAACTCGGCCTTGCACATCCGGCGGAAGGCGGAGGAGGAGAGCTCCTTCTGCTGCTCCCTGACGTAGCGCCACATCGCCAGGTACGAGAGGAAGTCGGAGGTCTCCGAGGTGAACCGGCGGTGCCGGTCGTCGGCCGCCTGGCGCTTCTCGGTCGGGCGCTCGCGCGGGTCCTGGATGGAGAGCGCGGCGGCGATCACCATGACGTCGCGCACGCAGCCGTTCTTGTCCGCCTCCAGCACCATCCGGGCCAGTCGCGGGTCGACCGGCAGCTGGGCGAGCTTGCGGCCCAGCGTGGTGAGCCGCTTGCGCGGATCCTTCTGCTCGGGGTCCAGCGCGCCGAGCTCGTGGAGCAGGCTGACGCCGTCCTTGATGTTGCGCGAGTCCGGCGGGTCGAGGAACGGGAAGGCGGCGATGTCGCCGAGGCCGGCCGCGGTCATCTGCAGGATGACGGAGGCCAGGTTGGTGCGCAGGATCTCGGCGTCGGTGAACTCGGGGCGGGCGAGGAAGTCCTCCTCCGAGTAGAGCCGGATGCAGATGCCGTCGCTGGTCCGGCCGCAGCGGCCCTTGCGCTGGTTGGCGCTGGCCTGGCTGATCGCCTCGATCGGCAGCCGCTGGACCTTGGTGCGATGGCTGTAGCGCGAGATCCGGGCGGTGCCGGGGTCGATCACGTACTTGATGCCGGGCACGGTCAGCGAGGTCTCGGCCACGTTGGTGGCGAGCACGATCCGGCGGGAGGTGGAGCGCTGGAAGACCTTGTGCTGCTCGGCGGAGGAGAGCCGGGCGTAGAGCGGCAGCACCTCGGTGAACTTCAGGTTCAGCTTGTTCAGCGCGTCCGCGGTGTCCCGGATCTCACGCTCGCCGGAGAGGAAGACCAGGATGTCGCCCGGGCCCTCGGCCTGCAGCTCCTGGGCGGCCTCGCAGATCGCCTGGATCTGGTCGCGGTCGCGGTCGACGGCGCTGTCGTCCTCGTCACCGGCGTCCTCGGCCAGGTCGTCGACCAGCGGCCGGTAGCGGACCTCCACCGGGTAGGTGCGCCCGGAGACCTCGACGATCGGGGCGTCGCCGAAGTGGTGGGCGAAGCGCTCGGGGTCGATCGTCGCGGAGGTGATCACGACCTTGAGGTCGGGGCGGCGCGGCAGCAGCTGCTTCAGGTAGCCGAGGATGAAGTCGATGTTGAGGCTGCGCTCGTGCGCCTCGTCGATGATCAGGGTGTCGTACTGGTGCAGCTCGCGGTCGGTCTGGATCTCGGCCAGCAGGATGCCGTCGGTCATCAGCTTGACCAGGGTGTCCTGGCCGACCTGGTCGGTGAACCTGACCTTCCAGCCGACCGCCTCGCCCAGCGGGCTGTTCATCTCCTCGGCGACCCGCTCGGCCACCGTGCGGGCGGCGATCCGGCGCGGCTGGGTGTGGCCGACCAGGCCCTGGACGCCGCGGCCCAGCTCCAGGCAGATCTTGGGGATCTGGGTGGTCTTGCCGGAGCCGGTCTCGCCCGCCACGATCACCACCTGGTGGTCGCGGATGGCCGCCAGGATCTCGTCCTTCTTCTGACTGACCGGCAGCTCCGCCGGGTAGTTGATCGCCGGCACCGCCGCGCGGCGCTGCGCCACGCGCCCCTCGGCCTTGGCGATCTCACCGGCCAGCTCGGCGGCGATCTTCTGCCGGGCCTCGGTGCCGCGGGCCCGGCGCGCCCCGTCCAACCGACGGCCGATCCGCTGCTGGTCGCGCAGCGTCAGCTCGGGCAGCCGGGCGGCCAGCTCGCCGATGGTCGGCGCGTCGGCCGGCTGGACAGCGGGGGAACTCATCGCGGGCATCCCTCTAGGGTCGCAAACGGCGGCGGTGCGCCGCACCTGTGTTTCTGCGGGTGGTGACTGGCGTCTCCAAGTGTCACACCCGGGGGAGCCCGGCCATCCGCAGGTCGTGCGGCCGGCCCGGTGCTGCCGCCGGGGGCCGGATTCGACGTGCGGCGCGTTTCTCAGGTGATTCGACGGCCGGCCACCAACGAATTTCTCATCCGGCAGGTCGATGCTGTCGGAACCCGGATGAAGCGCCCGCCCGGCACCGAGCGCGCCGAGGCGAGTGCGGCGGGAGCATCCGGCCGTCACGGCACGGTGGGCGGCAGTTCGGGTGGCGTTACCATCAACCGGGTGTGACACCCCTGTGACAGTTGGCGTGATGGGGGTCACTGAGTGCCGGGTGGGGGTGCGACTAGCGTGGCGAGGTCAGCGTCCTGGACTGCGCCGTGTCGTTCGTTCACACCCAGGCTCCACGTCACGAGAGGCAGCAGCAGAAGGATGTCCACGACCACGCGGCAGCGCTGCGAGCACCCGAGCCCAGCGGCCTGTCGTGGGTGACCGCGGCGAACCCGGGGCGCCCGCTCGTTCGCGGCTGTTCGGCACCACCGGGGTGGCCGCCACCGCGGCCGTGGTCTCGCTGGGCCTCTTCGCCATCTGGCGGCACTTCCAGGCGGTCTCGATGGTGGACATGCTGGTCTACCGCGCCGAGGGCCAGGCCGTCGTGAGCGGGCACGACCTCTACACGATGCGGCTGCCCGGCTGGGACCTGGCGGCCACCTATCCGCCGTTCGCCGCGATGCTCTTCGTGCCGAGCACCTGGTTCGCGGTCAGCATGCTGCGCGGGCTGGTGATGATCCTCAACGTCGGGCTGCTCGGCCTGCTCGGCTGGCTCTCCTTCACGCTGGTCGGCTGGCCGCGCCGGCGCTTCCGGCTGGCCGGGACGTTGCTGGTGGCCGGCTTCGGGGTCTGGCTGGAGCCGGTCTGGACCACGCTGCAGTACGGCCAGGTCAACCTGGGTGTGGCCTGCCTGGTGCTCTACGACCTGACCCGTCCCGACCGGCACCGCGGCAAGGGCATCGGGATCGGCCTGGCCGCCGGCCTCAAGCTCACCCCCGGCCTGTTCGCCGTCTATCTGCTGCTCACCGGCCGGATCCGGGCCGCGCTGGTGGCCGGCGGCACCTTCCTCGCCACCGTGCTGGTCGGCGTCTTCGCGTTGCCCGGCGCCTCCTGGGGGTTCTGGAGCAAGTACGTCTGGGACACCAGCCGGGTCGGCGTCACCGAGCTGGTGGACGACCAGTCGGTGCGCGGGGCGGTGGCCCGGCTGCTGAGCAAGCACGACCCGGGCATGCTGGCCACCCTGGGCAGCGGGCTGGCACTGGTGCTGGGGCTGACCATCGCGGTGCTGGCGGCCCGCTCGACCCGGGAGATCCGGCGGGCCGAGGCCTGGGGCGTGGTCTGCACCGCGCTCACCGCGCTGCTGCTGTCGCCGATCAGCTGGACCCACCACTGGATCTGGTGCGTGCCGCTGCTGATCCTGCTCGGCGCGGAGACCGCTCAGGAGCTGGCCAGGCCGCGCGGGGTGCGCCGGTTGCACTGGCGGCCGTTGCTGGCGTTCACCGCCATGGCCTTCCTCTCCTACGCGATGTGGCTGGTCCCACAGTCCGCCGGGCTCGGGGTGCCCTGGTACTGGCAGGTACCCTCGTCGATCTATCCGCTGACCGGGATCGTCGTGCTGGCCGTGATGGGCCTGCGACTGCTGCGGATCCACCGACCGACCATCGCACGGTTGACCCGAAGCAAGGTCGAGCCGCTCGACCGGAGCGCGCGGGACGCCTCCCTGACAAGGCAGAGCTGAACTTGATGACGTCCCAGACCGACCTCCAGACGCCCACCGTCCCGGCGCCGCGGACCCGGACGCGGGCCCAGGCGCTGGCGCCGCTGCTCACCAGGTTCTCCGCCCGGGCGGCCTCGAGCCGCGGCCGGGCGGTGCTGCTGAGCCTGCTCTGCTTCGGCGTCTGCTTCGCGATCGGGATCCAGCAGTGGACCTCCGCCCAGCTCGGCGGCTTCGACCTCGGGATCTTCGACCAGGGGGTGCGCGGCTACGCCCACTTCGGGCTGCCGCTCTCCACGGTCAAGAGCGTGCACCACGAGTTCCCGCCCGGTTTCTCGATCCTGGGCGACCACTTCTCGCCGATCCTGGCGCTGCTCGCCCCCCTGTACTGGATCTGGAACGACCCGCGCGCGCTGCTGCTCGGCCAGGCCCTGCTCTTCGCCGCCGGCGTGCCGCTGATCCGGCGGATCACCGCGATCGCCTTCGAAGCCGCGCCGGACCGCGACCGGCGCCGGGCGATGGACCTGGCCGGGCTCGCCTACGGGCTGGGCTGGCCGCTGCTGGTCGCCTCCCGGGTCGGCTTCCACGAGGTCGGCTTCGCCGTCCCGCTCACCCTGCTGATGCTGGAGCGCGGGATGTCCCGGCGGTACGGCCTGGTGGCCGTCGCCGCGCTGCTGCTCTGCTGCACCAAGGAGGACCTCGGCCTGCTGGTCGGGGCCTACGGCCTGGTGCTGGTCCTGCGCTGCCGCAAGGCCGCCGACCGGCGCGGGCTGCGGATCGGCGCGGGCCTGCTGGTGTTCGGGCCGCTCGCCTCGCTGGTCACGATCCAGTGGCTGCTGCCCGCGCTGGGCGGCCAGCCCGGCTACTACTGGAACTACCAGGAGTTGGGCGCCAACGCCGGCGACGCGGTCAACCACGTGCTGCACAACCCGTGGCTGCTGGTGGAAGGCGCGTTCAGCGCGCCGCTCAAGCCGCTGCTGGTGCTCTGGCTCTTCGGCACCCTGCTGCTGCTGCCGCTGCGCTCGCTCACCGTGCTCTGCCTGGTGCCGCTGCTCACCGAGCGGATCCTGTCCACCAACCCCAACCACTGGTCGATCGCCCGGCACTACGACTCGTTCCTGTGGCCGATCCTGCTGACCGCCTCGATAGAGGTGCTCGGCCGGATGTACGCCGTCGAGCGCCGCCGCAAGCTGGCCCGCCGGCTGGGCCTGGGCACCGTGGCGGTCACCGTCGCGGTCGCCGTACCGCTGGGACTCGCCTCGCTGGCGGTGCCGGCCTACTGGAAGGCCGCGCCGAGCGAGGCCGCGCTGCTGCGGGCCAGCAAGCTGATCCCGGACGGGGCCACCGTGGAGGCCGACAACCAGGTGGTGCCGCGGCTGACCGCCCGGACCCATGTGGTGCTGGTGGACCAGACCCCGCGCGGGATGGACTACGTGCTGATCCGCTCCAATGCCCGGGCCTTCCCGTTCGCCACCGACAAGGAGCAGGCCGACCGGATCCAGCTGCTGCTGGCCAACGGCTACCAGCAGATCTGGGCCGAGGACGGCGCGGTGCTGCTGCACCGGGTCGGCCACCCGCCGATCCCGGGCCAGCAGTTGCCGGGGCCGGGCAGCACGCCGGTGCAGGACGTGGTGCCCTCCGACGTGGGGCACAACCTGTTCCTGGGGTGACGGACCTGTAGGTGGCCGGTGCTGCGGATCGGGCGGGCGGCCGGGTCGAACCGGTGGGAGGACCGGGCGCCGGCGGTACGGGGCCGAGGTCGGCGGCACGCCGAGTTCGGCCGTCGCCCTGAGGAGGACGGCCGTTTTCCGGCCGGTCGATTTTCGAGACTTTCGCGTTCGAAACGGGTGCGTTAAATGTCCGAATTCGACAGTTTCGACGCCGACCGGCGTCGGTGCGTCACATCAGCCGCGCAGCGGCCGCGTCACAGCAGGAAAAGCTTGGCGAAGGGTGCCGTGATCCGCTCCTGCCGTGAACCGAAGTCGACGAGCACCGCGATCGCGCCGTCGCCCTCGACACTGATCGTCCGGCCGAGGCCGAACTCGTCGTGCGACACGCGGTCGCCGACAGCGAATCGCTTGGCTGGCGGCGGAGTCGCGACTCGGAATGGACTGGTGGGCAGGTGGCGCCGGGGGGAGGTTGGATTCGTCATCGTTGCCAGTATGCGCCAGTTCCGAGGGGCCGGGGTGATCCTGGCGGCCGAAATTTCGTGATCATGGCGCCTTGTCCGCCGGCGCCCGGCCCCCGGCGCTGAGCCCGGGCAGGACGCGACGCTGCGTGTCCGGCCGCCCACCGCTGAGGTGTGAGAAGTCGCTCGGCCGGAATCCCCCGTTTCGGATCGGACCCTGCTACAGTCGGCTTAGTTGCAGTTTTGGTTCCCATGAACTTTGTGTGCGCCTGCTGGTCTGACCGCAGGCGCATTTTGTTTCCCGGGCGTTCACCGGGCGGGCCATCATCGCGGCGACGCGAAGCTCGCGTGGTGTGAGTTTCTTGCTGCCCATTTAGGGAGATTTCCATGGCTAACGGCACTGTGAAGTGGTTCAACGCGGAAAAGGGCTTCGGCTTCATTGAGCAGGAGGGTGGCGGCCCGGACGTGTTCGCCCACTACTCGAACATCAACGCCAATGGCTTCCGCGAGCTGCTCGAGGGCCAGAAGGTCGAGTTCGACGTCACGCAGGGCCAGAAGGGCCCGCAGGCGGAGAACATTCGCCCCCTCTAGTTCTTCCACTGCCCGGCTCACGCCCGGCAGCAAGGGCCGGCATCGCGCGACTGCGCGGTGCCGGCCCTTCGGCGTTCCCGAAGTGTTCGAACGGCGGTTCAGCCCGCCGACGGTGACAGGTCGCCCAGCAGGTCCGCGGCGATCCGCCCGGTCCGCTCGCGCTGCGGGAAGGCCCCGACGGGGACCCGGGCGACCTCCGTGGCGGTGCGGTAGTCGATCACCGAGACCTCGTCGGCCTTGCTGAGCGAGACGAAGCAGAGCATGCCGTCCGCGCTGGTGGTGCCCCAGTACGGGAGGCTGCCGGTGGGGTAGTCGACCGTCCCCCGGGTGCCGAGGTCGGAGGTGGCGACGATCGCCGTGTAGTCGTCGATCGTCCCGACGTCGCACAGGCTCGCGCCGTCGCCGGAGACGGCCAGGCCGTGGTGGGCGGAGTTCTGCGGGTAGCTGTCCGGGGCGAGCGCGGCGCCGGCCGCGCTGTACGGCATCTGGACCGTGTCGACGACGTTGCCGGTGGACAGGTCGTACTTGGCGAAGCCGTTGAGGTACGAGAGGTCGGTGTACATGGTGCGCCCGTCGCCCTCGATCACGTTCGGGCGGATGCCGTGCGGTAACTGCCAGGTCTGGACCACCTTCAGGGTGGTGGCGTCCACCTTGGTCAGCTGGAACGAGCCCTTGGCCCACTCCATCGCCTGGGGGAACGAGGTGATCCCGATGCTGGAGTTGTAGATGTACTTGCCGTCGGGCGAGTAGTCGTTCTGGTGCGGGTAGGTCCCGGTCGGGAAGGTGCCGACGACGCTGCCGCTCGCGGTGTCGAGCACCTCCGCCTCCTGCGCGGTGGTCGCCGAGACCACGTACCGGGTGCCGTCCGGGGAGAGCGCGGCGTGGTCCGCCTTGAAGCCGTCCAGCCGGGTTCGCCAAAGCTGAGCACCACTCGCGATGTCGTAGGCGGCGACGTCGTCCAGGTTGCCGCGCGAGACGTAGAGCGTGCGGCCGTCGGGGGACAGGGTCGCGTCGTCGACGTACCGGTTACCGCCTTCGACCGAGGTGACGCTCTGGTAGCCGATCCACTGGATCGGGTCCATCGCGGCGATCCGCTGCTGGGCGTCGGCGGTGACGTTGAGCGAGCCGAGGTTCTGGAAGGTATGGGCGTCGATGAAGCTGACCGTGCCCGCGGCGCTGTTGCCGACCACGAGGACGTCGCGGAAACCGGAGTCGGCGGATGCCGCGGAACCGGGCAGCGCCAGCACGCCGGCGAGGGCGACGGCGGCGGCTGCGAGGGAAGTGATGCGTCTGGCGTGCGTGCTGCTCACCCGGGCCTCCCAAGGAGGGAACAGAATATGAGGGGGCGTCATGTCCAGCGCTGGTTACTCGACGGTACTGAGCCCCCGCAGGCCCGGCAAGAGTGCTGCCGCAGGAGAGTTCGGCGATCCGACGGTCGCCGCGCCATCGGTCTCGGGCGTCGGGCGACACGAAAACGCCCCCGAGCGATTCGCTTCGGGGGCGTCGTGTTCGATCGTGCGTGGTGGCCAGGGCCGGGGTCGAACCGGCGACCTTCCGCTTTTCAGGCGGACGCTCGTACCAACTGAGCTACCTGGCCGTACTGCACCATCCCTTGCGGGATGAGCGATCCTGACGGGACTTGAACCCGCGACCTCCACCTTGACAGGGTGGCGAGCTAACCAACTGCTCCACAGGACCTCGACAGAGCCTTGCGACCCTGGACTTTACTACGTGTACTGCTGCCTTGCGATACCGCGTGCCCCCAACGGGATTCGAACCCGTGCTACCGCCTTGAAAGGGCAGCGTCCTGGGCCACTAGACGATGAGGGCTTTCGGCCCGCCCGGCTGATCTCCAGCGGTCGGGGACGTGAGAAGCATATGGGATGTCGGCGGGAACGCCAAAACGGTTTCGGGTCGGCTCGGCCGTGGGCGGGGCTGCGACCTGGGCGGTTGGGTGGGCGGGTCGGTCAGGACCAGCCGAGCTCGTGCAACTCGTGGTCGTCGAAGCCGAAGTGGTGGGCCACTTCGTGGATCACGGTGGTGCGGACCTCGGCGACGGCGAGTTCCCGGGTCTCGCACAGGCGCAGGGTGGGGCCGCGGTAGACGATGATCCGATCGGGGAGGACGCCGGCGTACCACTCGCCGCGCTCGGTGAGGGGGGTGCCCTCGTAGAGGCCGAGCAGCTCGGGGGTCGCGGGGTCGGGCTCGTCCTCGACGAAGACGGCCACGTTGTCCATCATCGCCGCGAGCTGCGGGGGGATCTGGTCGAGGGCGTCGCTGACCAGCAATTCGAATTCGTCCCGGCTCATGTCCACGGGCCCATTGTCGGGGGCGCGGTGAGGGCGTGCCAGGTGATGGTCCGTCCGGTTGGGGCGATCCGGTGTGGAACGGGCCGTGTCCCCGGGGCGCGATGGGCGTTGGGCACCACAAGGGGCCGCGGGTCGGTGCGGCCGGGGTGGGGCGTGCGGGAGAGGCGGCGGCAATGGTTCCGACGGGTGCGAGCTGGCGTTCGAGCGGCCGGAGTGCGGCGGTGCGGGCCGTCGCCAGGCGGGTGCGGCCGGGCCGGGAGCGGGTCTCGGCGGCGGCGCGGGTGCGCGGTGGCCGGATGGCGGTCGCCGCTCGGGCGCAGGGCGCGGTCCGGGGATCGGAGCGGGCGGCGGTGTTCCGCTCGGTGGCGGTGCGGACGGCTGTGCTGGCGCTCGCCGGGCTGAGTGCGGCGGGCTGCATGGAGGTCGGGTCCGGCGGCGATCAGCAGCCGGTCGGGCACGCCTCGGGGGCGGCCGGGCCGAGCGGGCGGCCGTCCAGCGGGGCCAGCGCCCCGGCGCGGCCCGGGACGCGGTCGGAGCGGGGCAGCGGGCGGAGTGGGGGCGCGTCGGGTTCCCCGGCGGCGGCCGGGGCGACGGGTGGCGAGGTGGCACCCGTGAGCGACCCGAGCGCGGGCACCTCGCCGGCGCCCGGGCAGCCCGGCGGCGTGGTCGCGGTGCCCCCGCCGCCGCAGGAGGCCAATGCACAGGGGGCGCTCGGCGGTGCGGCGGGCGCCGGAGCGGTCGGTGGTGCGCCGGGCGCGCCCGGGGGGCCGGGCGGCGGGCATGGCGTCGGGGCCGCCGGTGGTGCGGGGACGCCGGGTGCGGGTGGCCCGGGCGCCGGCGGCGGGGCGTCGGCGAGCCCCGGTGGCTCGGGTGGGGCGGCCGGCCCCGGCGGCGCCACCGGTGGCGGCGGCACGGCCGCTCCCGGGTCCTCCGGCGGCCCGTCGGGCGGTGCCGGCCACCCGTCGAGCCCGCCGCCGTCCCAGAGCGCCACGCCCGCGCCGTCCGCGAGCGGCAGCGGCTCGGGCGGTGGTGCAGGGGGCACCGGGGGTGGAACGGGTAGCGGATCCGCTGCCGGGGGCGCCGGTTCGGGCGCACATTGACGGGTGGACCAGCGCGTTTGCCTTCGGAGTGATGGCTCGTCTATGGTGGTAGATCGTTCGTTTGATCCATTTGACTGGCGCCCTGTTCCCATCTGGCGCCCTTGGCGCGTTCCGGCGATCCGTGGCTGACCGCATAGAGGCGGTTGTAAGTCATTACCCCGGACTTTGGCGCGTGCCACTTCCGGAAGGTTTTGCATTGTCTCTCGTTGACGACGACCGCTTCGTCATGCCCGTGAACACCCAGGACGAGGCCCTCGACGCCGCCGACCTGACCGACACGGACCCCACCAACGACTCCCTGGCCGACGCCGAGGTGCTGGACGCCCTTGACGCCGAGGCCGAGGCCCTCGAGGACGACACCCTCGAGGACGACGCCGAGCCCACCGTCACCTTCGGTGACCTGGGCCTGCACGACGACGTGGTGCGCGCCCTCGCCAAGCGTGGCGTCACCACCCCGTTCCCGATCCAGGCCGCGACCATCCCGGACGCGCTGGCCGGCAAGGACGTGCTGGGCCGTGGCCGCACCGGCTCCGGCAAGACCCTGAGCTTCGGTCTGCCGCTGCTCACCCGCCTCGCCGACGGCGAGCGCACCAAGCCCAAGCACCCGCGCGGCCTGATCCTGGTCCCGACCCGCGAGCTGGCCATGCAGGTCGCCGACGCGCTGGAGCCGTTCGGCTCGGTGCTCGGCCTCAAGCTCAAGGTCGTCTGCGGCGGCACCTCGATGTCGAACCAGATCTACGCGCTGGAGCGCGGTGTCGACGTCCTGGTCGCCACCCCCGGCCGCCTGCGCGACCTGATCAACCGCGGCACCGCCAAGCTCGCCGACGTCCAGACCGTCGTGCTCGACGAGGCCGACCAGATGGCCGACATGGGCTTCCTGCCCGAGGTCACCGAGATCCTCGACCAGGTGCCGACCGGCGGCCAGCGCCTGCTCTTCTCCGCCACGCTGGAGAACGAGATCGACACGCTGGTCAAGCGCTACCTGAGCAACCCGGTCACCCACGAGGTCGACGCGGCCCAGGGCGCGGTCACCACCATGAGCCACCACATCCTCGTGGTGAAGCCCAAGGACAAGGCGCCGATCACCAACGCGATCGCCGCTCGCAAGGGCCGCACGATCATCTTCGTCCGCACCCAGATGGGCGCCGACCGGGTCGCCGAGCAGCTGCTCGAGGCCGGGGTGAAGGCCGACGCGCTGCACGGCGGCATGACGCAGGGCGCCCGTACCCGGGTGCTGGGCGACTTCAAGGACGGCTACGTCAACGTGGTCGTCGCCACCGACGTCGCGGCCCGCGGCATCCACGTGGACGGCATCGACCTGGTGCTGAACGTGGACCCGGCCGGCGACCACAAGGACTACCTGCACCGCTCCGGCCGCACCGCGCGCGCCGGCCGCTCGGGCGCCGTGGTCACCCTGGTGCTGCCGCACCAGCGTCGCGGTGTCTTCCGCCTGATGGAGGACGCGGGCGTCGACGCCAGCCGCCACATCCTGGACCACGCCTTCGACGCCGAGGTCGCCAAGATCACCGGCGCTCGCTCGCTGATCGAGGTCCAGGCGGAGAGCGCCTCGGGCATCGCCGGTGCGGCGGAGCGCGAGGTCGCCGAGATGACCCGTCAGCTGGAGCGCGCGCAGCGTCGGGCGAACGAGCTGCGCGAGGAGGCCGACCGCCTCACCGCGCGGGCCGCCCGCGAGCGGGCCGAGCTCGGCATCGAGGACGAGGAGCCGGCTGCCGAGGCCGCCGAGTCGGCCGAGGCCGTGGCCGTGGCCGAGCAGCCGGTGCGCGAGCCTCGCGAGGAGCGGACCCCGGCGTACCGGGAGCCGCGCAACGAGCGGCCGTCCTACGGTGACCGGGACAACCGTGGTGACCGTGGCGGTTTCAGTGGTGGCGGTCGTGACCGTGATGACCGTGGTGGTCGTTCGTTCGGTGGGGACCGTCCGGCGCGTTCGTTCGGTGACCGGGACAACCGTGGCGGCTTCGGCGGCGGTGGTCGTGACCGTGATGACCGTGGTGGTCGTTCGTTCGGTGGGGACCGTCCGGCGCGTTCGTTCGGTGACCGGGACAACCGTGGTGACCGTGGCGG
>NZ_JBGCCO010000054.1:0-37935 GCF_041262605.1 Kitasatospora sp. GAS1066B
GCAGGGGGGACCCTGTGGGAGAGTAGGACGCCGCCGAACAATTCTTCTAGAGAAGCCCTCTTCCTTCGGGAAGGGGGCTTCTCTGCGTTCATGACCGGTTGTGGTGGTGCGTGCGGGGGTGGCAGGGGGAGCGCGGGGCTGAACGCGTGTCCGAGTAGGATCCGATCACCCGAGTCCTGACCCAGGGGTTGATCAACGAATGGCACGTCCATCCCTTACCCGTGCGCACCGCGCGTTGCTTGGCGTGGTCGCGGTCGGCGCTTGCCTGATCTCCGGGATTGGCTTTGCGGGATCGTACTCGGCAGTGCGTGAGCTGGCGCTGCACAAGGGCTTCGGCAACTTCTCCTACGCGTTCCCGATCGGTGTCGACGCCGGCATCGTGGTGCTGCTCGCGCTGGACCTGGTGCTGACCTGGCTGCGAATACCGTTCCCGCTGCTCCGTCAGGCGGCCTGGCTGCTGACGGTCGCCACCATTGCGTTCAACGCCGCAGCCTCCTGGGGTGATCCGCTGGGGATGGGCATGCACGCGGTCATCCCGTTGCTCTTCGTCGTGGTGGTGGAGGCCTCGCGGCACGCGGTCGGGCGGATCGCGGCGATCACCGCGGACCGTCATATGGAGTCCGTCCGGCTGATGCGGTGGCTCCTCTCGCCGGTGCCGACCTTCCGGCTCTGGCGGCGGATGAAGCTGTGGGAGCTGCGGTCCTACGACGAAGTGGTGCGGCTGGAGCAGAACCGGCTGGTCTACCGGGCGCAGTTGCGGTTCCGGTACGGGCGCGGCTGGCGGCGTTCGGCACCGATCCAGGCGCTGCTGCCGCTCAAGTTGGCCAAGTACGGGGTTCCGTTGGACATGACCCTGTTGGAGCGGATCGATCCCCCCGCAGCGGTGGAGGCGCCGGTGGCGAGCGAGGTGGCGGAGGCGTCGACGGTGTCGGCGGCGGTGGCGGTTCCGGCGCTTGCCAGGCTGGCCGCCGCGCGTTGGCGGGACGGGCAGGGAGGTCCGGAGGAGCAGGCCGAGGCGCCGGCGCGGCCGGCTCGTCCGGTCACCGCGCTGCGCGACATTCGGGCGGAGGTCGGGCAGCAGCCCCGACAGCAGAGCGCTGTGCCGCAGCAGGCGGCGCCCGCCCAGGCGTCTGCCCAGGCGTCGCTCCAGGCCGATGTCGAACCGCCGGTCGCTGCGGACAGCGCGCGTCAGGTCGGGCAGCAGTCGCCGTGGTTCAGGACGCCCCGGCCGACCACCGCGCAGCAGCCGGCCCAGCTGACGAGGCCGGTGCAGCAGGGAGTTGAGGCCCCGTCCGATGGCCGGCTCAACGTGACGCCGGTACCGGCACCGCAACCCCAGCCGGTCGCGCAGCCGGAGCCGGAACCCGTCCTGGCGGAGTCCCCGGTGGAGGAGATCCCCGCCCCGGTGGCCGTGCCGCCGCAGCCGGCGATGGACAACCTTTTCGCGCCGAGGCCTCGGGCATCGAATCGGCCGGCCGCTCCGACGTCGGCTCAGGCTCAGGCTCCGTTTCAGGAACCGGTTCAGGACCTGGCGGTCCAAGAGGCCCCCGAAGAGCCGGAGTTCTTCGAGTCACGGCAGCTGACGGTGGATCTGGCCATCGACGCGTTGCTGGCCTACAAGGACTCCCAGGGACACGATCCCGACGAGGAGGCGCTGGCGGATTTCCTCTTCACCCAGTACGGCGTCAGCGGCAAGCAGCCGGGCGTGCCGGCAAGTCAGAGCGAGATCCGGCGGATCTGGCCGAAGTTGCGGGACCGGTACGCGACCCTCGGTCGCGAGTAGTCCGGTTGGTGAGCCGCCATTGACGCCCGACTGCGGCACGGATACCTTCACATCAACAAATTGTTGAACAGCTTCAGTGTGGAGGAACCCGGATGTCGCAGGTCGAGGTGGGTGGCGGCGACGCAGCCGACGCAGCTGCGGGGAGCCTGACGTTCTCCCCGTCCGCGCGTGCCGCGGTGGACGCGCTGCTCGGGCCGGTCGACGCCGAGCTGGCCCGCCGCTACCCGGGGGACTCCGGGAGCCGGCAGCCGGTCCACACCGTCTACGTCCCGGCCGACGCCTTCGCCGCGGACACCGTGGCCGACTGGGGCCGCCAGGCGCTCGAGGCGCTGGACACCCACGCCGGGACCCCGGCCGAGCTGGCCGAGGCGCTCGGGGTGCCCGCCGACGAACTGATCACCGAGGTGCATGCCCGGGTCCGGGCCAAGCTGCAGCGCGAGCCGATCGAGGATCTGCGGATCGACTTCGAGGACGGCTACGGCCCGCGCCCGGATGCCGAGGAGGACGCCGAAGCGGTCCGCGCGGCCCGGCTGGTCGCCGCCGCCGTGGCCGACGGTACCGCCCCGCCGTACATCGGGATCCGGATCAAGTGCATGGAGGCGGCGGTCCGCGACCGCGGCATCCGCACCCTGGAGCTGTTCCTGGCGACCCTGTTGGAGGACGGCCGCGAGCTGCCCGCCGGCCTGGTGCTGACGCTGCCCAAGGTCACCTACCCCGCACAGGTCACCGCGCTGGTCCGTTTGTTGGAGGACTTCGAGCGGCGGGCCGGGCTGCCGGCCGGGCGGATCGGCTTCGAGATCCAGATCGAGACCACCCAGGCGATCCTGGGCGCCGACGGCCGGGCCACGGTGGCGCTGCTGATCGAGGCCGCCGAGGGCCGGGCCACCGGGCTGCACTACGGCACCTTCGACTACAGCGCCTCCTGCGGGGTCAGCGCGGCCTACCAGAGCATGGACCACCCGGTCGCCGACCACGCGAAGGCCGTGATGCAGGTGGCCGCCGCCGGTACCGGGGTGCGGCTCTCGGACGGGTCGACCAACGTCATCCCGACCGGTCCGCGCGAGCAGGTCTTCGCCGCCTGGAACCTGCACCACGGCCTGGTCCGACGTTCGCTGGCCCGCGCCTACTACCAGGGGTGGGACATGCACCCGGCGCACCTGCCCACCCGGTACGCGGCGGTCTACGCCTTCTACCGCGAGGGACTGGCGGCCGCGGCGGCCAGGTTGGCCGCCTACGTGGCCAAGGCCGGTGGCGACGTGATGGACGAGCCGGCCACCGCCAAGGCGCTCAGCGGCTACCTGCTGCGCGGGCTGGACTGCGGCGCGGTCGACCTGGCCGAGGTCACCGAGCTGACCGGGCTGGACCGCAAGCAGTTGGACGCGCTCAGCGGTCGCTGACCCGGCTGCCTCCGGGCGGTCGGTGGATAGGCTGGCCGAGCCGCCCCGTCCGTCGACCGACCCCCGGAGATCTGCCGCGCCATGTCGCCACCCGTCGCCAAGCCGTACCTGACCATCCGCGCGGACGGCAGCCACGAGATCGAGGTGAAGCGCTCGCGCTTCATCTGCCATCTCGCGCGGGCCGGTGACGAGGAGGCGGCGCAGGAGTTCATCGCGCGGACCAGGAAGCGGTACTGGGACGCGCGGCACAACTGCACGGCCTTCGTGGTGGGCTCGGAACAGCGCCGTGAGCGGTCCAACGACGACGGCGAGCCCGGTGGTACCGCGGGCGTGCCGATGCTGGAGGTGCTGCGTCGGCGCGGTGTCACCGACACGGTCGCGGTGGTGACGCGGTACTTCGGCGGTGTGCTGCTGGGAGCGGGCGGCTTGGTCCGTGCGTACGGGGGTGCGGTGTCGGCGGCGCTGGACGAGGTCGGTCTGGTGGAACGTCGCCGGGTCGCGCTTCTGGTGGTGGCCGCCGAGCACACCCGGGCCGGGCGCCTGGAGAACGAACTGCGCGCGGCCGGCTACGCGGTGCGCGATCTGCACTACGAAGCGGCCGGGGTGCGGATCGAGGTGGGCGTGCCCGAGGCGGAGCTGACCGGCTTCCACGACTGGCTGGCCGAGGCCAGCGGCGGCAGCGCGACGGCGGTTCCGGCCGGCCACTTCCACGTCGAGATTCCCTGGTCGGATGCATCCTGAGCGGAGTCGGGCGGTGTTGGGGGAGCTCGCAGAGCGGACAATCGACGTAGTCGTATGTCCTTTCGGCCAAAGGCCTGGGAATCGCCCACCCGCACGGCTGACGGTCAGTAGCCTGATATGACCGTCGAGTCACAGGAGCAGATTCCGAGATGGCCGTGATCCGTACCATCAGCATCGCGCCGGGCGCGAACACCGGCTGGCACTACCATCCGGCGCTCGTGCAGGCCGTCCTGCTCTCCGGAGAATTGACCCGGGTGCTGGAGGACGGCACGGTCGAGGTGACCCGACCCGGGCAGTTCCTGATCGAGCTGCCGCAGCAGGTGCACATCGGGTACAACCACGGTTCCGAGCCCGTCGTGATCCTGGCCAACTACCAGGTGGCGGAAGGTTGTCCGCTGGCCGTCCCGGCCCCCGCCCCGGTCCTGCCCGAGACCCTGGTCCCGGAGCCGACGCAGGCGGCCATGCCCGGCTGCCGGCGGGGCCAGACGGAATGGCTCAGCAACGCCTGAGGGCTCAGCCGGCCTTATACACCAGAGGCCTCCTGACCCGTCAAGCGACAGGCAAGCGACACTCGAACGAATTAACACGGCCCGGAACTGGAACTCCAGCTCCGGGCCGTTGCGTTCTCCCAGCAAGGACCCGGTCGACCGCTGCCGGCCGGACCCAGACATCACCCCATCGATGGAGGACCGTCAGACCCCACCACGCACCACGGAGGCACCACCCATGAGCATCGACCGCACCGCGCCACCCGCGACCGCCCCGGCCGACCCCCGCTCGGGCTCACCTCAGCCGGGCCACGCCACGCCCTACCGGATGACGGTGACCACCCGTCAGTCCCATGCCGACGCGGTCGCGTTGGCGGACCAGTGCCTGGGGGCCTGGCTCAAGGACGAAGGGTATGCCGAGCCGCCGCCGTCCGCGCCCGAGGCGCTGCCCGACACCGGGCTCGCGAGCCCGTCCTGGCCGCTCGCCGCCCCACCGCCGGGCGCCTCGCCGCTCGCCGCGCCGCCCGAGGCCGCTCCGACCGCCGTGCGGCACCGCCTCGGCGACCGGGTTCTGCTCGACCGGGATGCCGGCCCGCTGCTCGCCCGGTTCCCGGGCACGCCGCCCGGCCGTTACACCCGCCGCCGGCTGCGCACCCCGGCCCCGCACGGCACCCGCCAGCTGACCCTCACCGTGGCCACCGAGCGCGGCGGCCCCACCTGGATCCGGCTGGAGGCCGAGCAACTGGCCGCCACTCCAGGAGTGCGCACCCCCAGTGCCGTTCCGGTCCCCGAGCTGGTCCATCACCTGCTGCCGCTGATCGACGCGCTGGACGGCACGGCCGAGGTCCGCCCGCTGCCCCGGATCATCACCGCCGCCGAGGTCGATGACGTCATCGACGAGCTCTGCGATCCAGCCCGCCGGCTGCCCGTCCTGGTCGCCAGCGTGCCCGCCGACCTCGATCCGCGCGCCTGGGCGACCGAGCCGCTCGCCCCGCTGTTGCACAAGGTGGCCGGCCTGGCCGTCAGTTACGTGCTCGATCCCGGGGCCCGGATCGCCTTCAACACGGCACTGGAGTTCCACACCGTCTACGGCGGTGCCGTGCGCACCTACCTGCCGGAGGTGGATCCGGCCTCCCGGCGTGACGCCCAGCGGCATCTGGTGCTGCCCCGGCACCGGATGGAGGGCGAACCACGGCGGGCCGCCGCGCTGCTGGCCCGTGAGCCGCGCAGGTTGGCCGACCTCGCGCCGCTACCTGAAGCGCTGGCCCGGGTGCCCGTGTTGCGGGTGCGGCCGGCCGATCCGGCGGCGCCCGCCTCCGCCGTTTCCGCCGTCGCCGGCAGCCCCGCCACCCCTGCCGCCGAGCTGACCGAGCTGGTCGGTGAGTTGGCGGACGCCCAGCAGGTCGGGGCGGACGAGCTGCAGCGGGTCCGGCGCAGTCTGCACCGCTCGCACCGGCGCGAGCTCCACCTGCGCGCCGAGAACGAGCTGCAAGGCACCGCGCTGCGCCGGGTCAGCGCCCAGCTGCGGGTGCTGAACAGTCGGCTCTGCCCACCGGGGGAGAGCGCGCCCGATCCGACCGCGCTGCTCGACCAGGTCCCGCGCGGCCCCGACAGCTTCACCGAACTGCTCGACCGGATCGGCGAGTTCCCGCTGCTGAGCTTCACCGGCGACGAGAAGGAGACCCTCGCGCTGGATGCGCAGACGGTCGGCGGCAACTGGGTCCGGCTCACCTGGGACGGCCTGACGGCCCTGCAGGAGTACGCCACCGTCGCCGTGCACGGCGCGGCCGGCGGGGACTTCAAGCAGTGGTGCGAGCACGCGCCGCTCGGCGGTGGCCAGTTCCCACCGCGCAAGGCGGTGCGCAACGAATCCCGGACGGTCTGCAGCCACGGCAAGATGCGCCGGGAGCGGATGTTCGCCGTGCCGTCCTCGGTGGACCCCAGCGGGCGCGCCTTCATGGGTGCCCACCTGCGGATCGGCGGTGGCCGGACCGCGCCTCGGCTGCACTATCTGGACGACTGCTCGGGCAGCGGGCGGATCTACGTCGGCTACATCGGCATGCACCTCACCAACACCATGACCAACTGACCTGCGGCAGGGATCGACCGGCCCGACCCCGACTCGACACGCCTGACTGGACCTGAACTGAGCTGAGCTGACCGGACCTGCCGCACCGACCTCTTGTCCTGCCCGGCTGGCCAGATGTCAACGGGTCTCCCCTCGTTCGAGACCGACCGAGAACACGACGGCCACCCGACCGCCGTACGGTGGACAATGCTCTCGGGGGGTATACCGCCATCGCGCGCGTGCCCGGCCAGCGCAGTTGCCCGGCCACCGAAGAAGCGCCGGACGAGCATGGGGGCAGACCGCCGATGCAGGATTCGACCAAGCGTCAGTCGGCTGTCGAAGGAGCCTTCGGTCGCCGCGCGGGCTTCCTGGCCTCGGTGTTCGGCGGGGCGACCGGCGGGCCGGACCAGGCGGTCCCGACCGAGTTCCAGCCCGGTGGTGGGAACACGGGCGGCGGTGAGAGTGGCGCCGGGTCGTCCGACGAGCCGGGCGGTGGCACCGAGCGCACTGATGGCGCCAGGGGTGCAGGCACCGGCGACGCGGCCGGGCCGACGCCCGACGGCCACGACCCCGCCGTGGCCGCGCTGGGTCGTGCCGCGGAGCTGACGCACCATCGGACCGCCACGGTCCGGGCCGAGCAGCAGCGCCTGGCCGACCTGCTCGCCCGGCTCGCGCTGCCGGTGAGCGCGATGGACTTCGAGAGCCAGCGGCGCAGCTACGAGCCGCGCCCGTACCCCGACGGTCCGGCAGCGGCGCCGAGCACGCGCGAGCCGCGCTGGTCGGACTTCGCGCCGCCGGAGCCGCCCGCCGACGACCCGGAGTCGACCGCGACCAGGCGCCTGCTGGACTCCGGCTACCAGCGCGGGTTGGCCCAGGCCCGGCTGGCCCACCAGCGCGCGCTGCGGCAGTGGCGCTCCGAGCAGGCGGCCGTCGCCGACCCGGCCGAGGCCGCCGCACGACTCGCCCACGAGGAGGCCGAGCAGGCCAGGGCGCGCGCGGTGCGGGAGTACAACGACAGTCTGGAGGAGTGCCGCCGGGCCTATCTGGAGGCCGAGCCGGCCGCGGTCGAGTCGCTGCTCGAACGCGCGCTGGCCGCCGCCGAGGCGGCCACGTCCGAGCTGCCGGCCGCCTGCCGGGCGGTGTTCCGGCCGCTCACCCGGACCGCGGTGCTCGACCTCGACCTGCCCCCGCTCGGCCTGGTCCCCTCGCTGGACGGCTACCGGCTGACCGCGGAGGGCGAGATCAGTCCGGTGCCGCGCTCGCCCGTCGACCGCGAGGCGGACTACCTGCGCCTGGTCGCCCGGCTGGCGCTGCGCGCGCTGCAGGCGGCCGACGCGGTGGACACCGACGGCGTGCTGGCCGGCGTGGTGCTCAACGGCTGGCTTCGCGAGCCCGGCGCGACCTGCCTGCTCACCGTGGACGCCGACCGCGACGCGCTGGCCCGCACCCGGCTGGTGGCGCTGGCGGAGCCGGCCGAGGACGAGGCCGAACCGGGCGTCTACGCGGCCGCCGAGCAGGACGAGGCCCTGGTGCGGCTGCGCGAGCTGGGCGCCGCGATCAGCCCGGACCCGTACGCCAGGGTCGCGGTGCGGCCGTGTGCCACGGCCGGTGCGGCCGTACCGGCGGTGGCGGACCTGTCGCCGGGGGAGTTCGCGGCGCTGGTCCGCGAGGTGCTCACCCGGGGCGGACTGCGTGACTGGAGCGTGCGGTTGCGCGGCCACTCCGGGCTGGTCGCCACCGGCACCGGCGCCCCGGACAGCGGGTTGCCCGGCCGCTGGGTGGTCTGCGCCTCCCGCCGCCCCGGCCAGGTCGGCGCCACCGAGGTGCGAACGCTGGCCGAGGCCGTCGCCGAGGAGTCCGCCGGCCACGGACTCTGGCTGAGCACCGGCGGCTTCACCGAGGAGGCGCTCGACCTGATCGACACCGCCGACTTCCGCCAGATCCACCTCGCCGACGGCGCGGGCTTCCGCGCGCTCGCCGAGACCCACCTCGGGCTGCCGCTGGCGACCGGAGCGATCTAGGGCCTGTACGGCGGATCTTGCCGGGCGCCGTGGGGGCACCTCCCGGCCGAAGGCTGGGGGAGCTGCACGCCCCGCGGCGTCAGCCGCTGGTGTCACCGCCGACAAGATCCGTAAGAGAGCCCCTAGGGCTGGTCGCCGGCTGGTTGTGGGGTGGCGGTGCTGGGCTCCGTCAGTCCGGCCCGTCCGGCCCGGCCGGCCCGGTCGCCGCGTGCCGGATCGGCCAGTGACGGCGCAGTGCGTCCAGTGCGGCGGTGATCGCCGGGCGGCGGGAGGCCTGGCTGCGCCAGAGCGTGAAGACGCGGCGGGTCGGCTCCGGCAGCACCGGCCGGGCGACCACACCGGGCGGCAGTTCACCGCGGCCGAGCCGGGGGACCAGGCCGACCCCGAGGCCCGCCGCGATCAGCGCGATCTGGGTCTCGAACTCACCGACCTGGTAGAGCACATCGGGCTCCTCGCCGACCTCGCGCATGGTGTTCACCAGCCAGTCGTGGCAGATGTTCCCCGGCGGGACGCTGGTCCAGCGCTGCCCGCGCAGCTCGGCCACCGGGACCACGGGGAGTGCCGCCAGCGGGTGCTCCGCGCGCAGCACCAGGTCGACCGGGTCCAGGCCCAGGCTCAGCCGGGACAGGCCGTCGGGCACCGGCACCGGCACCGAGGCCCAGTCCTGCACCAGTCCCAGGTCCACCTCGCCGCGCGCCACCAGTTCGGTGGCCAGGTACGGGTCGGTCTCCAGGACCCGGACCTCCAGCTCCGGGCAGGTCCGCCGCAGTTCGGCCAGCGCCCCGGGGAGCAGGCCGCGCGCCCCGGTGGCGAAGGCGGCCACCCGCAACTGGCCGACCGCCTGGCCGCGCTGGTGCTCCAGCGTCACCTCGGCCTGCTCGACCAGCGCGAGCACCCGCTGCGCGGTGGCGGCCAACTCCCGTGCCGCGTCGGTCAGCACCACGCCGCGGCCCTGCCGCTCCAGCAGCACCGTGCGGGTCTCCCGCTCCAGCTTGGAGATCTGCTGCGAGATCGCCGAGGAGGTGTAGCCGAGCGAGGCGGCGGCCTTGCCCACCGAGCCGTGCACCGCGACCGCGTGCAGCGCGCGCAGCCGTCCCAGATCAAGCATGGTCCGATTATGGGCCACTGGTTAGCAGCGGTGAACAGTGGGGCTCAGCATTCTTCGCTGGTGCTGAACGGTGTGCTCGGGACATCCTCGGGACATGCCAGCCGAACCGCGTCCTGCGGGCACCACCGGTGCCATGAGTCCTCGTCACATCGCCCTGGCCGTACTGGTCACCGCCGTCTGGGGTGTGAACTTCGTGCTGATCGACGTCGGCCTGAAGAACTTCCCGCCGCTGCTCTTCTGCGCGCTGCGGTTCGCCGTGGTGGCCGTGCCAGCGGTCTTCTTCGTCGGGCCGCCCAAGGTGGCCTGGCGCTGGGTCCTCGCGGTCGGCTTCGTGCTCGGGGTGCTGAAGTTCGGCTCGCTCTTCCTCGGCATGCACGCCGGGATGCCGGCCGGGCTCTCCTCGCTGGTGCTGCAGGGCCAGGCCGTCTGCACCGCGCTCTTCGCGGCGGGGATGCTGCGCGAGCGTCCGGGCCCGCAGCGGATCGCCGGGCTGGCGCTGGCGACCGCGGGCATCGCGCTCGCCGCCCTGGACAACGGGTCCGGCGGGCCGGCCAAGGCCTTCGCACTGGTCATCGCGGCCGCCGTGTTCTGGGGGCTGTCCAACGTGCTGACCCGCAAGGCGGCGCCGCCGGACCTGCTGCGCTGGATGGTCTGGGTGAGCGCGGTGCCGCCGCTGCCGCTGCTCGTCCTGTCGCTGCTGGTCGAGGGCCCGCGTGCCGATCTGCACGCGCTGGTCTCGATCACCCCGGTGGGGCTGGGCGCGGTCGGCTACGTGGGGCTGCTCTCCACCCTGTTCGGCTTCGGCGCCTGGGGCTTCCTGCTGCGCGAGTACGACGCGAGCGCGGTCGCCCCGTACTCGCTGCTGGTCCCGGTCTTCGGGATGACCTCGGCCTGGCTGCTGCTCGGCGAGGCGATCACCCCGCTGGCAGGTGGCGCGGCGCTGCTGGTGATCGCCGGGATCGGGCTCAGCGCGGTGCGGCCCGAGTACCTGGACCGGGTGCGCCGTCGTCTGCGCCCGACCCGCGGGGCCGGGGCCGGGGCCGCTAGCGGACCGTCGACTGCCCGTGCGCCGCTTCCGCGGCCCTGAGGACGCGCAGCATCACCGCGACGTCCGCCGGGTCGGTGCTGCGGAAGTACTCCTCGGCGACCTCCTGGCGGACCTGCGCGAACCGCTCCACCGCCGCCCGGCCGGCGGCGGTCAGCACCAGGCCGACCGAGCGCCGGTCCACCGGATCGGGCACCCGCTGCACCAGCGCGCCCTGCTCCAGCGCGTCCACCACGGTGGTGGCCGAGCGCGGGGCCACGTTCAGCCGGTCGGCCAGCTCGCTCAGCCGCATCGCCCGCTTGGGCGTCTCGCGCCGCTCGGCGTGCGCGAGCACCCGCAGCGCGCGGCCCTGGCCGGGCGTCAGACCGTAGGGCTCGAGGCGGTCCATGGTGCGGTGCCGGATCCGCTTCATCGCCCTGGTCAGCTCGTCGGCCAGCTCGGCCGCCCCGTCGGGCGCCGCGGCGCCGAGGGTGGAGGGTTCGGTGGGCGAGCTGGTCATGCGGGGGCTCCTCGGCGGGGGAAGTGGGCCCAGGGTAGCGTCCGGGGCGGGTAGCGAGCCAGCCACATGATGAGCCAGGCTCAGTATTGCCGGTCGGTCGACGGCAGCCACCTGGCCAGCGCCCAGAGCACCAGGGCGGACAGGCACCAGCCGGCCAGCACGTCCAGGAACCAGTGGTAGGTGCACCAGACCAGCCCGAGCCCGACCGCCAGCCCGAGCAGCGCCATCGCCGCGTACAGCGGGCGCCGTCCGGCCCGGGGCAGGGTGCGGCCGATCAGCAGGCCCCCGACCCCGTAGCCGACGCAGGCCGTGGTGGTGTGCCCGGACGGGTACCAGCCCCAGGAGCCCGGCGCGACGGGCTGGCCGAGCGGGCCGCCGCGCGCGAAGTACGCCTTCGCCGGTACCACCAGCAGCGGGATCAGCAGTGCCGCGAGCGGGGCCAGCAGCAGTGGCAGCCACCAGCGCCGAATCCCGGCCCGCCGGGCTCGCCAGGCGGCCAGCGCGCCGGCGCCGAGCAGCACCGGAATCGCCGGGACCGTGCTGCCGAGGTCCGAGAAGAGCTGGCCGAGCCAGTTGAGCAGGCCGCTGTGCAGGGCGTCGTGCGACTGCCCGACCCAGTGGCGCACCCAGCGGTCCAGGCCGAGCAGCGGCCCGCCGACCGCGACCTGCCAGGAGACCAGGGCCAGCACCAGGGCGAGCGGCAGCGGCGTCAGCGGGCTGTCGCGCAGGCTCGCCAGCGGGTGGGTCAGGACATGCAGGAGCCGCCCCGGAGCGGGGGGGAGAGCTCCGGGGCGGCCTGGGTGATCGCCGCTCCGCGCGCCCCGGGGGGTGTGGGCCGGACGGCCGGTCGATCGGTCCTGTGGCGGCGCCGTTGGGGGCGCCTGGTTGTCCTCGCGGATCGGCTGGCCGACCGCTGGTTGAGGCTCGCTGTCCATCTGCCATGACATTACGTCAAGCGGATTCCCGGCGGGCCGGGCCTGCCAGGGTTCGCACAGCATCTTCACCTGATGTGGTGCAACCTCCACGGCCGGTGAAGCGTCGCCGACCGAACCCACGGTGCGCCCGGTCCAGGATCGGACCGGGCGCACCGTGAGCGAGAGTTGACGCGTCGTCAGTCAGATGATCCGACGGATGCGCGCGGGGCTGAGCGTGGGGCTGAGCGGCCCCTTGGCGGTCGGCCTCAGACGCCGGCGGTCGCACCCTGCAGCGTGAAGGCGCCCTCGATGATGTCCAGGCCCTCGGTCAGCAGGTGCTCCGGGATCACCAGCGGCGGCAGGAAGCGCAGCACGTTGCCGTAGGTGCCGGCGGTCAGCACCACCAGGCCCTCGGCGTGGCAGGCCTTCGCCACCGCGGCGGTGACCTCCGGGTTCGGCTCCTTGGAGCCCGGCTTGACCAGCTCGATGGCGATCATGGCACCGCGCCCGCGGACCTCGCCGATCACGTCGAACTTCTCCTGCATCACCCGCAGGCGACCCAGCATCACCTCGCCGATCCGCTGCGCCTTGGCGTTCAGGTCCAGCGTCCTCATGGTCTCGATCGAGCCCAGCGCGGCGGCGCAGGCCACCGGGTTGCCGCCGTAGGTGCCGCCCAGGCCACCGGCGTGCGCGGCGTCCATGATCTCGGCGCGGCCGGTCACGGCGGCCAGCGGCAGGCCGCCGGCGATGCCCTTGGCGGTGGTGATCAGGTCCGGGACGATGCCCTCGTCGTCACAGGCGAACCACTGGCCGGTGCGGCAGAAGCCGGTCTGGATCTCGTCCGCGACGAAGACGATGCCGTTGGCCTTCGCGTACTCGACGATGGCCGGCAGGAAGCCCTTGGCCGGCTCGATGAAGCCGCCCTCGCCCTGGATCGGCTCGATGATGATCGCCGCGACGTTCTCGGCGCCGATCTGCTTGTTGATCATGTCGATCGCCTGCGCGGCGGCCTCGGCGGCGCAGTTCTCCGCACCGGTCAGCCAGCGGTACGGGTAGGCGACCGGCACCCGGTAGATCTCCGGCGCGAACGGGCCGAAGCCCTGCTTGTACGGCATGTTCTTCGCCGTCAGACCCATGGTCAGGTTGGTCCGGCCGTGGTAGCCGTGATCGAAGACCACGACGGCGGTGCGCTTGGTGTACGCGCGGGCGATCTTGACCGCGTTCTCCACCGCCTCCGCACCCGAGTTGAACAGCGCGGTGCGCTTGTCGTGGTCGCCGGGGGTGAGCTCGTTCAGCTGCTCGGCGACGGCGACGTAGCCCTCGTACGGGGTCACCATGAAGCAGGTGTGGGTGAACGCGGCCAGCTGCTCGCTCGCCTTGGCGACCACGGCCTCGGCGCTGTTGCCGACGTTGACCACGGCGATGCCGGAGCCGAAGTCGATCAGGCTGTTGCCGTCCACGTCCTCCAGCACCCCACCGCCGGCGCGCGACACGTACACGGGCAGGGTGGTCCCGACGCCCGCCGCCACCGCGCCCAGCTTGCGGGCCTGCAGCTCCTGCGACTTCGGGCCGGGGATCGCGGTGACCAGGCGGCGCTCCTGCGGGAGCAGCGGTGCGGCGCTCATAGGGTTATCTCCAGTCGGCTCGGCTTGTTCTGGTTCTTCAGGGTTGCGCTGACGCGTCTTTCGGTCTTCGCAGGCTACGGCCGCCGCCCCGGCCCCGGCATGCGCCGGTCGGGCGCACTGCGCCGTCCGACTTGTCCTGCCCGGCCACCACCACCCACCCGGCGGACGACCACCGGCCCCGGCCGCCCCCTCCACTACATTGAGCGCGGGGTGTCGCCCGCCGGGCGGCATGGGTAACACTCAGCCGGGCAGGTCGGGGCAAGGGAGCGGGGCCGCAATGGGACTGGACGGCGGACAGGGCGGGCGGACGGAGCTGGTGCCGTCGGGAAGTCCGGCCCTCGACCCGGGTCCGGTACCGCACCAGGCGACCCGCCGCACAGCGGGCACCAGCCTCGCCAACTGGGTTGCCCAGCAGCGTCCGCCGGCCGAGCCGGGCATCTACCGCTATGGCCATCTGCCGTCGACCGCGACCGACACGGACGAGCCGCCGCAGCCCGCCGGTGCCCTGCTGCTGCGTGCCGCCGCCAATGTGCTGGTCTGCCTGCTCGCCTATCGGTACGGCACGCCCGCAGTGATGTACACCATCGGCTACCTCGGGTGGTTCCGCGCTCTCTCGCCGGACCAGTTCAATGTGGTCGAAACGCTGCTCAACCTGCTGCTGCTGGTCCTGTTCCTCGCCCTGTTCGGCCGGATGGGTCGGTGGCTGGAGGTCTACCGGCGTTTCCTGTCCCCGATGGGATTCCGGCGCAACGTTCTGCCGCTGCTCTCCAAGGCCGTGACCGATGATCGTCCGGCGGGTGCCGAGCCGGCACGAGCCGAAGCCGTCGACCCCGCCCTCGACCCCTGGGCCGAGCTGCGTCAGGCCGGCCTCGGTCAGGCGCTCGCCGTGGTGGAGGGGGACACCCGGGCCGGGCGGGTCGGTGATGTCGACTACGTGCGCATCCACCGGGTCTGGCGGGAGGTGCTCGCCGAGCCGGCTCTGGTCGGGGCGTTCGGGGAGCAGGTGGCGGTGCGGGGGGCGGCGGCGTGTGCGCATCCGTCGGAGGCGCGGGATCTGCCGGGGCGGGTGGCGGAACACGATCTGCTGTTGGGACAGGTGCGGTTGGGGACGGCGCAGGAGGTGCCGAAGAATCCGGCGGCGCACCGGGGGGCCGGGTTCGCACTGGACCGGGAGGTGCTGGCGACCTCGCTGCTGGCGGTGGGGCCGGCGGGGACGGGCAAGACGCCGCGGCTGGCCCGGCCGGTGGCGGAGGCGCTCTGCCTGCAGGCGTTGGCGCGGTCGGCGTGCGTGGTGGTGGTGGGGGCGGCCGAGGCCGAGTTGGGGCCGGACGCGGGGTACGACGTGGTGATCGCGCCGGGTGATCCGGCCTCGGCGTACGGGCTGGACCTGTACGGGGCGGCCGCCGACCAGGACGCGGCGGCGGCCCGGTTGGCGGACGCGCTGCTGCCGGACGAGCTGTCCTCGCGGGCGCAGGGCGCGCGGATGGCGCTGCAGCAGGTGGTCGGGCCGTTCCACGCGGGCTACGGGCGCTACCCGGGGGTGCGGGAGCTGCGGGCGCTGCTCGGCGGGGACGAGGGGAGCTGGGAGCGGCTGGTCGAGCAGTTGCGGGCCAAGGAGGTGCTGGCCCTGCACGAGCCGGACGTGCAGCAGCGGCGCGCCCGGCAGGGGCAGGCGGACGACCCGGGGGTGCTGCTGGCCGACCGGCTGGCGCTGCTGGACCGGCCCGCGTTCGCCGGTTGCTTCGAGCCGGCCGGGCCCGGTGCCAAGCCGGCCTTCGCGATGCGGGCGCTGGAGCATCCGCTGCGGGTGCGGGTGAAGCTGCCCGAGCGCGGGCACCCGGAGGCGGCCCGGATCCTGTCGCGGCTGGTGGCCGGCCAGTTCCTGCAGGCCGCGGTGGCCCGGGAGGACCGTTCGCTGTTCGCGGGGCTGGTGCTGGACGACGCCTCGGCGGCGCTGGACGCGGGGGCCGTGCAGGGGTTGCGCCGGCTGCCGGGGGCGAACGCCGGGGCGGTGCTGCTGCTGCGCAGTCTGGTGGACCTGCCGGAGGCGCTGCGGGTGCCGCTGTTCGGCGCGGTGGGGTGCCGGATGGCCTTCCCGGGGATCGCGCCCTGGGACGGCAAGCTGTTCTCCGAGGCCTGGGGCACGGTGCTGGTGCGCGAGCGGGCGGTGACGCTGGCCCCGGACACCTCGGGTGGCATGCTGCGCAAGGCCGGGCGGCTGGCCCGCAAGGCGCTGTCGGGGACCACGGCGCAGACCGAGAGCGTGACCACCCGGGAGGTGGAGCGGCAGCGCTGGTCGCCCTCCGAGCTGGCGCACGCGCTGCCGGCCGGGCACGCGGTGGTCTCGCTGACCTCGGTGAGCGGTGAGCAGGTGCCGCCGCTGCTGGTGGACCTGCGCAACTGATCGGCGCAACTGATCGGCGCAACTGCTCGCCGCAATTGAGCGCCGCAATTGAGCGGCGCGGCTGATCCGCGCGGAGCGCGCGGCGATCTGACGGACCGTCGGTGTTCGATCGGCATTCGGTTAGCTACGCTGCGGTGGATTTGGTGCCACGGCTTGTCCGCAGCGTCCATAATGAGAGTCGAACCGCACTCCGCCGCCCGGCCGCAACGAGGCCGTCGGGTCGTCCCACCGAAGGTGCCATGCCCCCCACACTCGCCTCCGTCGTGCGCAACTCCTCGCTCCACCTCACGGTCCTGGCCGGAGCGGACCACTTGGAGCGCCCGGTCCGCTGGGTGCACACCAGCGAGCTGGACGACCCCACGCCCTTCCTCGAAGGCGGCGAGCTGCTGCTCACCACCGGGATCAAGCTGGGCGCCGGCGCCAAGAACCTGCAGGCCTACGTCCACCGGCTGGCCGACGCCGGTGTGGTGGGCCTGGGCCTGGGCGTCGGCCTGTCGCACACCGAGGTACCGCAGCCCCTGGTGGACGCGGCCGCCCAGCGCGGCCTGCCGCTGCTGCGGGTGCCCGAGCCGACCCCCTTCATCGCGATCAGCAAGGCGGTCTCGGCGGCGCTGGCGGCCGAGCAGTACGAGGCGGTGACCACCAGCTTCGAGGCGCAGGAGGAGCTGACCCGGGCGGCGCTCGGCCAGAACGGCACGGCGGCGGTGGTCCGCCGGCTGGCCGCCCGCCTGGGCGGTTGGGCCGCGCTCTACGACAGTTCGGGCGCGCTCTCGGTGGTGGCGCCCGACTGGGCGGCCCGCCGGGCCGCCCGGCTGGCCTCCGAGGTGGACCGGCTGCGCCGCCGGCCGGCCCCGGCCAGCGCCGCGCTGCAGGGCCGGGCGCCCGGCTTCGACACCGCCGACGAGGACTTCGTGGTGGTCCAGTCGCTGGGTGCCGACCGCCGGGCCCGCGGCTTCCTCGCGGTGGGCACCGAGGACCGGATCAGCCCGACCGAGCGCTACGTGCTGAACGCGGCGGTCGCCCTGCTCACCCTCACCCTGGAGCGTTCGCGCGAGCTGCGGCACGCGGAGGAGCGGATGGGCGCCGCGCTGCTGCGCCTGGTGCTGGCCGGGCAGGTGCCGACGGCCCGGCAGGTCGCCACGGGGCTCCTCGGCGGCCTGCCCGAGGGCACCATACGCGTGCTGGTGGCGGGTGCCGCACCGGGTGCGGAGAAGGCGGAGGGCGAGGCGCCGGTGCACGACCTGACCGAGCTGGCCGAGCGCGCCGAGCAGGCCGGCGGCCGGGCCGGCGAGAAGCTGCTGGTCGCCCGCGAGCCGAGCGGCAAGGACGCCAGGGACGGCAAGGACGGCAAGGACGGTGCGGCGCACCCCGAGCGGCTGGTGCTGCTCGCGGTGGACGGCGGCGCGGTGCACCGGGCTTGCCTGGGCGCAGTCGAGGAGCACGAGGGACTGGCTCTCGGCGTCTCGGCCCCGGCCGCGGTCGAGGAGGCCGGCGGCGCCTACGCACAGGCCGAGCGGGCGCTGGCGGTGGCGCTGCGCGGCGGCCGTCGTTCGGTGGGCCACGAGGAGGTCGGCGCCGGCTCGCTGCTGCCGCTGCTCGGCGAGGAGGCGGTGGCGGCCTTCGCCGAGGGTCTGCTGCGCCCGCTGCGCGACCACGACCGCACCGCCCGTGGCGACCTGGTGGCCTCGCTGCGAGCCTGGCTCTCCCGGCACGGCCAGTGGGACGCCGCGGCCGCCGACCTCGGGGTGCACCGGCACACCCTGCGCTACCGGATGCGCCGGGTCGAGGAGCTGCTCGGCCGCTCGCTGGACGACACCGACGTGCGGATGGAGCTCTGGCTGGCGCTGCGCTCGGGCGAGGAGTAGCCCACCCGGCGATCGGCCGCGCCGAGGCCGGGAGCAACCGTCCATTTTGGCAGGCGAAATGCGGGGCATTGCGCCACCTCGGCCAATCCGGTTCGCCCGGTGGTGCCCCTACCGTTGGCAGGGAACACCACTGCGACGAGAGGGCCGGTACCACCGTGACCACGACCCACGCATTCTGGCTGGCCGGCCGCCAGGAGACCGGCGAGACCAGCTTCGAGGTCCGCCACCCCTTTGACGACAGCCTGGTCGGCACGGTCAGCGTGCCCACCGACGCCCAGGTGGACGAGGCGGTCGACGCCGCCGTCGCCGCCCTGCCGGCCTTCGCCGCCACCCCCGCCCACGTGCGCGCCGCGGCGCTGGACCACGTGGCCCGCCGGCTGGCCGAGCGCGCCGAGGAGATCGCCCGCCTGATCACCGCCGAGAACGGCAAGCCGATCAAGTGGGCCCGCGGTGAGGTCGGCCGCGCCGCCTCGGTCTTCCGCTGGGCGGCCGAGGAGGCCCGCCGGACCAACGGCGAGACCATGCGCCTGGACACCGACCCGGGCGGCACCGGCCGCTTCGCGGTGGTGCGGCGGTTCCCCAAGGGCGTGGTGCTCGGCATCGCCCCGTTCAACTTCCCGCTCAACCTGGTGGCGCACAAGGTCGCCCCGGCGATCGCGGTCGGTGCCCCGATCATCCTCAAGCCGGCCCCGGCCACCCCGCTCTCCGCCCTGCTGCTGGGCGAGCTGCTGGCCGAGACCGAGCTGCCGGCCGGCTCCTGGAGCGTGCTGCCGGTGGCGAACGCCAAGATGCCCGCGCTGGTCCAGGACGACCGGCTGCCGGTGATCTCGTTCACCGGTTCGGACAAGGTCGGCTACCAGATCATGGACTCGGTGCCGCGCAAGCACGTGACCCTGGAGCTCGGCGGCAACGCCGCCGCCGTGGTGCTGGCCGACTGGTCCTCGGAGGCCGACCTGGAGTGGGCCGCCACCCGGATCGCGACGTTCGCCAACTACCAGGGCGGCCAGTCCTGCATCTCGGTACAGCGGGTGATCGCGGACGCCGCGGTGTACGACGTGCTGGCCGAGAAGGTGCTGGCCAAGGTCGAGGCCCAGGTCACCGGCGACCCGGCGGACGACGCCACCGACGTCGGTCCGCTGGTGGACGAGAACGCCGCCAGGCGGGTCGAGGAGTGGGTGGCGGACGCCGTCGCCAAGGGCGCCAAGGTGCTCACCGGTGGCACCCGGCAGGGCGCGAGCTACGCCCCGACCGTGCTGGCCGAGCTGCCCGCCGACGCGATCCTGGCCACCGCCGAGGCTTTCGGCCCGGTGCTGTCGCTGCACCGGGTCGAGTCCACCGACGAGGCCTTCGCCGCCGTCAACGACTCCGCGTTCGGCCTGCAGGCCGGCGTCTTCACGCACGACGTGCAGACCGCGTTCCGGGCGCACCGCGAGCTGCAGGTCGGCGGTGTGATCATCGGCGACGCGCCGTCCTACCGCGCGGACCAGATGCCGTACGGCGGTGTCAAGGACTCCGGCGTGGGCCGCGAGGGCGTCAAGTACGCGATGGGCGACTTCACCTACGAGAAGGTCCTGGTGCTGACCGGCCTCGATCTCTGACGGAGCGTCACCAGAACCCCCGCCATCGCTGCTCGATGGCGGGGGTTCCTGCTGTCCGGACACCCAGCAAGTTCCAAGATTTCCTTACCCGTTGGTTCCCTTGACCGGTTCTGGTCAGCTGGTTACGCTCGCGGCTGCCCGGCCCCCCACCGGGTACTTCCCCCACGGATCGGCGCCACCCCCACAGGCGCGGCCGCCCTCAGTCATGCCCGCACCACCCCGGCGGGCTCCGGCCGCACCACAGGGCCCCATCGACCACCCCATTCGAAGGGCATCACCTTGCTGCGTTCGATCAAGCACTCCGCCGGCGTGGCCGTCGCGCTCACCGCCGCCGCCCTGCTCGTCGCCGCCCCCGCCGGCGCCCAGGCCCCCGAAACCGCGGGCCACGCGCTGCACACCCGCACCACCGCCGCCACCGCCAGCGGCAACAACCTGGCCTACGGCGGCGGCAACATCGTCACCAACCAGAAGATCTACGTCGTCTACTGGGGTAACCAGTGGGGCACGGGCTCCACCGTCACCAACGACCCCTCCGGCGAGGCCGCGCTCCAGCTCTCCTTCTTCCAGCACGCCTACGGCAGCGGCGACACCTGGTCCAACTCGCAGACCCAGTACTGCCAGGGCGTGGCCGTCGGCACCACCCAGTGCGGCAGCTCCGGCACCCACGTGGGGCACCCGGCGAGCAACCCGGTGGCGGGCACCTGGCTGGACAGCTCGGTCAAGGCCCCCGCCAAGCCCGGCCAGTCGGCGATCGCCGCCGAGGCGGTCAAGGCAGCCGCGCACTTCGGCGTCTCCGGTGACAACGTGCAGATCATCGTGGACGCCGCGCACGGCGTGGTCCCCTCCGGCTTCAAGACCCAGTACTGCGCCTGGCACGACCACACCAGCACCTCCACCGGCGCCGACCTGCCCTACACCAACATGCCGTACGTCTCCGACGCCGGTGCCGGCTGCGGCGCGGGCTTCGTGGCCACCGGCAGCAGTGGGGTGAACAGCGCGACCGAGGGCGTGACGATCGTGGGCGGTCACGAGTACGCCGAGACGCTCACCGACCCGGCGCCCAGCAGCGGCTGGGTGGACAGCACGGGTGCGGAGACCGGTGACAAGTGCGCCTGGGTCTCCAGCGGCCAGGGCGCCTCGTCCATCGCCAGCCTGAACGGCGCGAACTTCGCCGTCCAGTCGCTCTGGAGCAACAACTTCAGCGGCGGCGCCGGCGGCTGCGTCACCTCCTACACCAGCGCCACCAACCAGAACTGACGCTCCGTCAGGGGTGGCCCGCCGTGCGGCGGGCCACCCCGCTTCCCCTGGAGGCAGGCCCCGATGCGACGGACCGTCAGCGCGCTGGCGCTGCTCCCGCTGCTGCTCACCGCCTGCGGCTCACCCGCCCGCCACCCCGTCGCCTGCCAGGCGCCCGGGGACGCGGTGCTGCCGCACACCGCCGGCACCCTGGCCGAGACCGACAGCGGCTCGTTCTGCCTGGCCGCCGGCGCCCAGCTGACGGTCTTCCTGACCGCCTCGGGCAGCGGCCACTGGTCGGCGGTCACCAGCTCCGACCCCACCGTGCTGGCCCCGGCTGCCAACCTGCCGCTGACCGCGCCGCTCGGCGTCACTCCGGCGCTCTTCCACGGGGCGGGCCCCGGCAGCGTGCGCCTCAGCAGCCAGGACGGTGCCGGGCACGCCTGGCAGGTCACCGTGGTCGTCGGCTGAGCGGGCCGGGCGCCCGGCCCGGTGGTGACCGGGTCGGCGGCGGTCCGGCTGTGGCCACCGCTCCCGGCACGCCACAATGGAGCCCATGAACTCGCTCGCCCACCCGCAGCTGCGCTTCACCCCGGCCGTCGACGACCCGTCAGGTCCTCGGGAGCTGGTCATCCTCGGCTCGACCGGCTCGATCGGCACCCAGGCCATCGACATCGTGCTCCGCAACCCGGACCGGTTCCGGGTCGTCGCGCTGTCGGCGGGCGGCGGGCAGGTCGAGCTGCTCGCCGAGCAGGCGTTCCGGCTGGGCGTGCACACGGTGGCGGTGGCCCGCGCCGAGGCCGAGGCGCCGCTGCGCGCCGCACTCGCCGACCGGGCCGCCGGCCGGCCGCTGCCCGCTGTGCTGGCCGGCCCGGAGGCCGCCGCCGAGCTAGCCCAGCTGCCCTGCCACTCGGTGCTCAACGGCATCACCGGCTCGATCGGCCTGGCCCCGACGCTGGCCGCGCTGCGGGCCGGACGGGTGCTGGTGCTGGCGAACAAGGAGTCGCTGATCGTCGGCGGCCCGCTGGTCAAGGCGGTGGCCAAGCCGGGCCAGATCGTGCCGGTGGACTCCGAGCACGCCGCGCTCTTCCAGGCGCTGAGCGCCGGCACCGCGCGCGAGGTGCGCCGCCTGGTGGTCACCGCGAGCGGCGGCCCGTTCCGCGGCCGCGGCCGGGACGAGCTGGCCGGCGTCACCCCGAAGGAGGCGCTGGCCCACCCGACCTGGGCGATGGGCCCGGTGGTGACGATCAACTCGGCGACCCTGGTCAACAAGGGCCTGGAGGTGATCGAGGCGCACCTGCTCTACGACATCCCGTTCGACCGGATCGACGTCGTGGTCCACCCGCAGTCGGTGGTGCACTCGATGGTGGAGTTCACCGACGGCTCGACCCTGGCCCAGGCCAGCCCGCCGGACATGCGGATGCCGATCGCGCTGGGCCTGGGCTGGCCCGACCGGGTGCCGGACGCGGCCCCCGGCTGCGACTGGACCAAGGCCGCCAGCTGGGACTTCTTCCCGCTGGACGACGAGGCATTCCCGGCCGTCGCGCTCGCCCGCGAGGTGGGTACGCTCGGCGGCACGGCACCGGCCGTCTTCAACGCCGCCAACGAGGAGTGCGTGGACGCCTTCCTGAACGGGCGCCTGGCCTTCACCGGCATCGTCGACACGGTCGCCAAGGTGGTCGCCGAGCACGGGCAGCACGACGGCGGTGGGGCGGCGCGGGGAACTTCTCTGACCGTCGAGGACGTCCTGGATGCGGAGGGTTGGGCCCGGGCCCGGGCCCGCGAGCTGGCGGCGGGCTGACGCCGTGGCCTTACGCGGCACGGCGGCCGGGTGCAGGATGGCGAACGGGAGCGACATGACGGAGGACCAGCGGTGACTGCAGTGATGACGGTGCTCGGCATCGTGGTCTTTTTCGTCGGGTTGCTCGTCTCGATCGCCTGGCACGAGCTCGGCCACCTGTCGACGGCCAAGCTCTTCAAGATCCGGGTGCCGCAGTACATGGTCGGTTTCGGCCCGACCATCTGGTCCCGCAAGAAGGGCGAGACCGAGTACGGCTTCAAGGCGATCCCGTTCGGCGGCTACATCCGGATGATCGGGATGTTCCCGCCGGGCGACGACGGCCGGATCACCAAGCGCAGCAGCTCGCCCTGGCGCTCGATGATCGAGGACGCCCGCGAGGCCTCCTACGAGGAGCTGCTGCCCGGCGACGAGAACCGGCTCTTCTACACCCGCAAGCCCTGGCAGCGGGTCATCGTGATGTTCGCCGGGCCCTTCATGAACCTGATCCTGGCCTTCGGGCTCTTCCTGGTCACCATGATGGGCTTCGGGGTGCCCAAGTCGCTGCCGATCGTCAGCTCGGTCTCGCAGTGCGTGGTCCCGGCCAGCCAGACCAACGACACCTGCGCCAAGGGCGCGACGCCGTCCCCGGCCGCCGCGGCCGGGTTGAAGGCGGGCGACAGCATCGTCTCCTTCGACGGCAACGCGATCCACAACTACCAGCAGCTCTCCAACGACATCCGCGACTCCTACGGCAAGACCGTGCCGATCGTGGTCAAGCGCGGCGGCCAGCAGCTGACCCTGACCGCGCAGATCACCAAGAACCAGCTGGCCAAGCTGGACAAGTACGGCGACCCGATCCCCGGCGCCGCGCCGGTGACGGCCGGCTTCCTCGGGATCAGCCCGACCACCGGCGTGGTCCAGCTCGGCTTCGACGAGAGCCTGAGCAAGATGTCGGACATGGCCGACACCGGCATCCACTCGCTGGTCGCGCTGCCCGGCAAGATCCCCGGGCTCTGGGACTCGGTGGTCAAGGGCACCCCGCGCCAGCCCGACTCCCCGGTCGGCATGGTCGGCGCGGCCCGGGTCGGCGGCGAGGTCTTCGCGCTGCACCTGCCCGCCTCGCAGCGGATCGCCGTCATGGTCAACCTGCTGGCCGGGATCAACCTCTCGCTCTTCCTGTTCAACATGCTGCCGCTGCTGCCGCTGGACGGCGGGCACGTCGCCGGGGCGGTCTGGGAGTCGATCCGGCGGCAGGCCGCCAAGCTCTTCAAGCGTCCGGACCCGGGTCCGTTCGACGTGGCCAAGCTGATGCCGCTGGCGTACGTGGTCGCCAGCATCTTCATCGGCTTCACCCTGCTGGTGCTGATCGCCGACGTGATCAACCCGGTCAAGATCACCTAGCCCACCGCTCAGGGGGCGTGCGTGGGCGCCCTGCGGGGTGCCGTACCGTTGGACGCCGGGTGCGCGATCACCGCACACCCGGCGTCCGTCACCTCTACTCCGGGGAACCCTGCGCACATGACCGCGATCTCGCTCGGTATTCCGTCCCTGCCGCTGAAGCCGCTGGCCAAGCGGCGCCACTCGCGTCAGATCATGGTCGGCAACGTTCCGGTGGGTGGTGACGCGCCGGTCTCGGTGCAGTCGATGACCACCACGCTGACCTCGGATGTGAACGCGACGCTGCAGCAGATCGCGCAGCTGACCGCTTCGGGGTGTCAGATCGTGCGGGTGGCGGTGCCCTCGCAGGACGATGCGGACGCGTTGCCGATCATCGCGAAGAAGTCGCAGATCCCGGTGATCGCGGACATCCACTTCCAGCCGAAGTACGTGTTCGCGGCGATCGACGCGGGGTGCGCGGCGGTGCGGGTGAACCCGGGCAACATCAAGGCGTTCGACGACAAGGTCGGCGAGATCGCGAAGGCGGCCTCGCAGACCGGCACGCCGATCCGGATCGGCGTCAACGCCGGCTCGCTGGACAAGCGCCTGCTGGAGAAGTACGGCAGGGCCACCCCCGAGGCGCTGGTCGAGTCGGCGCTCTGGGAGTGCTCGCTCTTCGAGGAGCACGGCTTCCGGGACATCAAGATCTCGGTGAAGCACAACGACCCGGTCGTGATGATCAACGCCTACCGGCAGCTCGCGGCGGCGTGCGACTACCCGCTGCACCTGGGCGTGACCGAGGCCGGCCCGGCCTTCCAGGGCACCATCAAGTCGGCCGTCGCGTTCGGTGCGCTGCTGGCCGAGGGGATCGGGGACACGATCCGGGTCTCGCTCTCCGCGCCGCCGGTGGAGGAGATCAAGGTCGGCAACCAGATCCTGGAGTCGCTGAACCTGCGTCAGCGCGGCCTGGAGATCGTCTCCTGCCCGTCCTGCGGTCGGGCCCAGGTGGACGTCTACAAGCTCGCCGAGGAGGTCACCGCCGGCCTGGAGGGCATGGAGGTGCCGCTGCGGGTCGCCGTCATGGGCTGCGTCGTCAACGGTCCGGGTGAGGCGCGGGAGGCCGACCTCGGTGTGGCCTCGGGCAACGGCAAGGGCCAGATCTTCGTCAAGGGCGAGGTGATCAAGACGGTGCCCGAGTCGAAGATCGTCGAGACCCTGATCGAGGAGGCCCTCAAGCTCGCCGAGCAGATGCAGGCCGACGGCGTCGAGTCCGGCTCCCCGACCGTGATCGCCGCCGACTGACGGTGGGTGAGGCGCTGTGCTCGATCGAGGTGTGATGCTGCCCGGTGCGCTGCAGGCTGCCCGCAGCCTGGCCGCGACCCGGGTGCTGGACGGCCCGGACCTGGCCGACACCCTGGAGGTGCTGCGGCGGGACCCGGTCGCCAACGCCTTCGTCGCCACCCGGGTCGAGGCGGTCGGCCTCGACCCGTGGCGGCTCGGCGGCGAGATGTGGGGCTGGTTCGACCAGAACGGCCGGCTGGAGTCGCTCTGCTACGCCGGAGCCAACCTGGTGCCGATCAACGCCGGTCCGCAGGCCGTGCGCGCCTTCGCCGAGCGGGCCCGGCGCCAGGGGCGGCGCTGCTCCTCGATCGTCGGCCCGGCCGAGTCCACCGCCGCGCTCTGGGCGCTGCTGGAGCGCAGTTGGGGGCCGGCCCGCGAAGTCCGCGGCCACCAGCCGCTGATGGCCGCCACCGAGCCCGCCACCGAGGTGGCCGCCGACCCGCTGGTCCGCCGGGTCCGCCGGGACGAGCTCGACCTGCTGATGCCGGCCTGCGTGGCGATGTTCACCGAGGAGGTCGGGGTCTCCCCGCTGGCCGGTGACGGCGGGCTGCTCTACCAGGCCCGAGTGGCCGAACTGGTGGGCGGCGGCCGCTCGTTCGCACGGATCTCGGAACAGGGCGAGGTCGTCTTCAAGGCCGAGATCGGCGCGGTCACCCGGGGCGCCTGCCAGATCCAGGGGGTCTGGGTGGCCCCCGCCCACCGCGGCCGCAGGCTCTCCGAGAGCGGCATGGCCGCCGTGCTGGAGATCGCGCTGCGCGAGGTGGCCCCGGTGGTCAGCCTCTACGTGAACGACTACAACCTGGCCGCCCGGGCCGCCTACCACCGGGTGGGTTTCCGCGAGGTGGGCGCGTTCATGTCGGTGCTTTTCTAGCTCGCTGATTTTCCGGGCGGTGCTGGAGTAACGTCCCGGGCATGGAGCAGCAGCTGACCGAGGTGACCGTCCAGCCGATCGATCTGGCGGCCTGGGCACCGTACGCACTGGAGGTGCAGTCGGCGGCCTTCGGGCTCTCGCCGGAGGAGGTCGCGGTCCGGCTGCACATCGTGGGGCGGCACGCGCTGCAGCCCGGCGTGATCGCGCTCGGGGCGCTCAGCGCGGGGCAACTGGTCGGCTTCGGCTACGGCATGCCCAACCAGCGCGAGCACTGGTGGAGCACGGTGATCGAGCCGCATCTGGAGGCGCGCGGCCACGGCGACTGGCTGGACGGCGTGTTCGCCGTCACCGAGCTGCACGTGCTGCCGCAGTTCCAGGGCCGGGGCCTGGGCAGCACCCTGATCCGCACCCTGTGCGAACGGTCCGGGCTGCCGCGCAGCATCCTGTCCGCGATCGACGCCGAGACCCCGGCCCGCCGCCTCTACCGCTCGCTCGGCTACCGCGACCTGGCCCGCCCGGTGCGCTTCCCGAACACCGACCGCCCGTACGTCGTGATGGGCGCCCGGCTGCCGCTGCTCGACCGGACCGACCGCGGACCGGACTTCCGCTAGAGGCGGCCGGCGAACTCCAGGTAGCGCTCGGCGCCGCTGCGGTCGCCGCCGGCCAGCGCCGCCATCCCGGCGGCGACGCTGCGGAACAGCGTCCAGCCGCGCAGCCGGTCCAGATCCACCTCCAGCGCCTCGGACAGCTGGTGCAGGCGGCGCCGCACCGCGCCCTCGGGGCCGGCCGCGGCGGCCAGCGTCTCCTTGCGGTCCTGCACCAGCCAGGCCAGGTCGAAGGCGCGCTCGCCGACCAGCGGCTGCGGGTCGATGGCCAGCCACGGGGCGCGGTCGGCGGCCATCACGTTGCCGTGGTGGAAGTCGCCGTGCAGCAGGAAGGCCTCGTCGCCGGAGGCCAGCAACTCCTCGGCGGTGCGCAGCGCCGCGTCCACCAGCGGCCGGGCGTCCAGCTGATCGGCCGCCGCCGGGTGCTCGCGCAGCCAGGCGGCGCGGACCGCGACGTGCTCGGCCACCGAGGAGTAGGCGTGGCCGTCGGCGGGCCTGGTCCACAGGCGCCGCAGCAGGCCGCAGGCCTCCAGCATCGCCTTCGCCTCGACCAGCGAGCGCAGCGGGATGTCCCCGTGCAGGCGCTCCAGCAGCAGGAAGCCCTCGGCCGGGTCGGCGTCCAGCAGCAGGACGGCGCCGCGGCCGGCCCACTGGCTCAGCGCGGCGTGTTCCTGCGCGGTCTCCGGGGTGATCAGACCGGCCTTCAGCACGGCCGGCGTGTTGTCCGCCCGCCGGACGTAGCCGATCACGCTGAGCCGGCCGCCCGGCTCGGCGATCCGGTCCAGGGTGAGGTCCCACCGCGCCAGCCGGTGGGCGACCCGGTCCGGCAGCGCGGCCAGCCAGCGGGCGCCCGGCTCGCCCTGGCGGGCCAGCACGCTCTCGCGCAGTCGGTCCGGGACGCTGAACTGCCCTGCTGTTGCCGACATGCCGGTCCTCCGTCCGGTGCGCCCCCTGGTGGTACCCCGTCCATTGTCGGCCATCGAGGGTCGCGCGGACGGGAAGCCGCGCACTGGTCAGGGGCTCGCGGTGGCGGTGGCGGCGGTCCCTGCCGGCATCCCCGGCAGGGCTCCGACGTCGACGCCCCAGTGGTAGGCCTGCAGGCCGCACTCGCGCAGCGCGGTGGCGCCGGCCAGCCGCAGCGAGCCGCTGCCGGCCGCCACCAGATCGGCGTAGACGGCGGTCAGCCGGGCCTCGATGGTGCCGGCCAGCTTGGCGGCCGCGGTGGCGTCCGGGACGGCGAACGGCAGCTGGTAGCCGGGGGCGGCGGCAACCGGGGTCGCGCCGGCGCCGGCCAGCATCCGCTGCCAGGCGTCCCGGCGGGCCTGGTGGACGGCGTAGCAGGCGCGGGCGTCGTCCCGCTGGGGGCCCACGGGTATCCGGGCGCCGACCACCCCGAAGGCGTAGACGGCGGTGTGCTCGCCGGCCAGTGCGGCCTGCAGCGCGGTGACCGCCCCGGCCGTCAGGCCGCCTGACGGGGTGCCACTCGCGCTGGGGGAGGGGACGGCTGACGCCGTGTCGGCGGGGAACGGGGCGGTGTCGCCCAGGTGGGCGGCGTGCACCGCGCCGGCCGCCGAGACCGAGGCCAGCAGCCGGGCCAGCTCCGGGGAGGCTGCGGCCAGGTCGGCCAACCGGCCCTGCGCGCAGCTCAGCTCGGCGGTGGCCAGCGGCGCCCACCCGGCCGGCGATCCCGGGGCGTTGACAGTCGGGCTGGCGGACGCGGCGGGAGCGCTCGGTGACGCTGAGGAGGAGGCGGGGCGGCCGGCCGGCAGTCCCGCCGCCAGCGCCGTCCGCTGGGTCTCCAGGTCGGCACGCAGCTGCGCGAGCGGCGAGGCGGGCGCGCCGCTGCCGGGGCCCAGCGCCGCGGAGTACTGGGCGATCAGCGCATCGGTGGCGGCCACCGCCCGGGTGCGCAGCGGCAGGTCGGGGTCGGTCTTCCCGGCCCCGCCGGCGGCGCTGCCCCCGGCCTTGGACTTCCCACCCGAAGCGGTGCAGGCGGCCAGGAGTCCGGCGGCGGCCAGCGCCCCGGTGGCCAGGAAGGTCCGCCGGCTGGGGGACTGCATCGACGCGCTCCATGAGGTCATGCGGAAGTCGCCGAACGCCCCCCGCGGCTGGTCTGCCGGGTGCAGGGCCGCAACGTCGTCCGCGCCACGGTCACCCGTGTACACAGCGTGAAAGAGTTGTGCCCGCCCGCCTGGACCGTATCGTCAGTGGCTGACGCAGCCCAGGCCGGGGCCGGTTCCGAGGTGTCTCCGGCCGGCACCCGGTGTGCCCGGAATCGGCGGTTCGGGGGTCGACCCGATAGGCTTTGGGCGAGTTACGACCTTCTGACAACAGCAGACGCGGCCGAGGAGTCACCCGGATGAGCACCACCCCCACCGATCGGTTGCGTGCCCTGTTGGAGCCGCTGGCCGAGCGCGCGGGTCTGGACCTTGAGGACCTCAAGGTGAGCCAGGCAGGCAGTCGCCGCCAGGTGCAGATCGATGTGGACGCGGACGGCGGCGTGGACCTCGACGCGATCGCCGAGTTCAGCCGTGAGGTCGGCAAGGCGCTGGACGAGAGCGACCTGATGGGCAATACCGCGTACGTGCTGGAGGTCGGCTCCCCGGGCGTGGACCGTCCGCTCACCGCGCCCCGGCACTGGCGTCGCAACGCCGGCCGGCTGGTGAAGGTGCAGCTCACCGAGGGCGACGAGATCGTCGCCCGGATCCTGTCGAGCGACGAGGACGGCGCGCTGGTCGAGGTGCAGCCGGTCAAGGGCCGCGGCCGTGCCAAGGAGCGCCGCCTGGAGTTCGCCGAGATCGTCAAGGCGCGGATCCAGGTGGAGTTCAACCGCAAGGAGGACGAGCAGCTGCTCGCCGACGACGCCGACGCCACGGACGCTGCCGAGGGCGACAACGAAGACAACGACGACGCTGCAGACGAGCAGTGAGCAAGAACCGAAGAGCAGAGGAGGCGTAGCCGTGGACATCGACATGAGTGCCCTGCGTGGGCTGGTGACCGAGAAGAACATCCCGTTCGACCTGCTGGTCGAGTCGATCGAGTCGGCGCTCCTCATCGCGTACCACCGGACCGAGGGCTCGCGCCGTCGTGCCCGCGTCGAGCTGAACCGCAAGACCGGCCATGTCACCGTGTGGGCGCTTGAGGACGCGAACGAGCTCGAGGAGGGCGTGGAGCCCAAGGAGTTCGACGACACCCCGAGCGGGTTCGGCCGGATCGCCGCCAGCACCGCCAAGCAGGTGATCCTGCAGCGGCTGCGCGACGCGGCGGACGACCAGACCTTCGGCGAGTACGCCGGCAAGGAGGGCGACATCGTCACCGGTGTCGTCCAGCAGGGCAACGACCCGAAGAACGTGCTGGTGGACATCGGCAAGCTGGAGGCCATCCTGCCCCCGCAGGAGCAGGTCCCCGGCGAGGAGTACAAGCACGGCACCCGGCTGCGCAGCTACGTGGTGGCGGTGCGCCGCGGCGTGCGCGGCGCCTCGGTGACGCTGTCGCGGACCCACCCGAACCTGGTGCGCAAGCTCTTCGCGCTTGAGGTCCCGGAGATCGCCGACGGTTCCGTCGAGATCGCCGCGATCGCCCGCGAGGCGGGCCACCGCACCAAGATCGCCGTGTACTCGCGCCGCCCGGGTCTGAACGCCAAGGGCGCCTGCATCGGCCCGATGGGCGGCCGGGTGCGCAACGTGATGGCCGAGCTGCACGGCGAGAAGATCGACATCGTCGACTGGTCCGAGGACCCGGCCGAGATGGTGGCCAGCGCGCTGTCCCCCGCGCGGGTGACCAAGGTCGAGATCGTGGACTACGCCCAGCGCTCCGCCCGGGTGATCGTGCCGGACTACCAGCTGTCGCTGGCGATCGGCAAGGAGGGCCAGAACGCCCGGTTGGCCGCCCGGCTGACGGGGTGGCGGATCGACATCCGCCCGGACACCGAGGGCTCGCAGGACGGCTCGGACGGGGAATCCCACGCCGAGTAGTCGTGTTGTCATCCGAGAGCAGCGACCCCGGCCTGATCGACGGGGCCGCGGTCAGTCCCTGCGGAGGGGTAGACTTGATGGTGTCCGGCCGGACGCGTGTCCGCGCATGCCCTGAACGCACTTGCGTGGGCTGCCGCAAGCGAGCGGCCAAGCACGAGCTGTTGCGAGTCACGGCGGTCGAGGGCGTCTGCGTCCCCGATCCTCGCGGTTCGCTGCCCGGCCGGGGCGCGTACCTGCACCCCGATCCGGCCTGCCTCGACCTGGCGGTCCGCCGCCGGGCGTTCCCCAGGGCCTTCCGGCTCCAGGGCACGCTCGACACGGAGTCGCTACGGCAGCGGGTCGAGGCCGGGGCAGTGAGCGCCCCGGCGTCCTGAGCCCAGCGGATCCAGCTGGACCGCGGGTTCGCCCGCAGGGCACGACCTCCGCCGGTGCGGGGGAGAACCACCGCACAGAAGAGCAACGGCGCGAGCACTCCGGTGCATCGCGCCACCAGTCAGGTACCTCGCGAGATGGAAGTAGGTCGAGATTGCGATGAGCACTCGATGAGTACGCGATGAGTACGCCCATGAAGTAGCGACGGTCCGGCGGAGACGACCCCGGACTTATAGACAGGAGCGAAGTGGCTAAGGTCCGGGTATATGAACTCGCCAAGGAACTGGGCTTGGAGAGCAAGGCCGTGATGGCCAAGCTCACCGAGCTGGGTGAGTTCGTCCGTTCGGCGTCCTCGACGATCGAGGCGCCGGTCGTGCGCAAGTTGACTGATGCTCTTGGAGCTACGCCGCCGTCCGGTGGCGGGGCTGCCAAGCCTGGCCCGCGGAAGCCCGCGGCGCCCACGCCCACCGGCGCTGCCGGTGCGGCCGCACCCAAGCCGGGTGCCCCCTCGCCGGGTCCGCGGCCCGCCGCGACCCCCGGCCCCCGTCCGACTCCGGCCGCCGCCCAGGCGGCCCCCGCCGCCGCGGCTCCGGCCGCTCCGGCTGCTCCGGTGGCCCCCGCCGCGCCGCGTTCGGCCGGTGCCCCGACTCCGGGCCCGCGCCCGGCGGCGCGTCCCGCGGCTCCGGCTGCTCCGGCGGCCGAGTTCTCCTCCCCGACCCCGGCCGGCGGCGAGGCCGCCGCTCCGGCGCGTCCGGCCTCCCCGGCCCCGCGTCCGGCGGCTGCCGCCGGCGGCAGTGCCCGTCCGGGCCCGCGTCCGGCCGGCCCGCGTCCGGGCAACAACCCCTTCACCTCGGGCAGTGCCACCGGCATGGCCCGTCCCGGCGACCGTCGTGCGGCTGCGCCCGGCGACCGTCCGCAGCGTCCCGGTGGCCCCGGCGAGCGTCCGCAGCGTGCGGGTGGCCCCGGTGACCGTCCGCGTCCCGCCGGTGCCCCCGGCGCCGGTGCGCCGCGTCCCGGCGGCGACCGTCCGCAGCGTCCCGGTGGCCCCGGTGACCGTCCGCAGCGTGCGGGTGGTCCCGGTGACCGTCCGCGTCCCGCCGGTGCCCCCGGCGCCGGTGCGCCGCGTTCCGACGGGATGCCCCGTCCGGCCGGTCCGCGTCCGGGTGGGCCGAGCCCGTCCGGCATGCCGCGGCCGAACCCCGGCATGATGCCGCAGCGTCCCGGCCCGGGCACCGGTCCGCGTCCGGGCCCCGGTGGCCGTGGCCCCGGTGGCCCCGGTGGCGGCCGTCCGGGTGGTCCGGGTGCCGGTGGCGGCGCTCGTCCCGGCTTCCAGGGCCGTCCGGCCGGTCCGGGCTCGCGTCCGGCCGGTGGCGGCGGCTTCGGCGGCCCCCGTCCGGGTGGCGGTGCCGGTGGCGGCGGTGGCTTCGGTGGCGGCGGTGCCCGTCCCGGTGGCTTCGGCGGCCGTCCTGGCGGCCCGGGTGCCCGTGGTGGCACGCAGGGCGCCTTCGGTCGTGGCCCGGGCGGTCGTCCGGCCCGTGGCCGCAAGTCGAAGCGTCAGCGTCGCCAGGAGTACGAGGCCATGCAGGCCCCGTCGGTCGGCGGTGTGATGCTGCCGCGCGGCAACGGACAGACCGTCCGCCTGTCGCGTGGTGCCTCGCTGATGGACTTCGCGGAGAAGATCAACGCCAACCCGGCCGCGCTCGTCTCGGTGATGTTCAACCTCGGCGAGATGGTCACCGCGACCCAGTCGGTCGCCGACGCGACCCTGGAGCTGCTGGCCGGCGAGATGGGCTTCGTGCTCGAGATCGTCAGCCGCGACGACGAGGACCGCGAGCTGCTGGAGTCGTTCGACATCGACTTCGGTGCCGACGAGGGCGACGAGGACGAGCTCATGCCTCGCCCGCCGGTCGTCACCGTCATGGGTCACGTCGACCACGGTAAGACCCGACTGCTCGACGCGATCCGCAAGAGCAACGTGGTCGCCGGCGAGGCCGGTGGCATCACCCAGCACATCGGTGCGTACCAGGTGTCGGCGGAGGTGAACGGGGAGGAGCGCAAGATCACCTTCCTCGACACCCCCGGTCACGAGGCCTTCTCCGCCATGCGTGCCCGTGGTGCCAAGTCCACCGACATCGCGATCCTGGTGGTCGCGGCCAACGACGGTGTCATGCCGCAGACGGTCGAGGCGCTCAACCACGCCAAGGCCGCCGGTGTGCCGATCGTGGTCGCCGTCAACAAGATCGACGTCGAGGGCGCGGACCCGGTCAAGGTCCGCGGTCAGCTGACCGAGTTCGGGCTGGTGGCCGAGGAGTACGGCGGCGACACCATGTTCGTCGACATCTCCGCGCGCCAGGGCCTGAACATCGAGCAGCTGCTGGAGGCCGTGGTCCTGACCGCGGACGCCTCGCTCGACCTGCGGGCCAACCCGGAGCAGGACGCGCAGGGTATCGCCATCGAGGCGCACCTGGACAAGGGTCGCGGCGCCATGGCGACCGTCCTGGTCCAGCGCGGTACGCTCCGCGTCGGTGACTCGATCGCCGTCGGTGACGCGCACGGCCGCGTCCGCGCGATGCTCGACGAGAACGGCAAGAACGTCGAGGAGGCGGGTCCGTCCCGTCCGGTCCTGCTGCTCGGTCTGACCTCGGTGCCGCGCGCCGGCGACAGCTTCATCGTCGTCGACGACGACCGCACCGCGCGCCAGATCGCCGAGAAGCGTTCGGCCCGTGACCGCAACGCCATGTTCGCCAAGCGTCCGATGCGGATCTCGCTGGAGAACCTGGACCAGGCGATCGCGGCCGGCGGCATCCAGCAGCTCAACCTGATCATCAAGGGCGACGTCTCCGGTTCGGTCGAGGCCCTTGAGGACGCGCTGGTCAAGCTGGACGTCGGCGAAGAGGTCGAGCTGCGCATCCTGCACCGCGGTGTGGGTGCCATCACCGAGTCCGACGTGGACCTGGCGATGGGCTCGGACGCCATCATCATCGGCTTCAACGTCCGCGCCGAGGGCCGTGCTCGCACGGCGGCCGAGCGCGAGGGCGTCGACGTCCGGTACTACTCGGTCATCTACCAGGCGATCGAGGAGATCGAGGCGGCGCTCAAGGGCCTGCTCAAGCCGGAGTACGAGGAGGTGCGCCTCGGCTCCGCGGAGATCCGCGAGGTCTTCCGCAGCTCCAAGTTCGGCAACATCGCGGGTGTCATCGTCCGCGAGGGCCTGCTGCGCCGCAACGCCAAGGCGCGCCTCATCCGCGACGGCAAGGTCGTGGCGGAGAGCCTCACCATCGAGGGTCTGCGCCGCTTCAAGGACGACGCGACCGAGGTCCGCGAGGGCTTCGAGGCCGGTGTCACCCTGGGGTCGTTCAACGACATCAAGGTGGACGACGTCATCGAGACCTTCGAGATGCGCGAGAAGCCGCGCTCGTAGGCCCCGCGACTGGGCTGCGACGCAGCGGAGGGTGGGGGCCACCGAGGAACGAGGTGGCACCCGCCCGCAGCGTAGGAGCAGCCCACTAAGCGGCAAAGGCTGGCACCGTCGGGGCCGGTCGGCGGGATTTCCCGTCGACCGGCCCCGGTCTCGCTGTGTAAGGTCCTGCGCTACGAGCCCCGTTCGGGGCGTCCTTCGAGGCCTTCAGGTCGGCGAGACCTGTCATACATGTTCGTGGGAACACTCACTTTCGACCTGCTGCTCGGCGACGTTCACTCGCTCAAGGAGAAGCGCTCGATCGTGCGGCCCATCGTGGCCGAACTGCAGCGCAAGTACAGCGTGTGCGCTGCGGAAGTCGGAAACCAGGAGCTGCACCGGCGGGCCGAGATCGGCCTGGCGGTGGTCTCGGGCGAGCACCGGTTCGTCACCGAGATCCTGGACAGCTGCGAGCGGTTGGTCGCCGGCCGCCCCGAAGTGCAGCTGCTCTCCGCTCGGCGGAGGTACTACGGCGACGAGGATGAATGAGATCGGCCGTGCCGGTGGTGCAACGTCGCCACCGTCACACCGACGAGGACCGAGAGCGCTCACAAGGCTGAGCGCGGGCCGGTACGTTGGGGCGTGGGCCCCTAGGGGCGCTACGGCGCCCGGCGTACCGTGCCCACTGCACGAGGAGGCAACGTGACCGACACCGCAAGGGCGCGCAAGCTCGCCGATCGAATCCAGGTGGTCGTCGCCGAGACCCTGGAACGGCGGATCAAGGACCCGCGCCTGGGCTTCGTGACCATCACCGACACCCGCGTCACCGGCGATCTGCGGGAGGCCACCGTCTTCTACACGGTCTTCGGCGACGAGACCGAGCGGGAGGCGACGGCGGCCGCGCTGGAGAGTGCCAAGGGGGTGCTCCGCTCCGAGGTCGGCAAGCAGACCGGGGTGCGCTTCACCCCGTCGCTGACCTTCGTCGCGGACGCACTGCCGGACAACGCGCGCACCATCGACGACCTGCTGGAGCGGGTCCGGCTCTCGGACGCGGCGGTACGCACCGCGGCGACCGGGGCGCAGTACGCGGGGGAGGCCGACCCCTACAAGGTGCCGGCCGCCGACCGCGACGACGACGCGGACGAGGACGAGTAGTCATGGCCAGTGAGCCGGCGGCGGCCGGTTCGGCGAGGGCGTCTGTCACCGACCCGGTGACAGACGCCCTCGCGGTGCTTCCGGGGCAGCGCGAGGAGTCACCGGTCGGTTTCGCGGGGGAGCGGGGGGCGCCGGGTGCGCAGGCACCGGGGGCCCGGGGCGGGTTCGAGGCGGAGTGGCGGCGGATCGTGGCGGCGATCGGGCAGTGCCCGACGATCGACCTGATCTGCCACGTCACCCCGGACGGTGACGCGCTCGGCTCGGCGCTGGCGGCCGGGCTCGCGCTGCGCTCGCTGGGGCACCAGGTGCGGGTCTCCTTCGGGGACGACCCGCAGATCATCCCGGAGTCGCTCTCCTTCCTGCCCGGGCAGGAACTGATCGTGCCCGCCGCCGAGTTGCCGGACCGGCCGGAGCTGGTGATCTGCTTCGACGTCGCCTCGCAGGGGCGGCTCGGGCTGCTGCGGGAGAAGGCGTTCGCGGCGCGGGCGCTGGTGGTGCTGGACCACCACGCCTCCAACCCGGGCTTCGGGACGCACCGGATCATCGACCCGGGTGCGCCGGCCACCGCCGTGCTGGTGGACGAGCTGCTGCGGCGGCTGCGGGTGCCGCTCGACCAGGAGATCGCCACCTGCCTGTACACCGGGGTGGCGACCGACACCGGGTCGTTCAAGTACGCCGGGACCACGCCGGCCACCCACGAGCTGGCCGGTCGGCTGCTGGCCACCGGGATCCGGCAGGATCTGATCTCCCGTCAGCTCTGGGACACCACCTCCTTCGGGTACCTGAAGGTGCTGGGCGCCGCGCTGGAGCGGGCGGTGTACGAGCCCGCGGCGGCGGGCGGGCTGGGGCTGGTGTGGACCTGGGTGCCCTACCAGGACCTGGTGCTGTTCAGCGTCACCATGGAGGAGATCGAGGGCCTGATCGACGTGCTGCGCAAGCCGGCCGAGGCCGAGGTGGCGCTGGTGCTCAAGCAGGACCCGGACGGCACGCTGCGCGGGTCCTGCCGGGCCAAGGGCGCGGTCGACCTGGCAGCGGTCTGCGCGAGGCTGGGCGGGGGCGGGCACAGTTTCCAGGCCGGGTTCTCGGCGCGGGAGGACGTGCCGAGCGCGGTGGCGCGGTTCCGGGACGCGCTGGGGTGACGGCGCCGGGTGGCGTGCCGCTCGGCTCGTTGAATGTCGGGCTTGCAAAGTTTGCAAGCTCCGTATCGATGGTTTGCAAACGTTGCAGAGAAAGAAAAGATGAAGCGCAAAGGCACCGGCCCTGACGGTCTGGTCATCGTGGACAAGCCCGAGGGCATCACCTCCCACGGCGTGGTCGCCCGGCTGCGCCGGCTGGCCGGGACCAGGAAGGTCGGTCACGCCGGCACCCTGGACCCGATGGCCACCGGGGTCCTGGTGATCGGCGTCGAGCGGGCCACCCGGCTGCTCGGACACCTGATGCTCACCGCCAAGACCTACGAGGCGACCATCCGGCTCGGCCAGAGCACGATCACCGACGACCGGGAGGGCGAGGTCACCGCCTCGATGCCCGCCGACGCGGTGACCCGGGCGGCGATCGACGAGCAGGTCGCGCTGCTGACCGGCGAGATCATGCAGCAGCCGTCCAAGGTCAGCGCGATCAAGATCGACGGGAAGCGTTCCTACCACCGGGTCCGCGAGGGCGAGGAGTTCGAGCTGCCGGCCCGGCCGACCACGGTGTACTCCTTCACGGTGCACGAGCTGCGGCAGGCGGTGGCCGAGGACGGCACGCCGGTGATCGACCTGGACGTCACCGTGGAGTGCTCCTCCGGCACCTACATCCGCGCGCTCGCCCGCGACCTGGGCGGCGCGCTCGGGGTGGGCGGTCACCTGACGGCCCTGCGCCGCACCAAGGTCGGCCCGTACGGGTTGGAGTCCGCGCACACCCTGGAGCAGTTGGAGGAGCAGCTGGCCGTGCTGCCGATCGGCGAGGCCGCCGCGGCGGCCTTCCCGCGCTGGGACATCGAGGCGGACGACGCCCGGCTGCTCTCCACCGGCGTCCGGCTGAAGGCGCCCGGCCTGGGGGTGGCGGGGCCGATCGCGGTCTTCGGGCCCGAGGAGCAGTTCCTGGCGCTGGTGGAGGAGAAGGACGGCCAGGCGCGGCCGGTGGCGGTCTTCGTGGGGTAGGGGCGGCTGACGGGTGGCTGACGGGCGATTGACGGGTGGGGCGCTGGTCGGGATCAGCACGAGCGCCGGGCGCACGCTCGGGCACGGGTTCTGGGCCGACCTGACCGGCACGGTCCTCACCGCGGAC
>NZ_JBGCCO010000055.1:0-31051 GCF_041262605.1 Kitasatospora sp. GAS1066B
TGTGGCGGGTTCCCTCTTGGCTTTCCCCCGCCCGGGTCCCGGGACTTTACCCCGCCCCGGGGGGGGGGCGCCCCCCCGGGTGAGCCGGGCGGGCGCACCGACCCTCGCTCAGGCCGTGGCCGCCTCGGTGGCCTCGCCGGCCTCGGGGGCCAGCCGCTCGCTCAGCACCTCGGACAGGGCCCGGGAGTTCCCGTAGGTCCACAGCAGGGTGGGCGAGAGCTTGAGGCCGAAGGCGGCCTCCAACCGGTTGCGCAGTTCCAGACCCATCAGGGAGTCCAGGCCGAGCGCCTTGAAGGGGGTCTCACGATCGATCGCCTTGGGGTCCAACCGCAGCACCCGGCCCGCCAGTTCGCGGACCTTCTGCTCCACCAGCACGGGGCGGTCGGTGGCCGCGGCGGCCAGCAGGGTGGTGCGGAACTCGCTGCCGCCACCGGCCCCGCCGCCCTGCTGGGAGGTCTGGCGCAGCACCTGCCAGCTCTTCAGCGCGGCGGTGTCGGGGTAGGCGTCGAACCACTGCCGCAGGTTCAGCGGAACGTAGCCGACCACCTCCTCGCCCTGTTCCAGGAACCGGACCAGGGCCGGCCAGGCCTCCTCGGCGGTGAAGCCCGCCATGCCGCGCTCGGCGAGCCGGGCACCACGGTTCTCGTCCTGGGCGGCCAGGCCGATCCCCTCGAACGGCCCCCACTGCACGCTCAGCGCGGGCAGCCCGCGCCGGCGCCGGGCGGTGGCCAGCGCGTCCTGGTAGGAGTTGCCGGCCGCGTAGGCCGCCTGGCCGGCGTTGCCGATCAGGGTGGCCGCGGAGGAGAAGAGCACGAAGAGGTCCAGCGGGTCGCTCGCGGTGGCCGCGTCCAGGTTGCGGGCGCCGTCCACCTTGGGGGCCAGCACCCGGGTCAGCTGATCGGCCGTCAGGTTCAGCACGGTGGCGTCGTCCAGCAGCCCGGCGGCGTGGAACACCCCGCGCAGCGGCGGGAGTTCGGACCGCACCCGGGCCAACGCGGCGGCCAGCGAGGCCGGGTCGGCCACGTCGGCGGCGTACGCGGTGACCCGCACGCCGCGCTCGCGCAGCGCCGCCAGCCGCTGCTCGGCCTCGGCGCTCGGGGCGGAGCGGCCGAGCAGGGCGAGCGCGCCGGCGCCGTGGTCGGCCAGGTACTCGGCCAGCGAGAGGCCGAGCGCGCCGAGCCCGCCGCTGAGCAGGTAGCTGGCGTCGGCCCGGAAGCTGCCGCCCGGCAGCGGCTCGGGAGCCACCGCCGTCACCGTGCTCGGGTCGCAGAGCACGAACTTGCCGATGTGGCTGCCCTTGGACATCTCCCGCAGCGCCTCCGCCGCGTCCGCGAAGGAGTAGGTGTTGACCGGCAGTTCGCCCACCGGACCGGCCGCGATCAGGTCCCAGATCTCGGTGAGGAGCCGGGCGAACCTGGCGGGCCTGCGGTCCATCAGGCCGGCCAGGTCGACCGCCGCCAGCGAGATGCCCTTGCGGAAGGCGTCCAGGCTGATCGTCCGGCCGCTGTAGATGTCCTTCTTGCCGACCTCGATGAACCGGCCGTCCTCGGCCAGCACCTCCAGACCCAGCGTGATCGCCGCGCCGGTCAGCGAGTTGAGCACCACGTCCACGCCGCGCCCGCCAGTGGCGGCCAGCGTCTGCTCGGCCCAGGACAGGTCGCGGGAGTCGAAGACGTCCGCGATGCCCAGCTCGCGCAGGTACTGCCGCTTGGCCTCGCTGCCCGCGGTGGCGATCACCCGGGCGCCGCGCGCCTGGGCGATCTTGACGGCCGCCAGGCCCAGGCCGCCGGTGGCGGAGTGGATCAGCACGCTCTCGCCCGGCTCCAGTGCCGCCAGGCCGTCCAGCGCGTACCAGGCGGTGGCCATCACCAGCGGCAGCGCGGCCGCGGCCGCGTCGCTCAGGTGGTCCGGGATCGGCCGGGTGTGCTCGGCGCGGACCGTCACGTAGGAGGCGATCGAGCCGAACGAGCAGGCCACCACCCGGTCCCCGACCGCGAGTGCGGTGACGCCCTCGCCGAGCGCGGTGACGGTTCCCGCGCACTCGCCGCCGAGCAGGTCGGCGCCGGCCGAGGAGTCGGGGTAGGTGCCCATCGCCTTCATCACGTCGATGAAGTTGAGCGCCGTCGCGCTGACCGCGATCTCGATCTCACCGGCCGCCGGCGCCCGTCGGGTGAGCGGCTTGTAGACCAGGCCGTCCCAGAAGCCGGGTCGCTCGGGCACCAGCCGGAACGGTTCGGCGGGCCGTTGCCAGGGGGCCGCCACCCGATCCTGGTCGGCCTCGTCCGTGCCGCGCAGCAGCCGGGCGACGTGCCGCTCCCCGGCCCGCAGCGCGACCTGGTCCTCGCCCTCGTCGGCGAGCAGTTCGGCGGCCAGTTCGGCGGCTGCCGGTCCATTGATCTGAGCATCCGTCAGATCAATGACCTGCGGCCGCAGTTCGGGATGCTCGCGGCGCAGCACCCGGGTGAAGCCCCAGTACAGCGCGGCGCCCGGGTCGACCTGGTCGGTGTCGGTGACGGCCTGCGCGTGCCGGGTGAGCACGGTCAGCCGCGGCGGGGTGGCCAGCGTGCCGGCGGCCCGGACCAGCGCGGCCAGCGCGAGCAGGCCGGTGCGCTGCAGCTGGAGATCGGCGCCGTCGGGCGCGCTGAAGACCAGCTCGGTCGGCACCGGGCCGTCCTTCAGCAGCCTGGTCCAGGCGGCCTGGTCGGTGGCGTCGGCCCCGGTCGCACGCACCGAGCGGGCGCCGGCTCCGGCCGCGCCGAGGGCGGCGGCCAGCGGCGCGGCGAGGCCCTCGGCGAGCTCGCCGACCAGCCAACTGCCGCTGCTGACCGGCTCGGCCGCGTTGGCCTGGGCCCGGAACCGCAGCCGGTGCACCCGCTCCGCGGCCTCGTCCGCCGGCCCGTCGGTGGCCAGCCGCTGCAGCCGCAGCCCCTCCAGGGTGGCCAGCGGCTGCCGGTCGCCGTCGTAGAGGTACAGGTCGACGATGTCCGCCTCGCGGCGCACCGCGTACGACCAGAGCCCGAGCACCGGCTCGGTCAGCTCCTGGTGCAGGTGGATCCGGTCCACCCCGACCGGCACGACCGCGTCGGCGCCCTCGTTCAGCGCCAGCGAGACCTGCAACGCCGCGTCCCAGAGCGCCGGGTGCAGGGTGTGCGCCCGGGCGCCGGCAACGCAGCGCTCCGGCAGCCGGACCTCGCCGAGCGCGCGGCCGTCCAGCACCCGCACCCCGGCCAGGCCCTGGAAGGCCGCGCCGTAGTTGAGCCCGCGCGCCGCGCAGGCGGCGTAGAACTCCTCGGCGCTGCCCGGCTCTTCGGCCAGCAGCGGCTCCGGGAAGGCGACGGTGGGGGCATCGGCACGGCGCTGGGTGGTGAGCCGGGCGCTCGCGTGCTCGGTCCAGCCGGTGGCGCCGGCGGGCAGCGAGAGCAGCGTGAAGCTGCCGCCCTCGGTGACGTCGTCGCGCCACAGCACGCTCAGTCTGGCGGCCTCGTCGGTCAGCGTCAGGTCGCTCTTGAAGGCGAAGCCGGTGACCAGCCCGGGGACGGCGCCGGTGCGGGCGTGTGCGGTGGCCAGCGCGAAGGACATCATCGCGGCGCCGGGCACCACCACGGCCTCGTGCACCTGGTGGTCGCGCAGCCAGGGCTGGTCGGCCAGCGCCAGCTCGATGCCGCCCTGCCAGCTGTCCTGCTCGCTGGCCAGCGGGGTGAGCGCGAACTCCAGACCGCCCTGCGCCGAACCGCGCCGGCGGCCCTCGGCGACCCAGAACCGCTCGCGCTGCCACGGGTAGCCGGGCACCGCGACCAGCGCGTCGGCGGGCTGCCGGACGAACGGGCGCAGGCCGTTGACGTAGCCGCGGGCGAAGGCGAGCTGCAGGTCGGCCCGGCTGCCCTGCTCGCGGCGGAGCGTGGTGAGCACGGCCGGCGGCTCGGTGCGCAGCGCGGCCAGTTGCTCGATGGCGGGGGCCAGGATCGGGTGCGGGCTGATCTCCACCACGTGCGTGACGCCGTCGTCGAAGAGCTTGCCCATCGCGTCGGCGAAGAGCACCGGGCGGCGCAGGTTCTCCACCCAGTAGGTGGTGTCCATCTCGGGCCCGGCCAGCGCCTGGACCTGCACGGTGGACATCAGGCCGATCGCACCGAGTCTGGGCCGCACGTCGGCCAGCGCGCTCTGCAGGTCCGCGCGCAGCTCGTCCATCTGCGGACTGTGCGAGGCGTAGTCGACGTTGACCAGGCGGCAGAAGGTGCCCTCGGCCTCGAGGATCTCCTTGAGGGTGAGCACCGCGTCGATGTCGCCGGAGAGCACGCAGGAGGACGGGCCGTTGTTGACGGCGAGCGAGACCTGCTCCTCGAAGCCCTCCAGGGCCGCCCGGGCGCCGGCCACGTCCAGGTCGACGGCGAGCATCCGGCCCTTGCCCGAGGTGCGCCGGGCGATCGCGCTGCGCCGGGCCATCACCAGCGCCGCGTCCTCGTAGGAGAGGATCCCGGCCAGCGTCGCGGCGGTGACCTCACCCTGGCTGTGCCCGATCACCACGTCCGGCTCGACGCCCGCCGCGCGCCAGCGCTCGGCCAGGCCCAGCGACATCGCCCAGAGCGCGGGCTGCAGCATGTCGATCCGGCTCAGCCACTCCTCGCCGGCCGCGCCCGCCACGATGGCCGGCAGGTCCCACTCGAAGTGCGGGCGCAGCGCCTCGGCGCAGCGGTCGATCACCTTGGTGAAGACCGGGTCCTGGCCGTAGAGTTCGCGGCCCATGCCGGACCACTGCGAGCCCTGACCGGGGAAGACGAAGACGGTCTTGCCGAGCGTGCGGGCCCGCCCGGTGACCAGCGCGGGGATCTCGTCGGCGGGGTCGGCGGCGTAGCGGGCCAGGCTCTCGGCGAGCGCGGCGCCGTCCGCGCCGACGGCGGCGAGGCGGACCGGGAAGTGGTCGCGCCGGCTGCCCAGGGTGGCGGCGACGTCGCGCGGTGCCCCGTCCGCGAGGACCGAAGCCAGCTCCTCGGCCCGCTGGCGCAGCGCGTCCTCCTGCTGCGCGGAGAGCGGCAGCAGCAGCGGCCCGTCCTGCTCCTGGGGCTCGGCGGCGGCCGGCTCGGGGGCGGTGCGCAGCACCACGTGCGCGTTGGTGCCGCCCCAGCCGAAGGAGTTGACGCCCAGGTAGACGTCGCCCTCGGCGGGTAGCTCCAGCGGCTCGCGGACCACCTGGAGGTTGAGCGTCTCGAAGTCGATGTCGGGGTTGAGCTGCTCGGAGTGCAGGCTCGGCGGCACCATCCGGTGCTTGAGCGAGAGCACCCCCTTGACCAGGCCGACCATGCCCGCCGCGGCCTCCAGGTGGCCGATGTTGGTCTTGGCCGAGCCGATGCCCAGCGGGCCGAGCGCCCGGTCGCGGCGCTGGGCGAGCACCGTGCCGATGCCGGCCGCCTCGACCGGGTCGCCGCGCAGCGTACCGGTGCCGTGCGCCTCGATGTAGGAGAGCTTGTCGAGCGGGATGTCCGAGTCCTCGTAGACCTGGCGCAGCAGGTCCACCTGGCCGGCCGGGTTGGGGGTGACCAGGCTGTCGCCGCCCGCGTCGTTGTTGACGGCGGTGCGCACGATCACGCCGTGCACCCGGTCCCCGTCGGCCAGTGCCCGGTCCAGGCGCTTGAGGTAGAGGGCGACCACGCCCTCGCCGCGCACGAAGCCGTCCGCGGCGGCGCCGAACGCGTGGCAGCGCCCGGCCTTGGAGAGCCCGCCGAAGTGGGTCAGGCCGATCGAGACGTCGGGGGCCATGATCAGGTTGACGCCGGCCACCACCGCGCCCTCGATCTCACCTGAGCGCAGTGCCTGCCCCGCCAGGTGCAGCGCGACCAGCGAGGAGGAGCAGCCGGTCTCCACCGCGAGGCTGGGGCCCTTGAGCTTGAGGAAGTAGGAGAGCCGGGCGGCGATCACGTCCAGCGCGTTGCCGACGATGCTGTGCTGGGTGGCACCGGCCCCGCGCTCCTTGCGCAGGATCTCGTAGTCGTGCCAGCTGGCGCCCACGTAGACGCCGGTGCGCGACTCGCGCAGCTCCTCGGCGGGGCGCCCGGCGTCCTCCAGCGCGCGCCAGCCGGCCTCCAGGACCAGGCGCTGCTGCGGGTCCATGTCCTCGGCCTCGCGCGGCGAGATGCCGAAGAAGGTCGGGTCGAACTGGTCCAGGCCCTCCAGGAATCCGCCGACGGCCTGGACGGTCTTTTCGGGGTCGAGCTGCGCCGTGGCGTCCCAGCGGTCGGCGGGGACCGGCCGGATGGCGTCGGTGCGCTCGCTGAGCACCCGCCAGAAGCTGTCCACGTCGGGCGCGCCAGGCAGGCGGGCCGACATGCCGACGATGGCGATCAGCTGCTCGGGGTCGTGGGTGTCTTCAGGCATCTCGGTCAACCTCAAGTCAGTGAAGGGGAAAGGATTCCTGGGGGCGCCACGGCGAACTGACTGTCTGTCAGGGCCGGTTCAGGCGGCGGCGCGGACGGCGCTCTCGGACGCGCCGGTGCGCAGGTCCACCGGGTCGATCGGGTGCGGGGCGTTGATCACCTTCCCGAAGACCCGGTACTTGATCGGCAGCGCGTTCAGCGCGCTGTACCGGGCCCGGCGGGCCCGGACGGCGAACGGGGTCTGGGCGCCCAGCGCCGCCTCCTGGATCCGCTGGTAGCGGGTGACCTGCGCCTTGTGCGCCTTGCGGTCCGCCACGAAGGCGTCGAACTCGGCCGCCTGGAGCTGCTGGTGGGACTTCTTCAGGGCGCCGGCGATCACCGGGGCCACGCAGACCACGTCCTGGATCGCGAGGTTGACCCCCTGGCCGAGGATCGGGGTGACGGTGTGCGAGGCGTCGCCGATCAGCACCAGGCCGTCGCGCGCCCACTGGTCCAGCTCCGCGGTGAAGATCTCCAGGAAGCTGGTGTCGTCGAAGGAGGTGAGGAACTCGTGCAGCAGCGGCCGCAGTCGCGGGTCGATCGCGGCGATGCCGTTGCGGAAGGCGTCGAAGCCCTCCTTGCGCACGTCGCCGAGCCCGCGCTTGGGCAGGTTGTGCCCGATCCGCAGGAAGTCCGGGAAGGTCGGCAGCACCACCAGGTGCTTGTCCTGGTTGACCACCAGCTGGGCCTGGTTGCCCCAGTCGGCCGGGCGCGGCAGCTTGAAGGAGAGGAAGTCGCGGCCCATCGGGGTGATGGTGGCCTCCAGCCCCGCGGCCTTGCGGACCTTGGAGAAGCGCCCGTCCGCGCCGACCACCAGGCGCGAGCGGACCTCCACCCGGGAGCCGTCGGAGCACTTGAGCACCGCGCCCAGGATCTGGCCGCCCTGCTCGATCAGGCCGGTGCAGTTGGTGCTGGCGGCGTAGTGGTAGGTCGGCTCGGCCCGGGCGGCCTGCTGGAAGATGCCGATCAGCGCGGGCTGCGGAATGTCGATCGGCAGCGCCCCGATCGGGAACTTCGCGTAGTCGATGGTGAAGACCTGGCGGCCCTCCATCCGCATCGTCACCGAGCTGGTCTCCAGGTAGCCGTGCGCCTTCAGCGCGGCGTCGAAGCCGAGCCGGCGCAGCGTCACGGCGGACGGCGCGGCCAGCGTCTCGCCACGGAAGTCGCGCTCCAGGCTGCTCTGCTTCTCCACGTGCAGCACCTCGATGCCGCGCCGGGCCAGCAGGCAGCCCAGCAGGGCGCCGGCCGGTCCGCCGCCGACGATCAGCACATCCACAGTGGTCGGGACGGTCATGGCATCTCCCAGTGCTCGAGCTTGTCCTTGGTGCGGGCGAGGAGTTCCGCGGCCAGCGCACCGTCGAGGATGCGGTGGTCGAAGGTGAGCGAGAGGGTCAGGACGGGCGCGGCGACGATCTGCCCGTCGCGCACCACCGGGGTGTCGACGATCCGGCCGACCCCGAAGCCGAGCGAGCCGGTGATCATCGGCAGGATCGACCGGACCGGCTCGTGGCCGACCGAGGTGACCGAGAAGACGCCGCCCAGCTCGGTGCGCCGGCGCGGGTCCCGGGTGGCCAGCCGGTAGGCGAGCCAGGCCAGCGGCACCGGCAACTTCGCCACCCGCAGCACGTTGCGGAACGGGCCCTCGGGGTCGGTGACTTCGGCGTCCTTGTAGGCGTCCAGCTCGGTCTGCACCTCCAGCACCGAGCGCTGCTGCGCGGACTTGACGATGCCGGAGACCACACAGCGGGTGCCGTCCACCGTCTTGTCGAAGAGCACCTTGGCGTGCACCTCGTCCAGCACCGCCAGCTTCGGGCGCCCGGTGGAGCCGGTGAGCACCGAGCGGGCCGGCGGGCAGTCGGCGATCACGTCGGCGCCGGCCTTGACCACGAAGCTCGCGTAGCTGAGCTTGCCGCCACAGGCCGTGCGGGCCGCCTTGAGCCGGCTCGCGTCCACGTCCGCCACCAGGTGCACGTGGCAGGTGTTCCGGGCGTCGCGCAGGAAGGTGTAGGTGCCGCGCCGGGCGGCGGGGAACGCCGTGGTCACGGCAGTCACCGCGCCACCTGGACATCGGCCACCAGGGCCGAGAGGTCGGCCAGCAGCTCGGCCTTCATGAACCGGTCGTAGTCCACCGACTCGCCCAGCTCGCGCTCCAGGTAGACCAGCACCCGCAGGGCGTTCACCGAGTCCCACTCCTCGATGTCGGCCAGCGGCTGGTCCATCGCCAGGCCCTCCTCGTCGAGGTCCAGCAGCTGGGCCACGACTTCCTTGACCACCTGGTCGGACGACAGCTGATCAGCTGACACGGAATGCCTCCTCGGGCTGGTTGATGCGGATCCACCTGGGGAGTTCGGACAGCTCCCGCAGGTCGTGGCGGAAGGCGCCGGGCTCCGTCTCGGTGAACCCGGCGGCGGCGTAGAAGCCGGCGAACTGGCCGTTCTTCGCGGTCCTCGTGTAGCTCGCCCGGACCGCAGGGGCACCCTCGGCCCGGGCCGCCCGCAGCACCAGGCCGAGGATCGCGTCCTCCACCTCGCGGGAGAAGACCCGGCAGCTGAGCACGAAGTTCTCCACGACCCGGGCGCCGTCGGCGTCCCGGCCGAGCGCGAGGGCGGCGATCAGACCGTTGTCGCCGAAGCGGTCGGTCAGCCGGGCGGCGAAGAAGTCGGCCACCGCGCCCTCCACCTCGTCGAGCCCGAAGCGGACCCCGGTCAGGTTGAACTGGTTGGTCTTGCCGAAGAGTTGGGCGATCCGCACGGCGTTGAGCGGGTTCACCGGCTCGATCGTCAGCTCGGACTCCAGGCTCTCCAGATACTCCGTCAGACTGCTTGCCGCACCTGCCAGTTCGGCCCGGGCGGCACGCGAGCGGTAGAGCTCGGTGCGGCTGCGGTCCTCGGCGGTCAGGCTCAGCACGTTGAAGTCGCCCCGGGCCGCCAGCGCGCTCGCGTAGCCGGCCGGGTCGGCGGGCAGCGCGACCGTGGCCACCTGCGGCAGCAACTCGGCCATCAGGCCGCGCTCCACCGGGTTGTCGTCCACGAAGACCATCGCGTCCACGCCGATGTTCAGCTGCTCGGCCATCCGCCGCACGTTGTCCGGCTTGGGGTTCCAGTTCGCCGCGAAGGCCACGAAGTCGGCCGGGCTCAGCACCATCTCGGGATGCGTGGCGACCGCCTCGCGGGCGATCACCTCCTCGTTCTTCGAGGCGACCGCGAGCATCACCCCCTGCGCCATCAAGTCCTTGGCCAGCAGCTGGAGTTCGCGGTGCGCCGAGCCGGGGAACGCGCCGCCGAGCTTGAGCCCGGCCACCGAGTCGTCACCGACCACGCCGCCCCACAGGGTGTTGTCCAGGTCGAGCACCAGGCACTTGGCCGCCCGTCCGAGCGCGGCCCGCACCACCTTGGCCAGCTCGCCCGCGTAGCCGGCCAGGAACTCCGGCGCGTACACCTGCCCGGCCACGTGCCGCATCCGGTCGGCGGCGAAGAGCCGGCCGGACCGTTCGGCCACCGAGGCCAGGTCGAGCACCACCACGGACTCGTGCCGCTCGGCCAGCGCCAGCAACTCGGCGTTCAGCCGGTACCAGGCCGCGGTCAGCCGCGCCTTGCCGCGGTAGTCCACGAAACGGTCCCGGGTGAGCGGGCCGAGCGGCACGGTGGCCAGCACCACCAGCCCGCCCAGGGCCTGCTGGGTGGCCGTCAGCCACTGCTCGACCTCGCCGGGGAAGTCGGCGCAGCGCTGCTCGATCTCGGCCAGGTCCAGGCGTTGCTGCACGCCCTCGAAGACCGCGGCCTCGTCCAGCAGCAGCGCGCTGAGCTGCGGGCGCAGCTCCTTCAGGGTCGGCGCGCCGGAGAGGATCTCGAAGCGCCACTGGTTGAAGCCGGTGGTGCGGATCTCCGGCAGCACCCCGGCGCCGACCAGGCAGGCGGTCAGCAGCGGCGCCAGCGCGTCCAGCGTGGAGCTGCCGAGCAGCGCCAGGCGGTAGCCGGTGAAGCCACCTGCCGCCGCCAGCTGCTCGCGCTGGGCCGGCCCGGACAGCAGGCTGCCCGCGGCCTCCAGGTCCAGCGGCTCGCCGGCCGCCAGCAGCTCACCGAGCAACTGCCGCACCCGGCCCGCCGAGTCGGTCAACCCCGCGCGCTTGAGCGCGCGCAGCTCGGCGACCGGGGAGCGGTGCGCACGCGGTTCAGCGGACATCACCGGCCGCCTCCCGCCGGTAGCGCAGGGCCAGCCCGGAGACCGTCCACTTGGAGGACTCGATGGTGGTGACCAGCACCCGGTCCCGCTCGCCGCCGCCCTCCTCGATCCGCCGCAGCGCCCGGTGGAGCTGGATGAACGGCAGCGCGTTGCCGTTGTTGCCGGTGTCCGCCACGCAGGAGACGGCCTGCTCGGGCCGCACCCCCATGAACTCCCGGATCCGGTCCGCCATCACGCCGTTCAGCTGCGGGGTGAGGATGTGCTCGACCTCGGCGACCGGCCAGCCGGTGAGCGCGGCCAGCTCCTGCAGCACGCCCGCGGCCAGGCCCGGCACGTGCTCCTCGATCGCCTTGTAGTCCTCCTCGCCCATCGGCTCGCGGATCTCCTTGCCGTTCGCCGCGGTGATCATCGGCGCGCCGTCGGCGCCGTACCAGCGCACCAGCTGGGCGGGCTTGCGGCCCTTGCCGACGGTGCGCAGCACCAGCTGGTCGACCAGCAGGCCGGGCCCGTCCATCGAGGCGTCGACCACGGCCGCGCCCGCGCCGTCGCCGAAGAGCGCGAAGTTGGCCAGCTCGGCGGGGCTGATCCGCTTGAGGTCGCGGTTGGCGGGCCAGAGCTTGACCACGCTGTCCGCGCCGATCACCAGGCCGCGCCGGTGCCCCGAGGCGAGCATCGCGCGCGCGGTGTAGAGGCCCTGCAGCGCGCCCGCGCAGCCGGAGGTGAGCTGGAAGGTGGGCAGGTCGTTGAGGCCGAGCCGGTCGGCGACCAGGTTCACGGTGGCCGGCATCAAGTGGTCGGGGGAACCGGTGGTCAGGATCAGGAAGTCGATCGAGGACAGCTCGGCGCCGGCCGCCGCCAGCGCCCGCTCGCCGGCCAGGGTCGCCAGGTCGCCGGTGTTCTTCGGCTCGCCGTCCGCGCTGTCCGGCTCGCAGAAGTACCGGCTGCGGTTGCCGGTCATCCGGTCCAGCCACTTCTCGTGCAGGCCGAAACGTTCCGCCATGTCCCGGTTCGTGACCGGCTCGCCCGGGAGCACCTCACTGAGGCCGATGATTCTCAAGGGATCAGATCCTTGTCTCGCGTCCGTGGGTTGCGCGATCCGAGGCGGTGCCGGCATCAGCCGCTACGCCCGGTCCAGTTACGTTCGAACGTAGGTTTCGTGACTTGTGAGGCACTTGAATACGGCTCCACGGCGGCTGAGGCCCGGCCCAGGAGCTCGGGAGGACTCCGGCGCTATCCTGAAGACGGCACGGCCCTGAGCGAAGGGCACGAGAATGCGCGTCGGAATCACCGGGTACCAAGGCCTCTCCGACCTGACCGAAATGCTGGTGCGCGGCGAGCTGTGGCGGCTGGTGACCACCTACGGGCCGTACGAGCTGGTCGGCGTCACCGCGCTGCGCCCGGGCCCCGAGACCTGGTTCGCGCAGGCGGTGCGCGAGCACGGCGGCAAGGTGGAGATCGTCGTCCCGGCCAGCGGTGGCGCGCTGCCGCGGCAGGGGGCCGCCGGCGAGATCGTCCGCGAGGCCACCGCCGTGCACCGGCTGGCGGCCACCTCGGCCGGCGGCCTCGGCGACGACCTGGGCCGGGCCCTGGTCGGCATGATCGACGAGCTGATCGCGGTCTGGGACGGCAGCCCGGGCGGCGAGCCGGCCGAGGTGGCCGCACTGACCCGGGCGGCCGGGCTCTGGGTGCACGAGATCTGGCCGGCCGGCAGCGAGCGGCCCCCTACTGGCGGACCCTCTTAGCCAGGACCCCCGGTTGCCAGGCCCGCGCAGCCTGCGAACGATGGGAAGGTGACCGACAACCACCGCGGCTACCTGCGCTACCCCCATCTGACCGGCGAGCTGCTGACGCTGACCGCCGAGGACGACGTGTGGCTCGCCCCGCTCGAACCTGACGGATCGTCAGGCCGGGCCTGGCGGGTCAGCTGTGACCGCACCCGGGTCTCGCACCCCAGACTCTCCCCCGACGGCCGCACCGTCGCCTGGACCAGCTGGGCCGCGCTCACCCCCGAGGTGTGGACGGCGCCCACCGAGGGCGGCGAGGCGGTCCGGCTGACCTACTGGGGCAGCCAGGACACCCGGGTGCGCGGCTGGCTGCCCACCGGCGAGGTGCTCGCGCTCACCTCCCACCACGAGCCCTTCGCGCACTACACCTGGGCGCACGCGCTGCCGCTGGACGGCTCGCCGGGCCGGCGGCTGCCCTGGGGCCCGGTCCGCGACCTGTACCTGACGGCGGATCACACGCTGCTGCTGACCGCCGCCGCCCCGCACGAGCCGGCCGCCTGGAAGCGCTACCGGGGCGGCGCCACCGGGCGGCTCTGGCTGGACGGCGCGCAGCTGCTGCCCGACCTGCCCGGCCACCTCTCCTCCCCGATGCTGGTCGACCAGCGGGTGGCGTTCCTCTCCGACCACGAGGGCATCGCCAACCTCTACTCCTGCCGCCCGGACGGCGCCGACCTGCGCCGGCACACCGACCACGCGAGCTACTACGCGCGCGAGGCGAGCACGGACGGCCACCGGGTGGTCTACCAGCACGCCGGCGACCTGTGGCTGCTGGAGAGCCTGGACGCCCCCGCTCCGCGCCGGCTCACCATGCGCCTGGGCGGCTCCCGGGCCGGGCGCCGCCCGTACCAGGTGACCGCCGCCCGGCACCTCAACGACCTGGTCTGCGACGCCACCGGCCGCTCCGGAGTGGTCGGGGTGCGCGGCAGCCTCTACTGGCTCACCCACCGCGACGGCCCGGCCCGCGCGCTGGCCGACACCCCCGGGGTGCGAGCCCGGCTGCCCGTCGTGCTCGGCGGCACCGGACAGATCGCCTGGGTCACCGACGCCGAGGGCGAGGACGCGATCGAACTGGCCGCGCTGCCCGGCAGCGCGGCCACGCACCCCGCGCCGACCGCCACACCGACCACCGCCGCACCGACCACCGCACCGACCACGGCACCGGCGGCCCGCCGGATCGCGGCCGGGCGGCTGGGCCAGGTGCTCGAGCTGGTCGCCAGCCGGGACGGCCACCTGCTCGCGGCGGCCGCCGGCGACGGCCGGCTGCTGCTGGTCCACACCGCCGACGGCGAGGTCCGCGAGCTGGCCAGGGCCGGCTACGGCCCGATCCGGGGCCTGGCCTTCTCCCCCGACTCGCGCTGGCTGGCCTGGTCCCAGCCGGTCGCCGGGCGCTCGCTGCGCCGGATCCGGCTGCAGCGCCTGGACCTGCCCGACGCGCTGCCGCTGAACGTCACCGAGGGCCGCTTCGAGGACGAGCAACCGGTCTTCACCCGGGACGGCCGCTACCTGGTCTTCCTCTCCTGGCGTGGCTTCGACCCGGTGCACGACGTGCACACCGGCGACCTCTCCTTTCCGCTCGGCTGCCGCCCGTACCTGGTCCCGCTGGCCGCCGACACCCCCTCGCCGTTCGCCGCCCCGGTCGGCGACGAGGCGGACCCGGCGCCCGGCGACGGCACCGTGCTGGTGGACGTCGAGGGCCTGCCCGAGCGGCTGGTGCCGTTCCCGGTGATCGCCTCCAAGTACTCCACCCCGGCGCCGGTGCGCGGCGGGCTGCTCTGGCTGCGCTGGCCGATCTCCGGCGCGCTCGGCGAGACCTTCGCCAGCCCCACCGACCTGTCCGGGCGCCCCGCCCTGGAGTACTTCGACCTGGCCTCCGCCACCCGCAGCACCGTGCAGGAGCAGGTGGACGGCTACGCGGTCTCCGGCGACGGCGCGGCGGTGGCCACCTTCGTCGCCGGCTCGCTCAAGCTGCTGCCGCTGGCCGCCCCGGGCGCCGCGGTGACGGTGGACCTGCGCCGGATCACCCACACCGTCCACCCGGGCCCGGAGTGGCGCCAGGCCTATCACGAGGCGGCCCGGCTGGTCCGCGACCAGTTCTGGGACCCGGCGCTGGGCGGCCTGGACTGGCCCGCGCTGGTCGCCCAGTACGAGCCGCTGCTGGATCGGATCGCCTCCCCCGACGACTTCGCCGACCTGCTGCGCGAGCTGCTCGGCGAGCTCGGCACCTCGCACGCCTACGTCACCCCGGCCCGGCGCGGCGAGGGGCCCGCGCCGGTGCAGCAGCCGCTCGGGCTGCTCGGGGCGAGCGCGCACCGCGAGCCGGACGGCCGCTGGCTGCTCAGCCGGGTGCTGCTCGGCGAGTCCTCCGACCCCCGCGCCCGCGCCCCGCTGGCGGGCCACCAGGTGCGCGAGGGCGACGAGTTGGTGGCGATCGCCGGCCGCACCCCGGACCCGGTGCGCGGCCCGGCCCCACTGCTGGCCGGAGCCGGCGGCAGCACCCTGGAACTCGCCGTGCGGCGCGGCCCCGACGGCCCGGTGCGCCGGGTGGCGATCACCCCGGTGACCGACGAGCGGCCGCTGCGCTACCAGGACTGGGTGGCCCGACGCCGGTCGCTGGTGAGGGAGTTCAGCGACGGCCTCTGCGGCTACCTGCACATCCCCGACCTCGGCGGCTCCGGCTGGGCCCAGTTCAACCGCGACCTGCGCCGCGAACTCGACCGTCCCGCCCTGGTGTTGGACGTGCGGGGGAACGCCGGTGGCAACGTCTCGGAGCTGGTCCTGGAGAAGCTCACCCGCCGGGTGCTGGCCTGGGACCACACCCGCGGCCGGCGCGCCGTGCGCTACCCGCGCGACGCGCCGCGCGGCCCGATCGTGGCGCTGGCCGACGAGGCGACCAGCTCGGACGGGGACGTGATCATCGCGGCGGTCAAGCTGCTGGGCCTGGGTCCGGTGGTCGGCCGGCGGACCTGGGGCGGGGTGGTCGGCACCATCGGCCGGCACACCCTGGGTGACGGCACCCAGCTCTCGGTGCCCGCCAACGCCTCCTGGTTCACCGGCGGGCGCGGCTTCGGGATCGAGAACCACGGGGTGGAACCGGACATCCCGGTGCTGCGCAGCCCCGCCGACTGGGCGGCCGGCCGCAACACCGAGCTGTCCGAGGCCGTCCGGGTCGCCCTGGAGCTGCTGCACACCCACCCTGCCGCCGCCCCGCCGCCGGCCGACACCCCGCGCCCGGACCTGCGGCGCCCGCCGCTGCCACCACGCGGCTGAGGCCGCGTGGCGGCACATACGTGAGCGGGGCGCATCCTGGTCTCCAGGATGCGCCCCGCTCAGCCGGTGGTCAGCGGGTCACCGCTCCCATTCGGGGCCGCCCTCGCTCTCCATGTCCGACGCCGCCTGTTGGCCGTCGTCAACGCCCTGCTGGCCGCGGTTGGTGATGTTCCCCAGGGCGTCGGCCGCCGGGCCCGGCAGGTGCTCCTGGGCCTTGTCGGAAGCCTCCTGCCCGGCGTCCATCGCGCGGTCCTTCGCGCCGGACGCCATGTCGGTCGCCTTCTCACTGTGGCCACCGAGCATGCCCTTGAGCTTGTCCATCATGCCCATGTCTCCTCCTCGCGGTTCGTCCGACAATGGGCTGCCACCAACATGTCACCGCTCAGGCGGCCCCGCATGTCGGCGACCCTGACACCGCACTGGGGCTCCTACCCCGGGGAGCGCCTACTAGGGCCTGTACGGCGGATCTTTTCGGATGAGCCCGCGGCGTTGGGCGCCCGGCGTCGCGGGCCCGGAAAGATCCGCCGTACAGGCCCTAGGCCACCCAGCCCGCCGTCAGGCCCTGCACCGCCGAGCCGTCCTGGTCGGCGAGCTTGACGGCGGTGAAGCCGCGCGCGGCGTCCGAGGTCTGCACCCGGAAGGCGGGCTTCTCGGCGGTCAGCACCTCGATGATCGCGGCGGCCGCGCCCTCGCGGGTCTGCGCGTTGGCGAAGGCGTTGCGGGTGCGGTCCAGGTAGGTGGCCAGGGCCGGGCCGTACGGACCGGCGGCGGCCACCGCCTGCGGGTCGAGGCCGACGTTGGCGACGAACTCGCTCGCCACCGCGCCCGGCTCCACCACGCTCACGCTCACCCCGGTGGTCGCGGCGACCGGCGCCAGCGACTCCATGAAGCCCTCGACGGCGAACTTGGCCGCGCAGTACGCCTCGTTGAACGGCTGGCCGATCACGCCGCCGACGCTGGTCACCGAGATCAGCCGGCCCTTGCTCTCGCGCAGCAGCGGCAGTGCGGCCCGGGTCACCTCGACCACGCCGAAGAAGTTGACCTCCATCACGGCCCGGACGTCCTCGACGCTCTCCTGCTCGATGGTGCCGACGTGCCCGGCGCCCGCGTTGTTGACCACCGCGTCCAGCCGGCCGTGCTCGGCGGCGATCTGCGCCACGCAGGCAGCCACCGAGGCCGGGTCGGTCACGTCCAGCGCCCGCACCTCGACCAGCTCGCTCACCCCGGCGGCCTCGGCCGCCGCGATCAGGGCGCCGGCCTTGGCGGTGTCGCGCATCGTGGCGACGGCCCGCCAGCCGGCCTGGGCGGCGGCGACGGCGGTGGCCAGGCCGATGCCGGAGGAGGTGCCGGTGATCAGAACGGTGCGCATGGGTGGCCTTTCGCTGCACTTACTTATGCTTCATAACTACCTGTCTCGATAACTATGCAACCAGATGTTTTCGATTGTCAAGCATCTCGGTAGACTGGCCCCATGCCATCGGATGAACTGACCGCCCAGGTCGTGGCCCTCTTCGCCGCGATCAACCGCCGCTACGCCCAGGAGTCCGAGGCCGCCGCCACCCCGCACGACCTGACCCCGCTGCAGGCCAAGGCGCTGATCGCCGCCGAACACCCGGTCGCGATGCGCCGGATCGCCGACCACCTGCACGCCGAGCCGTCCAACGTCACCGCCGTCGTGGACCGCCTGGAGACCCGCGGCCTGGCCGAACGCCGCCCCAGCCCGGGCGACCGCCGGGTCAAACTGGTCGCCGCCACCGAAGCCGGCCTGAGCGTGATCGCCGACCTGCGCGCCCGGATGCCGTTCGCCTCGCACCCCCTGGAGCCGCTGACCGGCGAGCAGCGCGAGGCGCTGCGCGACCTGCTCCAGCTGATGCTGGCCGACTGACGCGGCTCACTGCGCCGGCAGGAACGCCGACACCACCTCCGCGAACGCCTCCGGTGCCGCACTGTGGATCAGGTGTCCAACCGGGATGGTGACCACGCGAAGTCGGGCTGGTCGACTTCTACCGAGCCGACCAACTGCCCGCCACGCAGCAACGTCCACTCCCCGGACGCCTCACCCACCTGCGCCTCCCCCTACTCGCCGCACTGCTCAGTGTTCCGCACCCGCCACCCGGCGGGCGATCGGGCCACCGCGCTCTCGACCAGCCATGCGCTCGCCTCGGCCAGCCCCCGCACCGCCGCGACCGGCTCGCGGTACTCGACGTATCCGTCCGAGAACGCGGCGACCTGGTGCCCCGTGCACTCCTCGCCGTACCGGCACGGCACCTCGATCTCCGCGCCGACCAGCCACGGCGGCCCGAACCGCAGGTCGTTGCCACACCTTCGGTCGACGCAGACCATCGCGCCGAACCGGGCGTCGGCGAGCCGGAAGTACCCGTACAGCTCACCGGCGTACGGCATCCCCGTGATCGGGGCCGGGTTGGTCCGCAGACCACCCCGCACCCCCAACCGCCGTGCGAGCCCGCGCAGTCGGGTGTCCGCCTCCGCCAACACCTCGCCCACCGTGGCCACTCCGGCCTCGTCCAGGTCCGGGAACATCCATCGAGGATCCACCCGCCCAGTCTGCCTCCTGGCGCGACCCAGGCTCAGACCGTCGCCACCAGGGTGACCGAGATGTTCCCGCGGGTGGCGTTGGAGTACGGGCACACCTGGTGCGTGGTCTCCACGAGCTGGTCGGCCGCGGCCTGGTCCAGGCCGGGCAGGTGCGCCGACAGCGCCACCTCCAGCGAGAAGCCCCCGTTGTCCAGGGTGATCAGGCTCACCGTGGACTTGACGGTCGACTCGCCCAGCTCGAGCTTCTGCTGACCCGCTATCAGCCGCATCCCGTTGTGGAAGCAGGCGGCGTAGCCGGCGGCGAAGAGCTGCTCGGGGTTGGTCTTGTCGCCGCCGGGGCCGCCCATCTCCTTCGGGACCGCGAGGAGTTCGTCGAGGACCCCGTCGGCGGTGCGGACCTCGCCGTTGCGGCCGTCGCCGGTCGAGAGTGCTTCGGTGGTGTAGAGCGTGGGCATGGTGTCTCCATTCGTAGGTTTGCGGAATTCAGAGGTGTTCGGAAAGCGTCCACAGGAACCGCCCCAACTGCGGCTTGCTCTTCCTGGGTTCGAGTATGGACAGCAGCGGCGGCGGCTGCCTGCCCCTGCCAGTGCCAGTCAGCGCGCCGGGCTTGACCCTCACGTTGCGTGAGGCCTGAGGGTGGGCGCATGAGCGACTACTACGACGCGTTCGAGATGAGTCCCGTGCCCGCCCCCGGCCCGGATGCGGTCCCGCCGGAGCCGTTCCACGGCATCTACGGAATGCCCGCGTTCGTGACGATCCCCACGAGCGATTTCGCGGCGTCGGTGGACTTCTGGACTCGTGGGCTCGGGTTCTTCGAGCTGTTCAGCATCCCGGGCGCGCTCGTGCATCTGCGCCGGTGGGCGTTCCAGGACGTACTCCTCGTCTCGGCGCCGAGCGTTCCCGAGCAGCCGCCGGCGATGAGCTTCAGCTTCGCGTGCGTGCTCGGCCAGGTCGATTCCGTGGTCGAGGCCTGTCGTGCGGTGCGCCCGGACTCGGTCGACGGTCCACGCGATACTCCCTGGAACACCCGCGACGTGGCGGTGACCACCCCCGAGAACGCACGGATCGTCTTCACCGCGGCGAAGCCCTTCGATCCGGCCAGTCAGGCGGCGCGGAACCTCGCTGCCGTCGGGATCACCCCGCCGGATCTCGGTCGCGGCGACAGTCGCGGCGATAATGCGGAACATGCCTGATGCCACTGACGCCGATGGCCTGACCGTCGGTCAGGTCTCGACGCGTCTGGGCGTGACAGTCCGCGCGCTGCACCACTGGGATGAGATCGATCTGGCGCGACCGTCACTGCGCACGGCTGCCGGATACCGGCTCTACACCGCCGGTGACCTGGAACGCCTGCACCGCATCGTCGTCTACCGCGAGCTCGGTCTCGGCCTGGACAGGATTCGGGCCGTCCTGGACGACGCGACCGCGGACGTGCCCGGCGCACTGCGCGCGCAGCGCACCCAGGTCGCTGAGCGGATCGACCGCCTCCAGCAGCTCAGCGCCGGACTGGATCGGATGATCGACGCCCACGAGCGCGGCCTGCTGCTGACCGTCGAGCAGCAGGCCGCGGTCTTCGGCCCCCAGTGGAACCCGGACTGGCCCGCCCAAGCCCGTCAGCGCTACGGAGACACGACGCAGTGGCTGCAGTACGCCGAAGGCTCGGCCTCTCGCGGTCCGGACGAATGGCAGGCCATCACCGACGCCATGGCCGACTTCGACCGCGCCCTCGGGGACGCGATGGACGCCGGCGTCACACCTGGCAGCCCGCAGGCGAATCAACTCGTCGAGCGCCACCGCGAGGTCTTCGCTTCGTACTTTCCCCTCACCCGGCAGATGCAGGTCTGTCTCGGCCGCAAGTACGAGGCCGATCCCGGATTCGCCGCCCACTACGACGGCATCCGCGCCGGCCTTGCCACCTGGTTCCGTCGCATCGTCGACGCCAACGCGCGCGCCCACGGCATCGACCCCGACACCGCGACCTGGCAGTAGAGCGCAAGAGGATCGCTGGAGGCTAGCCCGTGGGCCGGCAGGAACGATCGGGGGCAGGAGCCGGCGGTAGCGGAGGCGTCCGCCTTCCCCGTAGTAGGCGCGGCCCGGAACGTCTGGAGCGCCGCTGTGCGCTCGCACGGGCGCGTGGTGCCGTTGGAAAGGGAACGCCCCACGAGGGCCCTCACCGTCACCGACGGTTGTCGATGACGGTGAGGGCCCTCCTCGCCTTACAGCTGCGCCGGTGTGCGCCGGGTCAGTTGGCCGGGCCGCACACCCACGCGCCGCCGTCCTGGGCGCAGACGGACATGTTGTAGCCGGGGCCGTCGTAGTACCAGCCGGAGAGGCCGCCGTAGGTGGTCGGGCCGTACACCCAGCGGGAGTTGTTCCAGTCCCAGATGCCGAACTGGCAGCCCCCGCCGTTGCTGTTGGGGTCGACCTGCATGTAGTCGTGCCCGTTGATCAACTGAACTTGCTCCGTGGCGACACACGTGGATGATGCCGTAACGTTCCAGTTCCCCTCCGCAGCACTCGCGGAGACGGTGGCGCCGGCCACCGCGGCGACGGCCACGAGCGAGACGGCGGCGACGCGTTGCAGTGTCTTGTTGATGGGCACGAAAGACTCCATTCAGCTGGTTGACGGTGACGGCCGAGCGGCTGCGGCGCCTGTCCGGTGTGAACGCGCCCACCTGGCGGGCGCTCCTGCACCGTGGTGGTGCGGAGCTCCGCAAGCGTGGTCCAGGACAGGTCCGGGCGTGGCGGCGATGTCATCGCGGTCCGTGTCCGCGAACCGACCCTGGTGTTGCCGATTCTGAAGGGCCGTCTGGTACTGCCACCGCCTGCTCGACGTGTGAACCATCCTGGCCGGGTGTGGCGGTGGGCTCCATGGCGTTCGTGTTGCACTGCTGTGGCGTTCGCCGGTATCGATCCGTAGAGTCGGCTCCGATGGACAAGTTGACGGGGTCACACCCCGGTCAACGGTGTGCGCAGATGCGTGGTCGGGGGGCCAGGTGGCAGCACGGTTCGGAACGGTCCTGCGTGAGTACCGGCTGAGGGCCGGCTTGACGCAGGAAGGGCTGGCCGACCGGTCGGGGGTGTCCAGACACGCGATCAGCATGCTGGAGTCGGGGAAACGGCACCCGCGCATGACGACGGTGGCCCACATCGCCACCGGCCTCGACCTGGACTCCGCCGGCCGTCGACTCCTGGTCGCCGCGGCCCGAACAGCGATCACCACTCCTTCAGCCCCTGGCAGCGCGCCTCGTCATGACGCCACGCGGACCTGGCCAGCTGACATCACCGACACACGGAGCGCGCGGTTCCGTACAGCCGAAGACAGGGAACTGGCCAGGAATCTCGCGTGGGGCACAACCCTGACTCCCGACACCGTCGACACCTTCCTGGCCCAGACCGAGCTCCTACGCACGCTCGACCGCCGGATGGGACCCGCCGCCTCGATGGCACAGACGCGGGCTCATGTGGCTGCCCTGGACCGCTCGCTGAGCTTCTCCATGCTGCCCGGCACCCGGGAATCGGTGGCGCAGGCTCTCGCCTGTGCGGCCACGCTCGCAGCCTCGCAGGCACTGGATCTCGGCGCCGCCGAGGACGCGTGGAGGCTGTGCGAACTGGCGCGACGCGCTGCCCTCGAATCGAAGCACCCGCGATACGTGGCAGACGTGATGGCGCGACAGGCCAACGTGCTGTCGGCACGACCCGACCTCGCCGTCCAGCTCGTCCAGGCAGCGCACCACACCGTGGGGAGAAAGGCGTCTCCCCGGCAGCTGGCCTGGCTCCACGCCGCAGCGGCCAAGACGCTCGCATACGCTGGCCGGCGGGACGCCTGCCTGCGCGCTCTGGACCGAGCCGCCGCGCTGCTCCCGCCGGGAGAAGACTGCAGGGATCCTGACATGCCGAGCATCTACTTCAATGACAACGTGCTGGCCCGCTGGCGCGGCCGGGCACTCGTGCACCTCGGCGAGGCCGCCGCTCTCGACGAACTGTACGACGCGCTCGCCGAGAACGATGCGACCTTCATACGCGCGACCGCCGGCCTACGCTGCGACCTCGCCAGGGCCCACCTCGCCCGTGGCGAACGCGACGAGGCCATCGACCATCTACGGCATGCCCGACGACTGGCGGACAACATCGGCGCGGCCCGCCACCTGAGCCAGGTCGAGCAGTTGATCACCACGGTCCGCGGCCGATGACGCTCTGGGCAGACCGCCGTCCGCCGCTCTCGGCCTGCGGCTGTTCGGGATACGCCGCGCGTGACGGGCAGATCCTGAACTCCGGAGGCCACAGGGGCTGGTGTGGCGTCAGGCAGAGGTGCTCGGGCCGGTCATAGGCTTGATCGTCATCGGGTGATCGTCCGTCAGCGGGAGATCTCGGCGTTCGTCGGTACAAGCAGAACGCCCAGGGGTGCGGTCGCGTGCTGGGCGTTCATGCGGACCGCGGCGGCTCGGGGGCGCGGGCGGACGTACGTCCGCCCGCGGGAGGAGGAGTCGCGGGGCCCGCCAGGTCGGCCAGGTCGGCCATGATCCGGGCGTGGAGGGCGCGCATCGCTTCGAGCGTCGCGTCCAGCTCGGCCGTGGAGGCGTCGGTCCGGTCGGCCGCCTGGCGGTTGAGCTGCCGGCCGAGGGCGCGCAGCTCGGCCAGTGCGGTGGTGCGGTCGAAGGAGCTGTCGGTGGGGGTGGGGCCGGGGTTGGCGGTGCTCATGGTTCCTGGTTCCTCTGTTCTCGGTACGAGCCGCGCAGCCGTGCGCGGTGGACGTAGCGGCCGGCTCGTTCGAAACCGTCCACGCAGTAGGGGAGGCTGATCGGGCCACTGTCGGTGGTGATCTGCGGGCCCGGTGCGACCAGGGTCTGACGGTCGCAGCAGGCGCACCACCCGAACCGCCACTGATGCCGGGGCGGCAGGGCGACGGGGGGCTTCACCCGGTGGCCTCGCCCGCTCGGCCGGGGGCGCGAACAGCGCGCAACTCCGGCGCGCCGGTCAGCGGTTGAATCTCGCTGGCCGGGGTCTCCCACTCGCAGCCGCCGCCGACCGGGCGGAGGTAGACGGTGGGGCGCTTGCCGTAGCCCGGGCCCATGTAGTGGCCGGTCAGACCGTGTTTCTCGTCGCGGACCAGCTCGCCGAGTTGGGGGGTGTAGAGGGTCGGCGGGGGTTCTCTGCGGGCACTCATGGCCATTCCTCTCCGTAGCGGACTAGTTACAAGATTCGGCATCCGGAGCTACGCTCGCTAGGGGTTGAACGTTGACCAAATCCGCGAGTGGAAGGTGCAGATGATGCTGGAAGAGCCGGAGATTGACGGATCGTCATCGCCGTTTGCCCGCTTCGCGGCGGAACTGCGCAGGGCACGAAGGGCGAAGGGCTGGTCCCAGGTGCAGACCGGCAAGCGGATGGGCTACTCGAACACGCTGGTCTCGTACATCGAAGGAGTGAAGCGTCCTCCAACAAGGAAATTCGCTGTGAAAGCCGACGAGGTGTTCGAGACCGGCGAGGCCTTCTACGAGCTGTGGCGCAGGTGCACGCGCGCCGCACTGCTGGAGGGGTTCGAGGAGTTCGCGGACTGTGAGAAGCGGTGCAGGCGGCTTCGGACGTTCCAACTTTCTGTCATCCCTGGCATCTTTCAGACGCCGGCATATGCTGCGGCACTCGAAGCGGCGGCCGTACAGCGTGGCAGCATCACCCAGGCCCAGGCGGAGGAGCGAAGCGCCTTTCTGGCAGCCAGGCAGCGGCGGGTACTCGAACAGAAGTCACAGCCGATCATCCACGCGGTCATGGATGAGAGCTGCCTTCTGCGTCCGATCGGGGGGCGCTCCGTGATGATCGAACAACTGGATCACATCGTTGAGTTGGCTCACCGCCCACAGATCACAGTCCAGGTCGCCCCGCTCAGCCTCGCTGAGTACCGCCCGTTCCTCCTGCCGGTCACCCTGCTGACCCTGACCGATCGCACGGTCGTTGGCTACTCCGAATCGCAGTTGCGAGGCTACCTAGAGCGCAGTCGTGACATCGTTTCAGTTTGGGAGAGAGACTACGATCAACTCCAGGTGGAGTCGCTGTCCACAGGGGCTTCCCAGGCCAAGATCCGCGCCGTCCGGAAGGAACTTCAATGAACATCGACCTGACCGACGCCAGATGGGTCAAGTCGCGGTACAGCGGCAACGGCGGCGAGTGCGTCGAGGTAGCCCCTGACTTCCCCGGTATCGTCCCCGTCCGTGACTCCAAGGACCCCCACGGCCCCGCCCTCGTCTTCACCACCGACGCCTGGCAGGCCTTCACCCGCAGCACCTCCGCCGGAGACTTCGGCGCCGTCTGAACACTCCCCAGTTCAAGGTTGGGCCCCGACGCTCCGTCAAGGAGCGCCGGGGCCGTCCCATTTCACCAACAGTCCGTCACAACCCGGACGCCGCGCGTACGATCACCTCACGGCGGAGGCGCTGCTCCGCAGGCTGCGAAAGGACCTCCCGATGACCCCTGACTTCTCCGGCGCCACCTGGCTCAAGTCCTCCCACAGCGGCAACGGCGGCAATTGCATTGAGGTCGCCCCCAACGTCCCCGGCGCCGTCCCCGTCCGCGACTCCAAGGACCCCCACGGCCCCGCCCTCGTCTTCACCGCCGACGCCTGGCAGGCCTTCACCCGCAGCACCGCCGCCGGAGACCTCGACACCGCCTGAGGTCCGACAGGGATCAGCTCATCGCCTGCGTCCCCGAACAGGTCAGGGTGCCGCTGGCCTTGGCCGTGCCGCCGGTCATCTGGGTGATCGGCAGGTCGGTGAGCTTGACGGTGTCAACGGTGCGGTTGGCCGCTGCGCCGACTGCGGACTGGCCCTGCCAGATCGAGGGGGTGGCACCGGCGACGGTCATCGTCAGCGTGAACTTCCCGGTCCCGTCGAAGTCGATGATGGCGGCAGTCCCGCTGCCAGGGCTGCCGACCGCGGCGGACATGGTCAGCTTTCCGGACGGGGACTTCTCGCCCAGACAGGCCACCGTGGTGAAGTGGTAGGAGCCGCTGGCGCCCCCGGACAGGGTGATGGTGCCACTGCCGCCGATGTTGGCACCAGGCAGGTCGGACGGCTTCGCCACTGTACCGGCGGCAGTGGTGGCGGGCGCCGGCTGGGCCGCGTTCGCCGGGGCGGGGTTGGTCGTGGGTCCGCAACCGGTGACGAGGAAGGCAAAGAGACCGGCGAGAGCGACAGCTGACAGACGATCAGTACGAATCATAAGCGGACTCTAATGCCCACCTCAGACAGCTGGGCTATCGGCCCGTCACCTCCGCCCGTCAGCCGAGCGCCGTCTCCCGGTGCGGCAGGTGGGACCGCGAGCGGAAGGCGTACGCGCGACCGTCGACCACCTCGAGCAGCACCGCCGACGTGCTCTGGCGCCGCTCGCCGGTTCGTCGCGGCTCCGCCCGCGCCAGCACCCGGGACCGCTCCTGCGCGGAGTCCCAGCGCAGGCACTGCTCGCGGGCGAAGGCGCGCAGGAGGTCCGAGTAGCCGTAGCGGTCCGGGGCGAGCGCGGAGATCAGGTGGGCGTCCAGCAGGGTTTCCAGGATCCGCTCCGCCTCCCGCTCGGACTGGTCCAGCAGTTCGGCGGCCGTGGCGGTCCAGAAGGCGGGGACGTCCGGCTGGGCGAGCAGGCGGAAGGCCCGTGCGGCGGCAGGGTCCAGGGCGTCGTGGCTGAGGGTCAGGGCGGCGCGTACGTCCAGGCTGCCCAGGCGGAGTTCGTCGAAGAGGCGACAACTGTCGGTCAGCCGATCGGCCAGGTAGCGAACGGTCCACAGGGGCCGGGCGGACAGCCGTGCCGCGCAGATCCGCAGTGCGAGCGGCAGCCGTCCGCAGGCCGCCGCCAGCGTCCGGGCAGCCGCCGGGTCGACGGCCAGTCGCTCCGGGCCCACGATCCGGCTCAGCAGCGACTGCGCCTCGTCACCGGTCAGCGGTTCCAGCTCCACCTGCCGGGCCCCGATCAGGTCGGCGAGCCGGCTGCGGCTGGTGATCAGCGTCGCGTTCGCCGGATCGGCCGGCAGCAGCGGGCGCACCTGCGCGCCGTCCCGCGCGTTGTCCAGCACCACCAGCACCCGCCGGCCCACCAGTACCGAGCGGTACAGCGCGGTGCGCTCCGCCGTCTCCGCCGGGATCGCCTCGGCGGGCACGCCGAGGGTGAGCAGGAAAGCGCGGAGCACCGAGCGCGGCGAGGCGGGGTCGCGGTCGGTGCCGCGCAGGTCGGCGAAGAGCGTGCCGGCCGGCGCGGCGGAGCGGGCGAGGCGGGCGACGCGCCCGACCAACGCGCTCTTGCCGACGCCTGGCTGGCCCGAGACGACCACCACGCAGGGCGAGTCCCTGGTCTCCTGGGACAGTTCCGCCACCAGCTCGGCGGTCTCGGCGATCCGGCCGACGAACCCCGGTTCCTGCGGCGGTACCTGAAACGGCGTCACCTTCAGCCCGTCGATCGACAGTGGCGGCGCGACTGCCTCCTCGTCACCGGCCAGGAGCCCGGTCTGGAGCCCTGCGACCTGTCTGGATCGGCCGCACTGCTCCGCCAACCCGGCGTCGGCGCGCAGGATCCGCTGGTGCACCTCACGCAGCTCGCTGCCGGGCTCGACCCCGATGTCCTCGGCCAGGATGGCGCGAACCTCCCGGTAGACGGCGAGCGCCTCGCACTGCCGTCCGCTGCCGTACAGCGCGGTCATCAGCTGCGCCCAGAACCGCTCCCGCCCGGGGTGCTCGGCGGTGAGCAGCCGCAGCTCGGCGATCACCGCCGAACTGCGGCCCAGCCTCAGCTCGGCCTCCAACCTCGCCTCCAGGGCGTCCAGCCGGCCCTCGGTGAGCCGGTCCACCTGCTCGAGCTGGAGCCGGTCGGACGGGACGTCCACCAGCGCGGGACCGCGCCACAACCGCAGCGCCTGGTCGAGCAGTTCGAGCGCGCGCCCGAACGCACCCTCCCGCAGCATCGCGACACCTCGGTCGCGCAGCAGCACGAACCGTTGGGCGTCGAACTCCTCGGCCTCGATGTTGATCCGGTAGCCGCCGGCCAGCGTCTCGATGCGACCACCGGCCGCACCGAGCGCGCTCCGCAGCCGCATCACGTAGTTGCGCAGGGTGATGGCCGCGCTGCGTGGTGGCTGCCCGTCCCAGACCATCTCCGCCAGCAGACCGCTCGGAACCACCTGCCCCCTGCGCGTCAACAGCGTCGCCAGCAGGATGCGCTGCTTCGCCGCTGGAACCGCGCGAACGCCTTCGTCGTCCAGAACCTGTATCGGTCCGAGGATGGCGAACTCCACTCGTGTACCCCCTTGACACCAATGGCCGTCATCAGTCGCCGCCCGCCGGACCGCGGCGGCGCTGATCCACTTAACGTTGTAGTGGTGCTCCAGTTGTTCGGGCGCCGGCGGTCACGCCGATCAATCAATTCCAGTCAATGTGCAGCTCCGATGTCCGACTTGGTCTGGTGATGTGGTGCTTTCGGTCCGCACCCGCGAATCCCGCGTGCCGCTTCGACGGGTCCGTGACCATCCGTCAATTCGCTTGTCGTGCCTGCCGTGGAACGGGCCCGGCCCGGCCGCAGGCGCGGCCGGGCCGGAGCTCGACGGGTTTCCGTGGCACGTTCGGCCAGGCAGGGTCTATCCGCAGTGGCTCCACCCGCTGGTCCAGGTGGTGCCCTGGTAGCTGCCGCCCCACATGACGCAGGCGGCCGGGGCGGCCAGCTTCACGGGCCCGGCGTAGTAGGTGTAGGTGCCCGGATCGCTCGCGCTCGCCCCGCCCTGGACACTGAGCGTGGCGTTGAGCGACACCGGACCGGTCGGGGTGTTCACCATCGTGGTCACGCAGTTCTGCTGCGTCGAGCCGTTGTAGAGCAGGTAGACCTTCGCCCCGCCCAGGCTGTGCGCGTCGATGACGCTGAAACCGGTGCCGCAGGCGGCGGTGGGCGTGTACGGGTTGCTGCTCGCGACCACCGGTGTGGTGTAGCCGGCGATGTAGTAGCCGTCGGCCGGGTCCACGCTGCTGGGCTCGCTGCCCACGGCCAGCGCACTCGCGGGGATGGTGATCGAGACCACCTGGGAACTGACCGCCCAGGCCGCCATGGTGGTGGTGCTCGGGTCACCGTTCCAGTCACCGTTGGCGGTGGTGACGGAACCGTCGGCGTTGAGCGCGGTCACCAGGCCCACGTGGTGGATCGCGGAGTCCTTGGTGCTGGCGTACTCGATCGCGTCGCCCAGCTGCGGGCGGTAGGCGGTGTCGGTGTGCTGGCTGCCGTTCTGCTGGCCGTACTGCTGGAAGCTCGCGGCCCCGGCGTTCAGGCCGACGGTCGAGTACCCGCTGTTCGCCCAGACCCACTGCGCGAAGTCCGCGCACCAGTACTCGGGCCCGCCCGAGCCGCCGCCGCTGCAGCTGGTCTCGAACTGGGCGCCACCAAGGGTGTTGGTGGTCGGCGTGTTGGCGCAGGTGCCGGCGCTCTTGCCCACATTGGCCGCCGCGAGCGCGGCCACGCCCGCTCCGGTGGGCGCGGCGGCGGATGCGGCCGACAGGCCGGTGAAGGACAGCAGACCAGCCGTCAGGATCGTCGCCGCCCCGGCGGCTATTCGGCGGATGAACCGGCTCGTGTCCATGGTGCTCCTCGCGCGAGAGGTAGGTGAGGTGAGTGCCGAGCTGATCCTCCGTCATCGACGTATCGCCGGGGTCGCGCCGCCCGCCGCAGCGGTGGCGGCACTTCAGCGGGGCATGTCCGAGGAGCCCCCGAACTCCTCCGCGCCAGGATCCGGGCAAGGCGGCGAGCACGCCGCAGCCCCCGCTCTCAGGAGAGCGGGGGCTGCTCGGAGTGCGCCGACTCGGTGCTAGTTGCGTACCAGGAACCGCCGCGCGTGGGTGCGGCCGCCGGGCTCCGCCTCGCTCTCGGCGTGGGCGCCGTCCCCGACCTTGCGCTCGGGCACCATCAGTATGACCAGCTCTGCGCCCAGCGCCAGCGCATACAGCACGAACCAGAGCATCCAGGTGCCCGGCGGGTTCCAGGCGGCCGAGTGAGTCAGCAGGCTCCGGCCGCTTCCCACCACGTAGCGCCGCAGCACCCAGAAGAAGGCGAGCAGGTTGATGCCGGTCAGCACCGTGCCGCAGATGATGGCCAGCCGGCGCCACGGAAGGCTGCTCTCCGGTGCCCGCTTCGCGCACGTCATCGCGGCCAGGATCGGGAGCCCGGCCGCGACGGCCAGGGTGTACCGGCCCTGCCAGATCAGTCCGACCGAGTTGATCTCCATGACCTGCGCGGCCACCGGGATCATGATGATGCCGGCGTAGATCCCCAGCAGGCCCACCGACTCGCGCAGCTTGCCGAAGCAGAGCGCGAGGAGCGAGAGCAGGACCGCGATGGCGATCCAGAACCAGAGGGTGACCGCCGGCCCGGAGGCGTCCAGCCAGCCGAAGTCGTTGATCATCTGGTCGGTGTAGCCGGGGGTGCTGTCGATCACCACCTTGGCGGCGGCCATCGGCCCGTAGTGCTGGACGACACTCAGGTAGCTGTGGTCCGGGTGGGTCTGTGCCCAGACCATGCCGAGCGCCGACGCCACCACCAGCGCTCCGCCCGTGAGCCAGGCTGCCCGCTCGCGCAGCAGCTGCCTGATCGCCCCGCGCTCGGCGACCAGCGCCGAGGTGACCAGCGCCACGCCGAGCCAGCCCATGCCCAACGGTCTGACGTTGACCAGGATCGCGCCCGCGACGGCGACCCGCAGGAGTCGCCGCTTGAGCAGCGCCCGGTCGGGGCTCATCAGCAGGGAGAGCATGCCGACCCACACCAGCACGCTGGACGTGGCCTCGACGCCGTTCGGGTTGACCACACCGCTGAGGAAGAGCGTCATCGGCACGGCTGCCGTGACCAGCCCGAGCATGACGAGCGACCTTCGGCGCCATTCTGCGGCCGTGACCACGGCGCTCGCCAGCAGCGCGGCGTTGAAGGCGGCGGAGGCCAGCCGCATCAGGTAGATCGTGCTGTCGCCGGAGGAGAAGAGGCTCGGCCAGCCCACGGCCAGGTAGTACATCGGGTTGTAGCGTCCGGCCGCGGTGCTGACCTGGACGGTCTTCTCCGAGTTGCCGACCGGCGGCGCGCAGGCCGCCGACCTCCAGGGAAGCTGTTCGTAGCACTGGTTCAGGTCGCGCAGCCCGGCGTACCACTGCGGCAGCTGGGCCCCGGTCTCCGAGTTGGCCGTCTCGACGTTGTGGACCTTCTGCCACTGGAAGACCTCGGGACCGTTGAACTGGCCCCGGACCACCGCCGCCGCCCGCACGATGTGCGCGGGCTCGTCCGGCGAGGCGATCATCGGGGTGGCCATCGACCAGGCGCCTGCCAGGGCGAAGAACACGATGAAGGCGACTCCCCAGAGGCGCCTGGGGGTGCGCACGAGGCCAGCACCCAGCCGCTTGAAAATCTCTGTCATCCTGTAGCAGCCCTCATACCTTGCGCGCGGCGATATCTGACTCGGGACATGACGGCACCGACAGAGGCGCAACACCATCGGATGACTGTACGGTGCGAACGTCGCCCCCCAGAACCCGGACCGGGATTGTCCTCTGGCGAGCTAGTGTCTCCGACGCATCTTATGGCTTGCCCGGGGGGTCTCCGTACGAGATACCCCCGCGTCGGCAGGGCGGCACGATTCTCGTCACCGAGTGACCGGACGACTCCGCTCCGTGCGCAGTGGATCGTCAGGGCGGCCGGGGGGGGGGGGGGGGGGGGGCGGCCCGGGGGGGGGGGGGGGGGGGGGGGGGGGGGGGGGGGGGGGGGGGCCGCTGGGGCGCGAAGGCGGGCGACTGCGGCAGCGCGGCGCCCAGGGATCGCATGACCTGCTGGGGCGGGGGTGCGCCGGGGGACGCGGGCATCGGC
>NZ_JBGCCO010000056.1:0-30989 GCF_041262605.1 Kitasatospora sp. GAS1066B
GGGGGGGGGGGGGGGGGGGGGGGGGGGGGGGGGGGGGGGTGGGGGGGGGGGGGGGCCCCCCCCCCCCCGCCCCCCCCCCCCCGCCCCCCCCCCCCCCCACCCGTCTGCTCTCGAGGTGACACAGCTCACCTCTCACCCGGATGGTAGAGCGCGCGAGGTGAAGGGGCGTGGTGAAAGGGGCGGTCGGGGTCGCGCGGGGCCTGGCGCGGGCAAGCTCCCGGCGGCGAGCACGGCAGCGGTGACGGGCCCGACGGGTGTCCACCGGGGCCGCCGGGGAGGGCAGCACGGATGGCTGGTGACCTGTGGGGCGGCGACCCGGCGGAGCCGGGTGGGGCGCTGGTCGGGATCAGCACGAGCGCCGGGCGCACGCTCGGGCACGGGTTCTGGGCCGACCTGACCGGCACGGTCCTCACCGCGGACGAGGTGGTGGCCGAGGTAGCCGCGCGCGGGGAGGGGCTGCGGGTGCGGACGGCGGCCGGGGAGTCCCGTGCGGTCGGGCCGGGCGCGCTGACCCGCTGCGCCGACCTCGGGCTGGCCTGGCTGACGACGAGTCAGGGCACGGCCGGCGCACCGCTGCCGGTGGCCGAGGCAGCCCCGGCGCCCGGACAGGACGTGCTGCTGCCCGGCATCGGCCGCGGTGCGCTGATCGGCACCGCGGGCGCGCTGACCGGCGGCCCCGGCCGGCAGGCGGGGCTGCTGTCGGGCGTGCTGCTGCTCGAGCTGCCACCCGGGACGGATCCGGTGGCCGGCCTGCCGGTGCTCGACCCCGCGACCGGCGTGGTGCTCGGCCTGCTGGCCCCCGGTCTGCGCGGGCTGCCGGCCGACCTGGCCGGCGCGATCCCGCTGGCCGCCGCCGCTCGGGCCGCCGGCCCGGCGGAGCTCGCCGCGTTGCTGGGCCGCAACGCGGTCGCCGCGCCCGCCTACGGGCCGGCGCTCAACCTGGGCGGGGCGCTCCGCCTGGCGTCCCGCCAGCTCGCGGCGGCGAGCGCCGGACCGGGCCGGATCGCCGAGCTGGCCGCCGACCGGGTGGAGCGAGCCGACGGCCTGTGCGGCGAGGAGCCGGGGGTGCCGCTGACGGTCCTGGTCGGCGAGCCCGGCAGCGGGCGCAGTACCGAGCTCGCGGCGCTCACGGTGCGCCGGTCCGGCGCCGGCACGCCGCTGCCGACCCTCTGGCTGCGCGGCGCCGACCTGCGGGCGCCGGACCGTTGCCTGCGCGCGGCCCTGGCCAGGACGCTGGCCCGGCTCGCCGCCGGGGTGGACGAGGCGGCGCTGGCCCGGGTCTGCGCGGCCGGCGGTCGGCCGCTGCTGGTGGTGCTGGACGCGCCGGAGGAGGCGCCCGGAGCGCTCGGAGCGGCCTGGTGGACGGCGACGCTGGCCTGGCTGACCGAGGCGCCCGCCCGGTTGCTGGTGGCCTGCCGTCCGGAGAGCTGGGAGCAGTACGCGGCAGCCCTCGACCCGGCGCCGCCGGGGCCGGACGGGTCGGTGCGGCTGCACCGGCTCAGCCCGCTCGGCGGGCCGGCCCTGGAACTTGCCGCGCGCAGCCACGGGGTGACGGTGAGTCAGCAGTCGGTGAGCCCGCTGTTGCTCCGGCTGGCGGGCGAGCTGCGGGCCGCCGGTGCCGACCCGACGGGGGCGGGCCCGGCCGAGCTGTACCAGGGGTGGCTCGACCTGCGCTGCCTGCGGATCGCCGAGCGGCTCGCCCGCGAGGGGGTGCGCCCCGCCTCGCACCGCAAGGGCGGCACGGCGCCGGTAACCGTGATCGCGCCGCAGCGGGTGCGCCGGCTCGCGATGGCGGCGGCCGGACGGGTGCACGAGGCGGCCCGCCGGATGCTCGGGCCGGGGCAGGGCGGGCTGGCGCCGGCGGTGTTCGAGGAGCTGTTCCCGGCAGCCGGCGGCTGGGCGGCGGCGGTGCTCGCGGACGGGCTCTTCGTGCCGGCGGGCGAGGGCTACCGGCTGGCGCACGAGGAGGTCGCGGACTGGCTGCAGGGCCAGCACCTGGATCTGGACGCGGCGCTGCGCCTGCTGCTGGCGGACGACGACCGCCCCGGCGCCCGGCGGACGATGCCCCGGCACCGGGTGGGCGCGGTGGAGGCGGCGCTGCGTTCGCTCGCACGAGTGCGCGGGGCGGCGGGGCTCGACCCGTGGCTGCGCCGGCTCTGGCGCCCGCTGGCCCGGCCGGACGCGGCGGACGGTGACCAACTGGGCGGTGACCAGCAGGCCGGCGAGGTGCACTGGTGGGCGGCCCGGCTACTGGCGGCCGGCCTGCGGGCCAGCCCGGACCCCGAAACGCACCAGGAGCTGCTGGAGCTGCTGGCGGAGCGGATCGCGCAGTCGGCGGCCTCGGCACGGACGGGCTCGGCGCGGACGGCGACGCCGCCGGGGTCGCAGGCCCGCTTCGGCCCCGGGTTCTGGGCCGACCTCGCCCTGCCGCCGGAACGCTGCTGGGCGCTGCTACGGCTGCTGGTCCGGGCGGACGGCCCGGAGCAGGGCTTCCTCGCCGCGGCGGCGGCCCGGCTCGCCGCGACGGGGGCGGCGGCCTTCCCACCGCTGTGCCGCTGGTTCGAGGACGGCCGCGCCCTGCCCGCCCGTCCCGGGGCGAGTGTCGCCGACCTCGCGCACGACCTGCTCTTCGCCCACCGGGCCCTGGGCGTCGACGAGTTGACGGAGGCACTGGTGGCTACCGCCCACCCGCGCGCCGACGCACTGCTGACCGTGCTCGCGGTCGAGGAACCCTCCGCGCTCTGCCGTGCCGTCGACCGGTGGAGCCACGACGCCCGCCCCGAGCGCCACGTGGCGGCCGCCGTGCACGCGCTGCGCGCCGCCCCGTACGCCACCGGCGCGGGGCGCGAGCTGCTGCGCCACACCGCGCTCACCCTGCTCGCCCGGGAGACCGAACCGGGCCTGCACGGAGCCGCGCTGGCGCTGCTGGTCCGTGATCCGGTCAGCCGGGCCCGGCACCTGACCGCCGCACTGGCGGCGTACGCGGCCGACGACCCATTCGTCAGCCCGGAGGTGCTGGGCCTGGCGCTGGCCACCGATGCCGCTGCCGTGCTGGCCGCCTTCGAGGCCCGCCTGGCGCGTCCGGGACCCGGCGCGGCAGCCGTGCTGCGGGTGCTCGCGGACGCCCCGGCCCAGGGCACCGGGGCCGGAGCCGGGGCGCCGGGCGGGCTGCCCGATCCGGCCACCCGGCTGGCCGGGCGCCTGCTGCGGGACCGTCCGGAGCGGGCCGAGTTGGTCGCCGAGTACCTGAACCGGCGGCTGACCCTCGGGACGGCGGGCCGGGGCGACCTGACCGCGCTGCTCGGCGCGCCCGGTGAGCGGCCGGCGCCGGTCCGGCGCGCCTTCGCGCTGGTCCTGGCCGCACCGCAGGACGCCGCGGGGCGGCACGATTCGGAGCCGGCGAACGCGCTGCGCCGCGAGCTCCTGGACCGGCTGCTGGCCACCGAGCGGGATCCGGCGGTGCTGGCCCCGGTCCTGGAGCGGCTGGCCAACGGCACCGTCCGCCAGGACCCGGAGCGGGCCCGCGCGGTGGTCTGCCGGATCGCGGACGCCTGGGAGCGCGGTGACGGCGGGCCGGAGCGCTGGGACGCGCTGCTGGTGCGCTGCGCGGGCCGCAGCGCCGACTTCGCGCAACTGCTCGCCGAGTGGCCCGCCGCTGCCCGGCCACTGGCCGGCGGGCCGTTGCTGGCCCGGATGCGCGGGCTGCTCGCGCAGGGCCGCGACCCGCAGTACGCGGCGGCCGAGGCCGAGCGCACGCCGGTGCGGGCGGTGACGGCCGTGCTGCCGCACGCAGCGGGTGTTCCGGTGCCGGGGCGCGGAGCGGCGCATGGCACGCTATAGGGGATCGAGTTCGAGCATGTGAGCAGTGGCGGAAGAAGAGGAGCGGTCAGGGTGCAGCGCTGGCGTGGCCTGGAGGATATTCCCGGCGACTGGGGACGCAGCGTCGTCACCATCGGTTCCTTCGACGGTGTGCACCTCGGGCACCAGCTGATCATCAACCGGGCCGTCGCCCGGGCTCGTGAACTGGGCGTCAAGGCCGTGGTGGTGACCTTCGACCCGCACCCGAGCGAGGTGGTCCGCCCCGGCAGCCACCCGCCGCTGCTGGCCCCGCACCCGCGTCGGGCCGAGCTGATGGCGACGCTCGGCGTGGACGCCGTGCTGGTGCTGCCGTTCACCATGGAGTTCTCGAAGGAGTCGCCGCAGACCTTCGTCCGGCAGGTGCTGGTGGACGCCCTGCACGCGCGGCTGGTGATCGAGGGCCCGAACTTCCGGTTCGGGCACAAGGCGGCGGGCGATGTCGCGCTGCTGGCCGAGCTGGGCCGGGCCGCGGACTTCGAGGTCGAGCTGGTCGACCTGCAGGTGCGCGGCGCGGCGGGCGGCGGCGAGCCGTTCTCCTCCACGCTGGTGCGCCGGCTGGTCGCCGCAGGCGACATGGCCGGGGCCGGTGAGGTGCTCGGCCGTCCGCACCGGGTCGAGGGGATCGTGGTGCGCGGTGCGCAGCGCGGTCGCGACCTGGGCTTCCCGACCGCGAACGTGGACACGGTGCCGCACAGCGCGATCCCGGCCGACGGGGTGTACGCGGGGTGGCTGACGGTCGGGGACGAGCGGATGCCGGCCGCGATCTCGGTCGGCACCAACCCGACCTTCGACGGCACCGCCCGCACCGTGGAGGCCTACGCGATCGACCGGGTCGGCCTGGACCTGTACGGGCTGCACGTGGCGGTCGACTTCCTCGCCTTCCTGCGCGGGATGGAGAAGTTCGACACCATCGAGGCGCTGCTCGACCGGATGGCCGACGACGTCAAGCAGGCCCGCGAGCTGACCGAGCAGAGCTGACGGTCCGTCAACAGAACGCCCCGCGGCGCCCGCCCCGATACGCATCGGGGCGGGCGCCGCGGCATCGGCTCACTGCTGCGCGGGCGGCGGCGGGTAACCGTAACCGGGCTGCTGCGGGGGCTGCGGCTGCCCGTGGTCGGGCTGCTGCTGCGCCCACTCCGGCGGCAGCGCCTGCTGCGGCGGGCCCGGCTGCTGCGGGGCACCGGGCGGCGGGTAACCGTAGCCCGGCGGCGGGCCCTGCTGTCCGGGCTGCCCCGGCTGCGGTGCCCACGGCTGGGCCGGCGGCGGCGCGCCCCACGGCTGGCCGCCCTCCTGCGCCGGGTAGCCCTGGCCCTCCGGACCCGGCTGCCCCCACGGCTGCTGCTGCGGCGACACCGGTCCGGGCTGACCGGTCCACTGCTGCTGCGGCGGCACCCCCGGCTGCTGCTGCGCCTGCTGCTGCCAGCCGCTGCTCTGGTGGGCGGCCTGCTGGGCCCGGACGATGTCCTCGCCGACCAGCGTGGCCAGCTCGAAGTAGGCCTCGCGGACCTTGGGCCGCATCATCTCCAGGTTGACCTCGGCACCGGCCGCCAGGCTCTCGTCGAAGGGCACCACGACGACGCCGCGGCAGCGGGTCTCGAAGTGCGCGACGATGTCCTCGATCCGGATCATCTTGCTGGTCTCGCGCACCCCGGAGACGACGGTGATGCTGCGCTGGACCAGGTCCGCGTAGCCGTGCGCGGAGAGCCAGTCCAGCGTGGTGCTGGCGCTGCTGGCGCCGTCCACGCTCGGAGTGGCGACGATGATCAGCTGGTCGGCCAGGTCGAGCACCCCGCGCATCGCGCTGTAGAGCAGCCCGGTGCCGGAGTCGGTCAGGATGATCGGGTACTGGCGGCCCAGCACGTCGATCACCTGGCGGTAGTCGGAGTCGTTGAAGGTGGTGGAGACCGCCGGGTCGACGTCGTTCGCCAGGATCTCCAGGCCGGAGTTCTGGTCCTGCGAGGTGAACTGGCGGATGTCCATGTAGCTGCGCAGGTGCGGGATCGCGGTCACCAGGTCGCGGATGGTCGCGCCGGTCTGACGCTTGATCCGGCGGCCCAGGGTGCCCGCGTCCGGGTTGGCGTCGATCGCGATCACCTTGTCCTGGCGCTCGCTGGCCAGGGTGGCCCCGAGCGAGGTGGTGGTCGTGGTCTTGCCGACACCGCCCTTGAGGCTGATCACCGCGATCCGGTAGCAGCTCATCACCGGAGTGCGGATGATCGTCAGCTTGCGCTCGCGCTCGGCCTGCGCGGCCTTGCCGCCGAACTTCAGCCGCGGCGCCTGGCGCTGCTGCTTGGGCTGGCTGCGCAGCAGGCGGTCGGAGGAGAGCTCCACGGCGGCGGTGTAACCGAGCGGGGCGCCGTGCGCGGTCGGCTGCTGGGCGCCCGGCTGCTGGAAGGCTGCGGGCGGCTGTGGGACAGCCTGCTGGTGCGGGTAGGCCACCGGCGCCGGGTAGGGCTGGGCGACCGGGGGACCCGCCTGCGGCGGGAGCTGCCCGGGCTGGCCGGTGCCGGGCGCCGGCCAGCCGCCCTGGCGCGGGTCGACCGGGCCGGTCTGCGGGGTGTTGGCCTGCGGGGCGTTGGCCTGCGGCACACCCGGCTGCGGCACACCCGGCTGAGGAACGCCTGGTTGCGGCATGCCCTGCTGAGGCATGCCCGGCTGCGGGGCGGCCGGCGGCTGCGCCCACGGGGCGCCGGGGCCGGGCGGCGCGACCTCGACCGCAGGGTGCGGCTGGGCGGGTGCCATCGGCTGGGCGTGCTGCGGCTGCTGCTGGCCCGGCTGCAGGTGCGCGGGGTAGGCGCTGGGCGGGTAGGCGCTGTTGGGGTAGCCGTAGCCGGGCTGCGGCGGGCCGGCCTGGTAGCCACCCTGCTCGGCGCCGGGCCAGCCGGGCGGACCGGGCGGACCGGGCTGGACAGGCTGAGGCTGGGCGGGCGGCCCCGCCTGGACGGGCGGGCCGGGCTGGACAGGCTGGGCAGGCGGCCCGGGCTGCACGGGCGCCGCGGGCTGGGCGGCGGCGACCGGCTCGACGGCGACCGGCGCACTCGGCACGACCGGGGGCGTGGCCGCGGTCACGGCCGGCGCGGCCGGTACCGACTCGGCGGCCGGTGCCGGTGCGGGCGCCGCAACCGGCGCGCTCGACTGCGGCGCGGGCGCCACGGGCAGGTCGGCCGCCGGCGCCGCGGGCGGCGTCGCTACGGTTTCCGGCGCCGAGGCGGCCGCGGGCACCGGTGGGGTCGCCACGGCCGGCGCAGCCGGTGCCGCCTCGCCCTGGGTGTACCAGGACGGGGGAGTGTAGTCGGGGGCGTCGGACCAGTCGTCGTCGTCCTCCGCCGCATTGTCGCCGACGTAGACGCCGTCCCGATCGCTACTCACCTTGGGCTCCCTCGTGTTCGCTGCCGCTCTTCGCGGTGCGGTCAGGCACAAGACTAGAACCTGCACCTCGCCACGTTGAGTGCGCCGTCGGTTCTGGTCCGAGCCGACGGTCACCCGCACCCCGCCGCAGTCCGTCTGGCCGACCGATCGGCGCTGTCACCCGGACCGGTGACAGCGCGGCCGGATCAGTCGACCCGGCGGGCCGGACCCAGCAACTGGTGCTCGGACGCGCCCGGTTCGGTGCGCACGTACTGCCGGCGGATCCGGGTGGCCCAGAGCGTGATGTCGTCGCCCAGGGTCGGCAGCGCGGCCACGTCCTGGCCGCCCAGCGACAGCACCCGCCCGATCAGCTCCGCCTCCTGCGGGGCGACCCGCTGCACGCCCACCAGGTCGGCCGCGTTCAGCACCCGGGCCGCGTTCGGGCCGAGGAAGGGCAGCAGGGTCAGGGTGGACTGCCACGGGGTGGCCGAGAGCCGGCTGCGCGGTGGGCGCGGTCCGAGGTCGCGGACCACCAGGACCGGCGCCGAGACGGAGGCCCCCTGGGCGCCGAGCCGGCCGATCTGGTGGACCGTCACGCACGGCTGTCCGCCGCCCGCGGCCTGCGCCAGCGGCGCCCAGAGCTGCGGTCGGGCGGTCTCCACGGCCACCCGGGCCCCGGTCGCCGCCGCCCGCAGCGCGACCACCTGGGCCGTCCAGACACCGCCGACCAGTACCACGTCGTAGGAGGTGGGCCGGAACAGGCCCAGCACCGCGGTCTGCCGCTGCGGGTCCTCGCCGATCACCACCCCGTCGTCGCCGACCGGCACGCTGAGCGCCGCCAGCTCCTCGGGGTTGAGCACGTGCTGCTCGCGGCGCGGGCCGCGCAGGCCGAAGCCGGCCCGGATCCGGGTGAGCGGCCTGGGCCGCTCGTCACCGGGCTGCGGGCGGCCGTGGCCGGAGTAGGTCTGGTAGGCCATCAGGCACATCCCCCCAGGGGCAGGGTGGCGAGCAGGCCGGGCGCCTGCTCCTGGTCCAGCCGGGACAGGCCCAGGCCCGCGCTCTGCGCGCGCTGCTCCAGCAGCCGGCCGTACTGGGCCGCGTCGGCCTCGCTGCGGGCGACCACCCGCACGTGCCCGGTGATCGCCACCGAGTCGCCGGTGCCGGGGCGCGCCGTCAGGCTGAACACGCTGGCCAGCGCCGGTGTGCCGGTGGCCAGGTTGACCAGCTCGGCGGCCGAGACGCCCTGGCCGGACCCGCCGGAGCGGCTCAGCTGGGGCCACTTGGAGATCCAGTAGGTGGTGTGGAAGCGGTCGTCGATCCGCCAGAACCGGCTGTTCTCCTGGGTCCTGCGGGTGCCGCTGCCGCCGCTGCCGGTGCCCTGCCGTCCTGCGGTGGCCAGCGGGTTGGCGCAGGTGGCGATGGACAGCGCGCCGATCAGCTCCCGCTCGTCCAGCGCGGTGGCGCTGAAGCCGGCCCCGTTGAGCCGTCCGGCGAGCTGGTCGGTGACCCGCTGCAGCGCCTTGCGGGCGCCCTCCTCGCCGCCGCCGCGGGCCAGCACGGCGGTGGCCGCGCGCTGCGGGTCGAGCTTGAGGGCCACCCAGGTCAGCCGCAGCGCCGGGGTGGTGACCCCGTCCCGCAGCTCCTGGTAGGCGCGGCTGGCCAGCGCGTGGTCGGGCAGGTGCGGGGCGGGGGCGGGCTGGGTGTGCTGGACCAACTGCACCGACTCCAGCGCGATGTCGTCCACCCGCAGGGCCGAGCAGACCACGTCCAGCGGCAGCGGCAGCGCGGTGCGCATCGGCCGCAGCGGCTGGTCCTTGGCCTGCACCAGCAGCACCGAGGTGAGGAAGGTGCCGTCCCCGATCATGCCGGTCTCACGGCGGACCGGGCGGCCGACGCCCAGGTCGGCCTCGGTGGCGTGGGTGTAGGTGCGCAGCGCCGGCTCGAGTTCGAGCGCGGGTGCCAGGCCCGGGTCGGTGCCCGGCGGCGGCACGTTGCCGGCCGCCTCGCGACGCCGGCGGCGGGCGGCCGTGCGGATCCGCAGCGCCTCGGGCAGGCTGCGCCCGCGCACCGGGACCAGGGCCAGCACCAGCAGCAGCACGGCGGGCACCGCGAAGGCGCCGGCGACCATGCGGTTGACGGTCCAGCCGACGGCGACCAGGGCCACCGCCACCTCGATGAGCACTACTTGCTGCAGGCGCAGCCGACCCCCGAGCAGCCCGGGGCGCGGATGCACCTTCACCGGCACGGCCGCCGGCCCGCCGCCCTGGTCCTGGATTCCCTTGGCCGGTCGGACAGTCGCGCCGCGCGGGCCCGCTTTCCCGCCCTGTGCCGCCCTGCGTCGCCCTTGCGCGGTCTGGCTTGGCATTCCCCCGGGTGACCCTCTCTGATTCGCTGTCACGGCCCGGTTGGCCGGGCGTAGAACAGTACCCGTACCGTAATCACCGTCTGCCGCATCGTAGAGGGTCAGCAGGGACCGGAGGCGGGCGGGCGGCCTGGAACAGGGGAGGGCCAAGCAGCATGGCATCACGCAGGGACGAGTTGAACGCCTACACGTTCGCGCGAAAGCGCACGGTGGGTGCTTTCCTGCAACCGGTCGGTGGCGGGAGTGACGAGGACGCGCCGCGGCCGATCCGCGCGGTGGTGCCCTCACTCGTCGTGGCCGCGGTGCTGGTGGCCGGGTTCGGCGCCTGGGGGCTGATCAAGCCGACCGCGCCGCAGGGTTGGGCCGACGGCAGCAACGTGATCCTGGGCAAGGACTCGACCACCCGCTACGTCGTGCTGACCAGCGCGGACGGCACCAAGATGCTGCACCCGGTGCTCAACATGGCGTCGGCGAAGCTGGTCCTGCCGGTCAACTCCAAGGTGGTCATCGTCGCCGACTCGGCGATCGACAACTACGCGTCGCACGGCCCGACCATCGGCATCCCGTACGCGCCCGACAAGTTGCCGAGCGCCACCGACGCGGGCACGGCGAAGAAGTGGTCGGTCTGCGACCGGCCCGGTTCCGACGCCGACCACCCCAACCAGGCGGTCTTCGTGACGGCCGGCGCGGACGCGGCCACCCTGGCCCGGCCTGACCGCAAGCTCGGTGACGGCCAGTCGCTCTGGGTGCAGGGTTTGCAGAAGAACGGTGTGCCCGGTCCCCAGTTTCTGGTCGACCCGCAGGGTCGTGCGCACCCGATCGGCACATCCGGGATGTCCGACAACGACCTGACGGCGCTGCGGATCGCGCTCTTCGGCAACGGGGCCCAGCCCGAGCACGTCAGCGACGACTGGCTGGCCACGCTCGCGCCGGGCAGCCCGATCGGCTTCCCGCAGGTGCCGGGGATGTCCGCCGGCGCCCCGACCCCCTCCGACGTCCAACTCTCCGACCAGAGCCAGCGGTACGTCGGGCGGCTGGTCACCTCGGACGGCACCGACTACGTGGTCGGCAAGAGCCAGCTGTACAAGGTGACCCCGTTCCAGGCCGAGTTGCTGCGGCAGGCACCGATCACCGCCAACGCCTACAAGCAGGGCAACCAGCAGGGCAATCCCGGCTACTCCGAGATCACCCCGGCCGACAACGCGAAGTACTACAACACCGTCACCCCGCTGGCGAACGACGCCGACTGGCCCACCGCCAAGCCCGGCGCCTCGGTCAACGCCGGCGGCCCCGGCCCCAGTCCCGCGCACCAGGTGGTCTGCTCGACGTTCGAGGGCCTGTCGGGCAGCGGCATCGCGCAGAGCGTCTGGGCCGGCACGGACTACCCCGCCGCCTTCACGCCCGGCGCGGCCAGCGCCTACGTCAGCCCCGGGCACGGGCTGTTCTACCGCGCGATGGACAACACGGCGGACGGTTCCGGCAGCGACTACCTGATCACCGAGACCGGGCTGCGCTACTCGGTGCCGGCCAGCAGCGAGGGCACCGTGGCCGGCGCCTCGCCGACGCCGACCGCGGCTGCGTCGGCGAGCCCGGCGCCGGCCCAGCAGCAGGTCAACCAGGCCCAGGACCGGCTCGGTTACCAGAACACCACGCCGGTGCTGGTGCCCAAGGCCTGGTCGAACCTGATCCCGGCCGGCCCGGAGCTGAACACCAACGCGGCCACCCAGGTGCAGAACTCCTGACCCGTGGTCAGCAACGGTTGCCCCCAAGGCCCGCGCAACGTCATGGGTTGGTAACCAAACAGCTCCCGGTGTTGGGAGTGTCGGCAGTGGCGACTACAGTGCTGCCGAGGCATCACACCGTGGTGCCGTTCGGGTGGCCTGGGTGACCATACGCCCGGATATTTAGTCTGTCTCATGGGGGACGGTGGAACATGGCCGGTAGTCAGTTCACGACGACCGCTGAGGAGATGCGCGCCTTCTCCGGCAAGATCAACGAGGTCAACCAGCAGATCCAGGGCGAGCTTTCCAAGCTCAACGCGCTGGTCAGCTCGATCGCCGGAGGATGGCAGGGCGCGGCCGCGACGGCGTACCACCAGCTGCAGGAGCGCTGGAACGAGGACGCCAAGGCGCTCAACACGGTGCTGGACGAGATTCGTGGGGCGATCGACGCCACCACCTCGAAGTACTCGCAGACCGAAGAGGAGCAGCGTTCCTCGCTCGGCGGAGTCCAGGGCGCCTGAGCGTCGGTACACGGCCGCACAGCCGCGTAGACCGTACGGGGCGGCCCCGGACCGGGGCGCCCCGATCCACCGATTCCCTGACAAGGAGCCACCATGTCCGACGGACACATCAAGGTCAATTTCGCCACCATCCAGGACGCGGGCTCTGAGGTCCGCGCCACCGCCGGCCGCATCCAGCAGCAGCTGGACGACCTCAAGGCCGGCGTGCAGCGGATCGCCAGCTCGTGGACCGGTTCGGCGCAGGAGGGCTACCAGGCCCGCCAGGCGACCTGGGACCAGAAGGCCGCCGACCTGCACAACACGCTGAACCAGATCGCGGCCGCCCTGGACAACGCGCACCAGAGCTACACCTCGACCGAGAACGCGAACGCCCAGATCTGGGCGGGCTGATTCACCTCCGCCCCTGATGGGCGTCGGGTGAACCGCGTTGGCGGGGCGGGTGCCGTTGGGTGCCCGCCCTGCCGCATGTCCGGATAGCGCAGCAAGTCGAGGGGTACCAGGTGGCGTTGGGGCGAAGGCTGAGCCGGATCGCGTCGGTCGGCGCGGTGCTGGGGGTATTGGGCGGGACGGCCGCCGGGCCCGCGGCGGCGGATCCGCCCGGGGTGCACTGGTCCCCGTTGAGCATCGCCGCGGCCGGCGACTGCCAGTTCCCGGCCAAGGACGTGGCGGCCACTCCGTGGGCGCTGCAGCGGGTGCTGCTCGACCAGTTGTGGCAGAACAACAACAAGGGTGCCGGGGTCCTGGTCGCCGTGATCGACACCGGCGTGGACAACCAGAACCCGCAGCTGGCCGGCAAGGTGCAGGACGGCGGCACCCTGCTGACGGACCCGAACAACGCCAACCAGTCGGTCGGGCCCGCGACCCAGGACACCGTCGGCCACGGCACCAAGGTGGCCGGCATCATCGCCGCCTCGCCGCTCTCCGGTGTCGGCTTCGTCGGGCTCGCGCCGAACGCCCAGATCCTGTCGATCCGGCAGAACGACGACGCCGGCAGCGGCAACGTCGCGACGATGGCCAAGGCGATCAACAACGCGGTCGCCGACGGCGCGAAGGTGATCAACATCTCGCAGGACGTCCGGGGCACCAACGCCGACGGCAGCTTCGGTGACAGCGGCACGCTCAAGCAGGCGATCGACAACGCCGAGGCGCACAACGTGGTGGTGGTCGCGGCCGCCGGCAACGACGGCCTGGAAGGCCCCGTCTACCCGGCCGCCTACCCTTCGGTGCTCGCGGTGGGCGCCTCCGACCGCAACAACGAACGCGCCTCCTTCTCCGAGTACGGCGACTTCGTCAAGGTGGCCGCCCCGGGCGTCGACATGCTCTCCACCGTCCCCGGCCGCGGCCAGTGCGTGGACAACGGCACCAGCTTCGCCGCCCCGTACGTGGCCGGCGTGGCCGCCCTGCTGCGCGGTGCGCACCCGGACTGGACGGCCCAGCAGATCCGCACCCGGATCGAGCAGACCGCGCAGCGCACCGAGCACGGCGCCAACAAGTACATCGGCTGGGGCGTGATCGACCCGGTCAAGGCGGTCGACGACACCGACCCGCCGGCCAACGCCCCGAGCGCCGACGCGACGGTCAAGCTGGCCGGCGTCCCGATCATGCCGCAGCCGCTCGGCCTCGGCGAGACCCAGGCCGACCGCGACCGGCGCACCGCCACCTACGTGCTGGCCGGCGTGCTGCTGGCGGTCGCGCTGCTCTTCGGCGGCTCGGTCGTGCTGCGCGACTACCGCCGCCGCGGCCGGGCCTGACGGTCCTCTCCGCACCCCGGCAGCGCGAAGCGGCCCGGACATCCCCCAGCAGGGTGTCCGGGCCGCTTCACGAGCCAGCTCGGGTCAGAGCTGCTCGTCCTCCGGCAGCGTGATCACCCAGCGCGTCTCCTGGCGGGGGCGCAGGTAGAGGACCCAGTAGAGCGAGGCGATGACGGTGATCGCGCCGGTCCAGACCAGCGCGGTGTGGTCGAGCTGGGTCAGCACGTAGCAGAGCATCGCGATCAGCAGCACCGGCAGCACCGGCCACAGCGGCTGGCGCCAGGCGGGGGTGTCCTTGTGGGCGCTGCGGCGGGAGAGCAGGGCGGCGACCGCGACCAGCAGGTAGAGGGCGGCGACCGCGACACCCGTGATGTTGGTCAGCAGCAGGCCCGGGACGAAGCAGAGCGCCGCGCCGGGGACGCCGACGGCCAGGGTGGAGACCCAGGGGGCGTTGAACCGGTTCAGGGTGCCGAAGGCCTTGTTGATCGGCTCGGGCCAGGCCCGGTCGCGGCCGGAGGCGAAGAGCACCCGGGAGTTCTGGATCACCATCACGATGCCGGCGTTGATGATGGCCAGCGCGATGCAGAGGCTGATGAAGGTGCCCAGCGCCGAGTTGCTCCAGCCGGCCACCATGCCGGAGATGTCGCCGCCGGTCAGGGTGGCCAGGTCCGGGGCGCCCAGGGTGATCGCGATCACCGGGACCATGATGACCACGGCGGACAGGCCCAGCGTCCAGAGCACCGTGCGGGCCACGTTGCGGCGCGGGTTCTCCAGCTCCTCGGAGAGGTAGATCGCGGTGCTGAAGCCCTGGGTGACGAAGAGCGCGGTGCCCATCGCGGCCAGCATCGCGCCCAGGCCCACCGGGCTGGTCACCCCGTGGTCGCCGGCCACCACGCCGTGGAACAGGGACGAGACGCCGCGCTGGCCGTGCGCGAAGCCGAGGACCGACACCACACCGGCCGCGATCACCTCCAGGACCAGGAAGACGCCGGTGATCCAGGCGTTGGCGCGCAGGTCCAGCAGGCCGGCCACGGTGGCCGCGAGCATCACGCCCGCACCCGCCACCGGGCCGCTGACGTGCACGATCGGGGCCAGGTAGGCGGCGGTCCCGATGGCGATCACCGAGGGGACGATCATCACCACGATCAGCGACTGGATGAAGACCAGCCAGCCCGCGAACCGCCCGGCCAGCGTGCCGACCATCGCGTACTCGCCGCCGGCGCTGGGGATCAGGGTGCCGAGCTCGGAGTAGCAGAAGGCCACCGCGACGCAGAGGATCGCGCCGATACCGATGGTCAGCGCGGTGGCGGTGCCGAGCGAGTTGAACAGCGTCGGAACCAGGACGAAGAGCGAGGAGGCCGGGGTGACGCAGGAGAGCGTGAGCAGCGTTCCGCCCACGACGCCCAGCGAGCGCTGGAGCTTGCGCGGGGCGTCGGCGGTACTGACCGTCACCGAGGGGGAGGTGGCGGGTGGGCGAAGCGTGTCGGTCATCAGGGGGGTCCGATCGGCTCAGCGCTTGGAGTGCGCGGTCCTGTGCGGTGCTGGGGTGGGGAGCGGTATCGCCTCCGCGAGGGTCGCCCGGTGTTCGGTTCTGCCTGTCGCTCCCGAGTCGCCATGGTGCGGGGGCGTAAAGCTTGCGTCAATGGCGGTTGACCTTCGGAATCCGTCGCGCTAACGGGGCACAAGCTTCCGATCAGTGATCACGACGGGTTGCCGGGATTGATGTCCGACTTGTTACCTTTGGCCAGCGGGGCATGAATCAAAGGTGAACTGGCCAATGCCAGCACGATTCAAAGGCATTTGCGGGCAGCGATCGTCGCTGCTCCAGGCGGGCCGGAACCGCTCGCGGGCCTGCGCGCCCACGTCGGCCGCACCACGAGAACCGCAGCCCAGCGGCCGAAATTGGTTCATAACTTTCCAGCAGCTGGACGGGTATGCAGCCGAAAGGGCCGGGTGCGACTGCTCGCACCCGGCCCTTTTCCTCACACTCGGTGACTACTGCTGCTGCGGCAGCCAGCCCGTCTGGACCATCTGCCCGCTGGTGATCCGGCGCGACACGAACAGCCCGCGGCCCGGCGGCAGCGGCTGCGGCTTGACCGTGCCGAGCAGCACGCCCTCGTCCTTGTTGCCGGAGAGCAGCACGCCCTGCCCACCCAGCTCGCGCATCCGCTGCATCACCGGCTCGAAGAGCGAGCGCGCCGCGCCACCCGAGCTGCGCGCGATGATCACGCGCAGGCCGATGTCACGGGCGAACGGCAGGAACTCGGCCAGCGGCGACATCGGGTTGCCGGAGGAGGTGGCGACCAGCTCGTAGTCGTCCACGATCACGAACATGTCCTTGCCGCTGTACCAGCTGCGGTTGCGCAGCTGCTCGGCCGTCACGTCCGGACCGGGCAGGCGGCGGGCGCAGGCGCCGCGGAGCATGTCCACGATCGCGGTCATCGCGGGCTGCGCGGCCGCGTACTCCACCAGGTACTCCGGCGGCACGGTGCCGAGCAGCGCGCGCCGGTAGTCGCCGATCACGATGCCGGCCTGGTCGGGCGTGTACCGCTCGGTGATCTGCTTGATCAGCATCCGCAGCAGCGCCGACTTCCCGGACTCGCTCTCACCGAAGACGATGAAGAGCGGGTCGGTCTCGAAGTTGACGAAGATCGGCGCCATCTCGACCTCGTCCACACCGAACGCGACACCGCGCTCGGGCTGCTCGAAGCCCTTGGGCAGCGACTGCCCGTCCAGCACCGCCGGCAGCATCCGGACCTGCGGAGCGCGCGGGCCGCTCCAGGCGGCGTCGACCGCCTCCACCAGCCCGGCCACGCCGGTCACCAGGTCGTCCACCGCCGAGGAGCCGTCCAGCCTGGGCAGTCCGCTCAGGAAGTGCAGCTTGGCGCCGGTCAGGCCGCGGCCCGCCGCGCCGACCGGCACGTTCTGGGCCACCTTGCGGTCGATCTCCGACTCCATCGGATCACCGAGACGCAGCTCGGTGCGGTTCTGCAGCGCGTCCTTCAGCGCCGGGCGGACCTCGGCGTAGCGGGCGGCGGTCAGGATCACGTGCACGCCGTAGCCCAGACCACGCGCCACGATGTCGGTGATCACCGGCTCCAGGACCTCGAACTCCTGCCGCAGGGTCAGCCAGCCGTCGACCATCAGGAAGACGTCGCCGAACTGCTCGTCCGGCAGCTGTCCGGCGGCCCGGCGGGTGCGGTAGGTGGTGATCGAGTCGATGCCGGTGGCGCGGAACAGCTCCTCGCGCCGGTTCAGCACCCCGTGCACCTCGCTGACCATCCGGCGCACCTTGTCGACGTCCAGGCGCCCCGCGACCCCGCCGACGTGCGGCAGGTCCTGCAGCGACTGGAAACCGCCACCGCCGAAGTCCAGCAGGTAGAACTGGGCCTCCACCGGGGTGTGGGTGAGCGCGAAGCCCGTCACCATGGTGCGGATCATCGTCGACTTGCCGGAACGCGGACCACCGACCACCAGACCGTGGCCGGCCGCGCCGGAGTAGTCCTGGTAGAGCACGTCGCGGCGCTGGTCGCGCGGCCGGTCGACGATGCCGACCGGCACCACCAGGCGGCCCAGCGCGCCGAACTCCGGCGAGGTCAGGCCGCGCTCGGGGGTGGCCTGCAGCGGCGGCATCAGCTGGTCCATGCTCGGCGCCTCGTCCAGCGGCGGCAGCCAGACCTGGTGCGCCGGCGGGCCCTGGCCGACCATCCGCTGCACGATCACGTCCAGCACGGTGTCCACCAGCGCGTCGTCGAGCTGCTCCGGCTCCGGCTCGACCTCCATCACCACCGGCTCGGTGATCGCCACCTCGGCGGCGGTGAACAGCATCGGCTGCACGGTGGAGATCCGGCCGCTGGAACGCTGCTGGCCCGGCGCCCGGTAGGGGCCCGAGACGTAGGCGGCTTTGAAGCGGTCCATCACGTCGGTGCCGAACTTCAGATAACCGACACCGGGCACCGGCGGCAGGTGGTAGGCGTCCGGGACGCCGATCGCGGCCCGCGACTCGGCGGCCGAGAAGGTGCGCAGACCGATCCGGTAGGACAGGAAGGTGTCCAGGCCGCGCAGCTTGCCTTCCTCCAGGCGCTGCGAGGCCAGCAGCAGGTGCACGCCCAGGGATCGGCCGATCCGGCCGATCTGGATGAACATGTCGATGAAGTCGGGCTTGGCGGTGAGGAGTTCGGAGAACTCGTCGATGATCAGGACCAGCGAGGGCAGCGGGTCGAGGGCCGCGCCGGCGATCCGGGCCCGCTCGTACTCGTTGAGGTTGGCGTAGTTGCCGGCCGAACGCAGCAGCTCCTGACGGCGGTTCAGCTCGCCCTCGATCGCGTCGCGCATGCGGTCGACCAGGGTGAGCTCGCCCTCCAGGTTGGTGATCACCGCGGAGGTGTGCGGCATGTCCGCCATCCCCGCGAAGGTGGCGCCACCCTTGAAGTCGGCGAGCACGAAGTTGAGCGTCTCCGAGGAGTGCGTCATCGCCAGGCCGAGCACCAGCGTGCGCAGCAGCTCCGACTTGCCGGAACCGGTCGCGCCCACGCACAGGCCGTGCGGGCCCATGCCCTCCAGCGCGGCCTCCTTGATGTCCAGCTGGACCAGCTCGCCGTTGGCCCCGACGCCGATCGGCACCCGCAGCTTCTCGTGCTGGGCGCGCGGGCGCCAGGTGCGCGAGACGTCCACCGAGCCGGCGTCGCCGACGCCCATCAGATCGGTGAAGTCCAGGTTGGAGAGCAGCGGTTCGTCGTCGCCGCCGGCCGAGATCCGGTACGGCGCCAGCTGGCGGGCCAGCGCCTCGGACTGCCAGGCGGAGAGCAGGTCCGGCTTGCCCGAGTAGGAGGCGCCGGAGGCCGACTCCAGCAGCAGCTCGCGCTGCCCGACGGTGACCACCAGGTGCCCGGTCGGCTCGTCCAGGTCACCCGGGACCACCTCGATCACGGTCACCCCGTGCACGCCGTCGGCCGAGGCCAGCAGCGAGTCCTGCGGGACGGCCGCGCCGTCCAGGATCACCACCAGGTGCGGCTGGTCCGACTGCGGCCCGGCGTCGCGGGTGAACCGCTGCCGGCCCGCCAGCTCGTCCTCCAGCAGCAGTTCGAGCTCGCCGAGGCCGGCCGCGATCAGCCGGCGCGAGCCGGCGCCGTCGTTCTGCTTGCGGTGCTGGTTGTGCGGGAGCCACTTGACCCACTCCCACTCCTCCAGCGAGCCGGGGGCGGCCGCCACCCCGACCACCAGGTCGTCGGGGGAGTGCAGGGTGGTCAACTGGGCGATCATCGCCCGCACGTTGCCGTACACGCCGTCCGGGTCGCCGCAGACCGTGATGTGGTAGAACGCCCGCAGCGAGACCGCCAGCGGCAGTTCCTGCAGGGTGCCGTGCGCCTGGAGGAAGTTGCGCATCGCGTCCGCCGCCAGCGGCTCCAACTCGTCCATCGGCGCGGTCTGAGGGGCCACCAGAGGCGTGGCCAGCTGCTGCGCGCCGCGACCCAGGCGGATCTGCGCGAAGTCCGGGTCGCTCGGGCGGCGCTCCCAGAGCCGGCGGCCCTCGGCCACGATCGACCAGAGCTGGTCCGGCTCGGGGTGCAGGTACAGCTGGGCGCCGCGCTGACGCTCGGCGGTGCGCCGGACCTGACGGCGCATCTGCTGCAGGTACTTCAGGTAGTCGCGCCGCTCGTCGGCCAGGCCCGCACCACCGCCCTTACGGGCCTTCACCACCTGCGCCACACCCATACCGGCGGTGGAACACATCATCAGCAGGCCCATGATCTTCATCATCGGCGCGGTGCCGGGCATGAAGAAGAACGCGGCCGAACCGCCCATGCCGAGCAGCGGCAGCATGCTCATCATCCAGTCGTTGCCACCCCCTCGGGGCAGCTCGGGCGGGGTGACCAGCTCCACCGGTTCGTCCGGCACCACAGGCGGATACGCCCGGGGCGGACGCTTGACCGTCACGACACTCATTTACTTCCGCACCAGCCCTCACGCGACTCGTCAGGCCCCGGAGGAGGCGCCCCTGTGACTGCCCTGCCCCCGCCGCGGACCGCAGGCGACACCGCGGCGATCCAACCCGCCCCCGGTACTGCGCCCTGCGCAGGGGCCGATCCTACCGAGCCCCGTCACGCGGTGAGAGGGCGCGTGCACACCTACCCGTCGCACGCGCAGGCCGGGCGGACGATAGGGTGACGCAGCGCCAACTCCGGTGGACGCGGCGCACGGGCGGCGCGAAGCGTGTCGACCGGGACAAGCGAGCAAGGGGGAGCACCGGTGAGTTCGAACGCAGCGACCGGATTCTGTCGGGTCACCGTGGTGGCACCGGACAGCCGGATCGATGTGGCCCTGCCGGAGGACGTGCCGCTCGCGGACGTCTATCCCGAGGTGCTGCGGCTCTCCGGCCAGACTCAGGCGGAGGGCGCCGCGACCGGCTTCCATCTGGTCCGCCGGGACGGCACCGTGCTGGACAGCGGCCTGCCGCTGAACGCCCAGCAGGTGCGCGACGGCGACCTGTTGAGCCTGCGTCCGTTCGCCGAGTCGCTGCCGCCGGCCGTCTACGACGACGTCGCCGACGCGATCGCCAGCGCGGTCGAGGCCGACCGGCGGTTCTGGAGCCCGGACCTGATGCGGGCCTTCGGCCTGATCGGCGCGGGCCTGCTGATCGTGCTGCTCGGCTTCGCGCTCTGGTTCTCCGACCTGACCCACAACATGCACGGCCTGCCCGGCGTGCTCTGCGGCGTCACCGCCCTGGTGCTGGTCGCCTTCGCCGGCGTGCGGGCCCGGGTCTACCGGGACGACGTCGCCGCCCTCACCCTGGGCATCGGCGCCCTGCCGCACGCGCTGATCGCCGGCACCGGCATCCTCGGCGTCGCGCACAAGTACGACGGCCCGGGTCGGCTGCAGTTCCTGGTCGGCTGCGCCACCATGCTGGTGGTCGCGGTGCTGCTGGTCGGTCTGCTGCCGGAGAAGGACTCGGTCTTCGTGGCCGCCGCCGTGCTCGCGGCGGGCGGCACCCTGGCCACCTTCGCCGCCGTGCTGATGCCGGGCACCCCGGCCAACCACATCGCCGCGGTGGCCGGCGTCGCCGCGCTCGCCGCGATCGGCTTCCTGCCGGCCCTCTCGGCCCGCTTCGCCCGCCTCCCGGTCGGCTTCAGCGCCCCCGGCCAGACCCGCACCCGCGGCAGCCGGGCGATGGAGGAGAGCAGCCGGGCCGAGGCCGTGCAGTACGAGCGGATCGCCCACCAGGCCCGCCGCGGCCACGAGGTGCTGGTCGGCCTGGTCGGCGGCTGCGCCGCGGTGATCGTCGGCGCCTGCACCGTGCTGGGCTTCACCGACCAGATGTTCCCGCAGCTGCTCGCGCTGGCCCTGGGCATCGCGACGATGCTGCGGGCCCGGCTCTTCCGCTACACCGCGCAGGTCTTCAGCCTGACCGTGGCCGGCCTGCTGGGCCTGGGCCTGCTGATCCTGGGCCTGTCGCTGCACACCCCGCTGTTCATCATCAAGGCCACCAGCACGACCGCCGTCGACCTGCGCACCCTCTGGCTGGGCGGCTCGATCGCGCTCGGCGCCACGCTGCTGGTCGCGATCGCCCTGGTGGTGCCGCGGCTGGGCGTGTCACCCTTCTGGGGCCGGATCCTGGACATGGTGGACAGCCTGCTGATGATGGCGCTGGTCCCGCTGTCACTCGCGGTGCTGAACGTCTACGCGCTGGTCCGCGGCGCCACCGGTTGACACCGGCGCTGAGGGCTGCGCGGCTGCTGGTACCCTTGGGCTTCCGAGTCTCAGAAGATCCTGTGCCACATACCGGGATCGCTCGGTCATCCCAGAGGAGTTGCAGTGGCTCTCGCCCCTGACGTCAAGAAGCAGATCTTCGCCGAGTACGGCCAGAAGGAGGGCGACACCGGCTCCCCCGAGGTCCAGGTGGCCATGCTCTCCCGCCGTATCTCGGACCTGACCGAGCACCTCAAGTTCCACAAGCACGACCACCACAGCCGTCGTGGCCTGCTGATCCTGGTCGGCCAGCGTCGCCGGCTGCTGCAGTACCTGGCCAAGAAGGACATCGAGCGCTTCCGTACGCTCGTCGACCGTCTGGGCATCCGCCGCGGTGCCGCCGGCGGCGCCCGCTAAGACCGCCGCCCGGGGCGGCTCCCCACCAAGGGGAGCCGCCCCTCGCGCGTACCGGCCGCAGAATTTCCGGGCCGCCTCCCGAGGCGGCCGAGATTCGCACCGTAGGGTTGTGGGCATGCCCGGTGATGGCACCGCCTGGTGCTTCACCCGAGCGACACAACCCCCTTGCGGGCCGCAGGCTTCAAACGGAAGCCGCCCGCATCCAGGAGAGCGTCCAGACGCCCGCCGCCGAAAGGCCTGGCCGCCGAGAGGCGCCGGTCCTCGGTAGTGGCCGCCGGGAGTCCCGCGCAAACGCAGCGGGAGAGCCCGGGGGCTTCGATCGAAGACCGGCCCGGCAGGTCAGGGCCACACCGGCAGGCAAGCGCGGGGGCGCTCTCCAGGAGACGTACGAAAGAGGAGATCTTCCAGGTGGAAGAGAACGTGTTCTATGCCGAGGCCGTGATCGACAACGGTTCCTTCGGTACCCGTACCATCCGCTTCGAGACCGGCCGCCTGGCCCGTCAGGCCGCCGGCTCCGCCGTGGCCTACCTGGACGACGACACCATGGTGCTGTCGGCCACCAGCGCCTCCAAGCAGCCGAAGGAGCACTTCGACTTCTTCCCGCTGACGGTGGACGTCGAGGAGCGGATGTACGCCGCGGGCCGGATCCCCGGCTCGTTCTTCCGTCGTGAGGGCCGTCCCTCCGAGGACGCCATCCTGACCTGCCGCCTGATCGACCGCCCGCTGCGCCCGTCCTTCGTCAAGGGCCTGCGCAACGAGGTCCAGGTCGTCGTCACGGTGATGGCGCTCAACCCCGACCACCTGTACGACGTGGTCGCGATCAACGCCGCCTCCGCCTCCACCCAGCTGGCCGGCCTGCCGTTCTCCGGCCCGATCGGCGGCGTCCGCGTCGCGCTGATCAACGGCCAGTGGGTGGCGTTCCCGACCCACAGCGAGCTCGAGGACGCCGTCTTCGACATGGTCGTGGCCGGCCGGGTGCTGGCCGACGGCGACGTCGCGATCATGATGGTCGAGGCCGAGGCCACCGACAAGACCATCAAGCTGGTCGCGGGCGGCGCCGAGGCGCCCTCCGAGGAGGTCGTCGCCGGCGGTCTGGACGCCGCCAAGCCGTTCATCAAGGTGCTCTGCGAGGCGCAGTCCCGGCTGGCCGCCCAGGCCGCCAAGCCGACCGGCGAGTTCCCGGTCTTCCTGGACTACCAGGACGACGTGCTGGCCGCGCTGACCGCCGCCGTCAAGGACGAGCTGGCCAAGGCGCTGACCATCGCCGGCAAGCAGGAGCGCCAGAACGAGCTGGACCGGGTCAAGGCGGTTGCCGCCGAGAAGCTGCTCCCGGAGTTCGAGGGCCGCGAGAAGGAGATCAGCGCCGCTTACAACGCGCTGACCAAGAAGATCGTCCGCGAGCGCGTCATCAAGGACAAGATCCGGATCGACGGCCGCGGCGTCACCGACATCCGCACCCTGGCCGCCGAGGTCGAGGCGATCCCGCGGGTGCACGGCTCGGCCCTGTTCGAGCGTGGCGAGACCCAGATCCTGGGCGTCACCACCCTCAACATGCTCCGCATGGAGCAGCAGCTCGACACGCTCTCCCCGGAGACGCGTCGCCGCTACATGCACAACTACAACTTCCCGCCGTACTCGGTCGGCGAGACCGGCCGGGTGGGTTCGCCCAAGCGCCGCGAGATCGGCCACGGTGCGCTGGCCGAGCGTGCGCTGATCCCGGTGCTGCCGACCCGCGAGGAGTTCCCCTACGCGATCCGCCAGGTCTCCGAGGCGCTGGGCTCCAACGGCTCCACCTCGATGGGCTCGGTCTGCGCCTCCACCATGTCGCTGCTGAACGCCGGTGTGCCGCTGAAGGCCGCCGTCGCCGGTATCGCGATGGGCCTGATCTCGCAGGACATCGACGGTGAGACGCACTACGTCGCGCTGACCGACATCCTGGGTGCCGAGGACGCGTACGGCGACATGGACTTCAAGGTCGCCGGTACCCGCAACTTCATCACCGCCCTGCAGCTGGACACCAAGCTCAACGGCATCCCGGCCTCGGTGCTGGCCGCCGCGCTGAAGCAGGCCAAGGACGCGCGTCTGCACATCCTGGACGTGATGAACGAGGCGATCGACACTCCGGACGAGATGTCGCCGAACGCGCCGCGCATCATCACCATCAAGATCCCGGTGGACAAGATCGGTGAGGTCATCGGCCCGAAGGGCAAGATGATCAACCAGATCCAGGAGGACACCGGCGCGGACATCACCATCGAGGACGACGGCACCATCTACATCGGTGCGGTCGACGGTCCCTCGGCGGAGGCTGCCCGTACGACGATCAACCAGATCGCCAACCCGACCATGCCGGAGGTCGGCGAGCGCTACCTGGGCACCGTGGTGAAGACCACGACGTTCGGCGCGTTCGTCTCGCTCATGCCGGGCAAGGACGGCCTGCTGCACATCTCGCAGATCCGCAAGCTCGCCGGTGGCAAGCGCGTGGAGAACGTCGAGGACGTGCTCGCCGTCGGCGCCAAGGTGCAGGTCGAGATCGCCGAGATCGACCCGCGCGGCAAGCTCTCGCTGATCCCGGTCGTCGAGGACGAGGAGGGCGGCGAGACCGCCGCCGCCGAGTGATCACCGGTCACTAGCTGGACCCGCGGCCCGTACGCCCTCGCGGCGTACGGGCCGCACCCTGTTGTTCTCCTGAGTGAAAGAAGGACGGCCCGTGGCCCAGGCTTCGGCGGCCAAGCAGCGCCCCGGCACCACCCGCACCCTGCTCAAGGGCGTGGACGGCGCCGGCGTGGTGCGTCGCACCGTGCTCCCCGGCGGCCTGCGGGTCGTCACCGAGACCCTGCCGACGGTCCGCTCGGCGACCTTCGGCATCTGGGTCGGCGTCGGCTCCCGGGACGAGACGCCGGTGCTGAACGGCGCCACCCACTACCTGGAGCACCTGCTCTTCAAGGGCACCGAGCGGCGCAGCGCGCTGGAGATCTCGGCCGCGCTGGACGCGGTGGGCGGTGAGATGAACGCCTTCACCGCCAAGGAGAACACCTGCTACTACGCGCGGGTGCTGGACACCGACCTGCCACTGGCCATCGACGTGGTCTGCGACATGCTCACCGGCTCGCTGATCCGCCCCGAGGACGTGGAGGCCGAGCGCGGCGTCATCCTCGAGGAGATGGCGATGGCCGAGGACGACCCGGGCGACGTGGTGCACGACCTGTTCGCCAAGGTGATCTACGGCGACGCCCCGCTGGGCCGCCCGATCCTCGGCACCCAGGAGACCGTCAAGGGGCTGACCCGCGACCAGATCGCCGGCTTCTTCAAGCGCCGCTACAAGCCCGAGCAGCTGGTGGTGGCGGCGGCCGGCAACCTCGACCACCGCGTGGTGGTCAAGCAGGTCGAGGAGGCCTTCGCCGGCCTGCTCGCCAAGTCCGACGCGGCCCCCGCCGAGGCCCGCCGCGGCCTGCGCGCGGTGCGCACCGCGGGCCGCCTGGAGGTGCTGAACCGCTCCACCGAGCAGGCCCACCTGGTGCTCGGCGTGCCCGGACTGCCCCGGCACGACGAGCGGCGCTGGGCGCTCGGGGTGCTGAACGCCGCGCTCGGCGGCGGGATGAGCTCGCGACTCTTCCAGGAGGTGCGGGAGAAGCGCGGCCTGGCCTACTCCGTCTACTCCTACTCCTCCTCCTACGCCGACAGCGGCCTGTTCGGCATCTACGCCGGCTGCCAGCCCAAGCGGGTCGAGGAGGTGCTGCGGATCTGCCGCGAGGAGCTCGACAAGGTGATCGCCGAGGGCATCACCGAGGAGGAGCTGAGCCGCGCGATCGGCCAGATCTCCGGCTCCACCGTGCTCGGCATGGAGGACACCGGCTCGCTGATGAACCGGATCGGCAAGGCCGAACTCGCTTACGGCCACCACCTCTCGGTGGACGAGATGCTGGCGAAGATCGCCGGCGTCACGCTGGACGACGTCCAGGCGGTGGCCCGCGAGGTGCTCGGCGCCCACCGGCCCTCGCTGGCCCTGATCGGGCCGATCACCGACAAGCGGGCGGCCAAGCTCGCGGAGCTCTTCTAACCGTCGCTGCCTGGCCTGAAAGGACACCCCCATGACTCTCCGAGTGGCCGTCATCGGCGCCACCGGGCGGATCGGCTCCGAGGCGGTCAAGGCCGTCGAGGCCGCCGCGGACCTGGAACTGGTCGCCACCCTCGGCCGGGACACCGAGCTGAAGACCCTGGTCGAGTCCGGCGCCCAGGTCGCCGTCGAACTGACCCACCCCGACGCGGTGATGCGCAACCTGGACTTCTGCCTGCACAACGGCATCCACGTGGTCACCGGCACCACCGGCTGGGACGAGGCCAGGCTCGCCGAGGTCGACCACTGGCTGGCCGCCAACCCCGAGCTCGGCCTGCTGATCGCGCCGAACTTCTCGATCGGCGCGGTGCTCAGCATGCGGTTCGCCCAGCAGGCGGCCCGCTACTTCGAGTCGGTCGAGGTGGTCGAGCTGCACCACGACCGCAAGGCCGACGCCCCCTCCGGCACCGCCACCCGCACCGCCCAGCTGATCGCCGCCGCCCGCGACGCGGCCGGCCTGCCCCGCCAGTCGGACCCGACGACGCACGGCCTGCCCGGCGCGCGCGGCGCCGACGTGGACGGGGTGCCGGTGCACGCGGTGCGGATGCGCGGCCTGCTGGCCCACCAGGAGGTGCTCCTCGGCGACACCGGCGAGACCCTGACGATCCGTCACGACTCGCTGCACCACAGCTGCTTCATGCCGGGCATCCTGCTCGGCGTGCGCCGGGTGGTGGACACGCCGGGGCTGACCTTCGGCCTCGAACACTTCCTCGACCTGTGAGCCGGGTGAGCACCAGATGAGTTCCCGCACCGGCTTCTTCATCCTCGCCGCGACCCTCTTCTTCGTCGCCCTGGTCTGCATGGCCGAGGGAGTCCAGCTGATCGCCACCGGCAAGCCGTTCGGCATCGGCATCGGCGTCTGCGCTTTCATCATCCCGGGCATCGGGGTCTGGTTCCTGCGCCAGACCATCCGCTTCGGCCGCACCACCGAGGCGATGTCCCGCGAGCTGGCGGCCGAGGGCGGGCTGCCGGTGGACGAGCTGCGCCGCACCTCGGGCGGCCGGATCGACCGCGACTCGGCCGACGAGATCTTCGCCAAGCGGCAGGCCGAGGCGGAGGCCGAACCGGCGGACTGGCGGGTCTGGTTCCGGCTGGCCGTCGCCTACGCTGACGCCGGCGACACCCCGCGGGCCCGCAAGACCATGCACCACGCGATCAAGTTGAGGAGCAACCCGTGACCGACGAAGCAGCGGCCACCCCCACCTTCCGCAGCGATGTCACGGTGGAGCTGGTCCGCAGCGCCGCCGCCGACTCGGACGTGGTCTGGTCCGCCCGGGTCTCGACCGCTGGCGAGCAGTCCCTGGAGGCGGTCCAGCAGGACCCGGAGAAGTCCAAGGGTCTGATCAACTTCCTGATGCGCGACCGGCACGGCACCCCCTTCGAGCACAACTCGATGACCTTCTTCATCAGCGCGCCGATCTTCGTCTTCCGCGAGTTCCACCGGCACCGCAGCGGCTGGTCGTACAACGAGGAGAGCGGGCGCTACCGCGAGCTGCAGCCGGTCTTCTACGTGCCGGGCGAGGACCGCAGGCTCGTGCAGCAGGGGCGGCCCGGCAAGTACGAGTTCGTCGAGGGCACGCCCGAGCAGTACAAGCTCACGTCCGAGGCGATGCAGCGCTCGTATCAGCAGGCGTACCAGGCGTACCAGGAGATGCTCGCCGAGGGCGTCGCCCGCGAGGTGGCCCGCGCGGTGCTGCCGGTGGGTCTCTTCTCCTCCATGTACGCGACCTGCAACGCGCGTTCGCTGATGCACTTCCTGTCGCTGCGGACCAAGGACGAGCGGGCGAAGGTGCCGAGCTTCCCGCAGCGGGAGATCGAGATGGTGGCGGAGCTGATGGAGGCCCAGTGGGCGCAGCTGATGCCGCTCACCCATGCGGCCTTCAACGCGCACGGCCGGGTCGCACCCTGACCTGGGCCGATAGGCATATGGATGTATTTGCCCGGGATGTCTGGATTGCGACCGATTCGGCCGCTCCCTAGGCTCAGGGCACGGATTCCGGTGCTGCTTGAACCCCCGAGCAGGTAGCACCGGAATCCTATGGTTTGTCCGGATTCTGGCCGGCCGTCAGGACCCCCGCTGTCCGAACCATGGACCGGAGTCACGGCCTCCTCATCGGCTACGAGTATTTTTGGACCCATGGCTCCGACCTCCACACCCCGCGCCCCCTTCGGCCGGGTCCTCACCGCGATGGTGACCCCGTTCACCGCCGACGGCGGGCTCGACCTCGACGGCGCCCAGCGCCTGGCCGCCCACCTGGTGGACTCCGGCAACGACGGCCTGGTCCTCAACGGCACCACCGGCGAGTCGCCGACCACCAGTGACGCCGAGAAGGCGCAGCTGGTGCGCGCCGTGCTCGAGGCGGTCGGGGACCGTGCCCACGTGATCGCGGGCGTCGGCACCAACGACACCGCGCACAGCCTGGAGTTGGCCCGGCAGGCCGAGGCCGCCGGCGCCCACGGGCTGCTGGTGGTCACCCCGTACTACAGCAAGCCCCCGCAGGAGGGGCTCTACCGGCACAACGTCGCCATCGCCGACGCCACCGAGCTGCCGGTGATGCTCTACGACATCCCCGGGCGCAGCGGCGTCGCGCTGAGCCACGAGACGCTGGTCCGACTCGGCGAGCACCCGCGGATCGTCGCCAACAAGGACGCCAAGGGCGACCTCGGCGCCGCCGCCTGGACGATCGCCCGCAGCGAGCTCGCCTGGTACTCCGGTGACGACATCCTCAACCTGCCGCTGCTCTCGGTCGGGGCCGTCGGTGTGGTCAGCGTGGTCGCCCACGTGGTCGCCGACCGGCTGCGCGCCATGATCGACGCCTTCGGCGCCGGTCGGGTCGCCGAGGCCACCGCGATCCACCAGAGCCTGCTCCCCGTCTTCACCGGTATGTTCCGCACCCAGGGCGTGATCCTCAGCAAGGCCGCCCTCACCCTGCAGGGCCGCCCCGGCGGTCCGCTGCGGCTGCCGCTGGTGGACGCCACACCCGAGGAGATCGCGCGATTGAAGGAGGATCTCGCCGCCGGCGGGGTACACCTGTAGCGAGAAGACGTGCGCGCCCTCCGGCTCGCCGGACCCCGATGCCGCAAGACCCGGGGATCCGCCGCTGGACCGGAGAAGACCGGCGCGAGGCACAACAAGCCAGCCGCTCGGTGACGAGCGGACCGACCTGACAGGTACCTAGCGAAGTCGCGCGCCATATGTCAGCGGGAGAACCCCGGGCATGTGGCGCGCGGCGCGAAGGAGAGTCTTTTGAGCCACCCTCATCCCGACCTCGGTGCGCCCCCGGCGCTCGCGCCGAACGCGATCCGGATCACCCCGCTCGGCGGCCTCGGCGAGATCGGCCGCAACATGACGGTGCTGGAGCACGCCGGCCGGCTGCTCATCATCGACTGCGGCGTGCTCTTCCCCGAGGACGAGCAGCCCGGCATCGACCTGATCCTGCCGGACTTCTCCTCGATCCGGGACCGCCTCGACAAGATCGACGGCATCGTCCTGACCCACGGGCACGAGGACCACATCGGCGCCGTCCCGTACCTGCTGCGGGAGAACCCCGACATCCCGCTGATCGGTTCGAAGCTGACCCTGGCGCTGATCGAGGCCAAGCTCACCGAGCACCGGATCCGGCCCTATGTGCTGGAGGTCGCGGAGGGCGAGCGCGAGCAGATCGGCCCGTTCAACTGCGAGTTCATCGCGGTGAACCACTCCATCCCGGACGCCCTCGCGGTCGCCGTCCGCACCCCCGCCGGCATGGTCGTGGCCACCGGTGACTTCAAGATGGACCAGCTGCCGCTGGACGGCCGGCTCACCGACCTGCCCGCCTTCGCCAAGCTGGCCGAGGAGGGCATGGACCTGCTGCTGGTGGACTCCACCAACGCCGAGGTCCCCGGCTTCATCCCGCACGAGCGGGACATCTCCGCCGCGCTGCGCAACGTCTTCGCCAACGCGGACAAGCGCATCATCGTCGCCTCCTTCGCCAGCCACGTGCACCGCATCCAGCAGGTGCTGGACGCCGCGCACGAGTACAAGCGGAAGGTCGCCTTCGTCGGCCGCTCGATGGTGCGCAACATGGGCATCGCGCGCGACCTCGGCTACCTGAAGGTGCCGGGCAACCTGATCGTCGACGTGAAGCAGCTGGACGACCTACCGGACAAGGAGGTCGTGCTGGTCTGCACCGGTTCGCAGGGCGAGCCGATGGCCGCGCTCTCCCGGATGGCCAACCGCGACCACCAGATCCGGATCGTCGAGGGCGACACCGTGATCATGGCCTCCTCGCTCATTCCGGGCAACGAGACCGCGATCTACCGGGTGATCAACGGCCTGACCCGCTGGGGCGCCAACGTCGTGCACAAGGGCAATGCCAAGGTGCACGTCTCCGGTCACGCCTCCTCGGGCGAGCTGCTGTACTTCTTCAACATCTGCAAGCCGAAGAACCTGATGCCGGTGCACGGCGAGTGGCGCCACCTGCGCGCCTGCGCCGACCTGGGCATCAAGACCGGCATCACGAAGAACCGCACCGTGATCGCCGAGGACGGCGTGGTGGTCGACCTGGTCGACGGCGTCGCCCGGATCGTCGGCAAGGTGCAGGCCGGCTACGTGTACGTGGACGGCAGCTCGGTCGGCGACGTCACCGAGTCCTCGCTGAAGGACCGCCGGATCCTCGGCGAGGAGGGCTTCATCTCGGTCTTCGTCGTGGTGGACTCCAGCAGCGGCAAGATCGTCAGCGGCCCCACCATCCAGGCCCGCGGCTCCGGCATCGACGACGGTGCGTTCAGCCCGGTGGTGCAGAAGCTGGAGGAGGCGCTGCGCAAGTCCGCCGACAACGGCGTGCTGGAGGTGCGCCAGGTCCAGCAGTTGGTGCGCCGCACCATCGGCAAGTGGGTGGCGGACAACTACCGCCGCCGGCCGATGATCCTGCCGGTCGTGGTCGAGGTCTGACGACGCTCGTCACCGTGAACCGGCCCCGGGCAGCTCGGCTGCGCGGGGCCGGTTTGACTCTCGGGGCACGGGTGCGTAATGTTCTCCGAGTTGCCCCGGCCGCGCGAGTGGTTCGGAGGCGAAACCCCCTGGAACAGCTGAGCGACGGTTCCGCATGCCCTTTTCGAAGGAAATTGCGAAACAGAAACTCTGCTAGAGTCTGGGACAGCGGAAAGCCGAAAGGCCGGAAGCGAAATGCGGAAAGCGAAGCGGAAAAGGCACTGAGCCGGATCTGA
>NZ_JBGCCO010000057.1:0-30863 GCF_041262605.1 Kitasatospora sp. GAS1066B
GAGCTGCAGTTACTCCTCGCCACCTGGGCCGGCGCATGCCCTACCTGCCACCGCGACATACCCACACCCACACGAACCTGACCAAGCCCTACTAGCGTCACACCTGGCGCCACCCCTAGGTCCTGTCCGGCGGCATACTCATCGCACGTTCCGACCAGGAGGCAGCGTGATCACTCTCAGGCCCGAAACCATCCACACCGACCGGCTGACCTTGCTGCCCCTGCAGGTCGAGCACGCCGAAGAGATGGCCACCGTACTGTCCGACCCCGGCCTGCACACCTTCATCGGCGGCACGCCGGACACTGCACAGGCCCTGCGCGCCCGCTACGAACGCTGGGTCGCCGGCTCACCCGACCCCGCCGAATCCTGGTGCAACTGGGCGATCCAACTCCGCACCGCAGCCTGCCTGACCGGCACCGTACAGGCGACGGTCACCGCCGACGAGCGCGCAGCCACCGCGGAGATCGCCTGGGTGGTGGGGAGCCCCTGGCAACGGCGCGGCATCGCCACCGAAGCGGCCAGAGGACTCGTCACCTGGCTCCAGAGCAACCCGGTGGACACGGTCATCGCCCACATCCACCCCGACCACAAGGCATCCGCCGCCGTCGCCACCGCAGCCGGACTCACTCCCACGGGCCAGTGGCATGACGGGGAGATCAGGTGGCGGTTGGCGGTCCGCTGAACGGCCGGGGCCTCGCCACGTTGGCCAAGGCCGCCTCGCTGCACCGGGCCCGCGCGGCCTGAGCCCCGTCCGCTCAGCCGGCGTACTGCGCGACGCGGTAGGTACGGCCAGGTCACCACGAGCACCGCCGGGCAGCGCCGGTGCCCTTCCTGACGACGGGCGGCCACGCGTACGATCCCCGACGACCCGTCACCGTCCGTCCCGGAGGACCGCCCAGTGGATTACACCGAGTACCGCAGCCACGACGCCGTGGGCCTGGCCGGGCTCGTCGCCGCGGGTGAGGTGACCGCGGCCGAGTTGCTCGAGCTGGCGATCGCCCGGGCCGAGGCCGTCAACGGCAGGCTGAACGCCATCGTGCGGCCGATGCACGAGCCGGCCAGGAGCCGTGCCGCCGGCCCGCTGACCGGGCCGTTCGCCGGGGTGCCGTTCCTGCTCAAGGACCTGATGCAGGACTACGCCGGGCTGCCCACCGGCAGCGGCTGCCGGGCGCTGCGCGACCGCCCTGCCGAGCGGCACAGCGAGGTGGTGAGCCGCTGGCTGGCGGCCGGGCTGGTGGTGTTCGGCAAGACCAACACGCCGGAGTTCGGCGCCAAGGGCATCACCGAGCCGGAGGCGAACGGCCCGACCCGCAATCCGTGGGACCTGGCCCGCACTCCCGGCGGCTCCTCGGGCGGGTCGGCGGCATCCGTCGCCGCCGGCATCGTGCCGATGGCGGGGGCGAACGACGGCGGCGGCTCGATCCGGATACCGGCCGCCTGCTGCGGGCTCTTCGGCCTCAAGCCGGGGCGCGGTCTGGTCCCGGCCGGACCGCTGGCCGCCGAGCACCTGATGGGCGCCGCGACCGACGGAGTGCTCTCGCGCAGCGTGCGCGACTCGGCGGCGATGCTCGACGTGCTCACCGCCGCTTCCGACCCGGGCGGTCCCTACCTCACCGCCCGCCCCGCCACGCCGTACGCCGAACTCGCCCGCCGGGCGCCCGAGCGGCTGCGGATCGGCTTCAGCACCCGCTCCCCGCTCGGCACCGCGGTGCACCCGCAGGCCGTGGCCGCCGTCGAGGACGCCGCCGAGCTGCTCGGCGCGCTCGGCCACCACGTCGAGCCCGCCGAGACCGGCATCGACGAGCACCGCCTGGCGCTCGACTTCCTGTCCATGTGGTGCGTCCAACTCGCCCACACCGTGGACGAGATCCGCCGGACCACCGGCGCGGGTCGGGACGGTTTCGAGCTGGACACCCACGTGCTGGCCGCCGCCGGTCGCGCCTTGCGGGCGCCCGACTACTACGCGACCCACCAGCGCTGGAACAGCTACAACCGCGAGCTGGCCGCCTTCCACTCCCGGTACGACCTGCTGCTCACCCCGACGCTGGCCCGGCCCGCCGTCCGGATCGGCGAACTCGACACGCCCCGACCGGTCCGCGCGGTGGCCTCCGTGCTGCTGCGGCTGGGGCTCCTGGGAACCCTGGTCGGCACCAAGGCCTGGGAACGCGCGGTGATCGCCAACCTGTCGGCCACGCCGTACACCCAACTGGCCAACCTCACCGGCCGGCCGGCGATGAGCGTGCCGACCTACCGGACCCCGGACGGGCTGCCGCTGGGCGTCCAGTTCGTCGGCCCGCTGGGTGGCGAGGGCACGCTGCTCGCGCTCGCCACCCAACTGGAGGCCGAACGGCCTTGGGCCCAGCTGGCACCGGAACTCTGACGGTCCGTCAGCAGAGTGGAAGCCGCTTCCCGATCAGCCCTTCGGCGGCGTGAGCACCACGAAATCCGCACCCGCCGGGTCGACGCAGACCGCCATCCGACCGATGTTCGGGGCGTCGACCGGACCCATCTGGAGGGTGCCGCCGTGCGCGGTGACCTTGGCGACCGTCGCGTCGCAGTCGGCCACCGTGAAGACGGGGTGCCAGTAGGGCAGGCCGCCGGTCAGCGGGAGGTCCTCGGGCGCCAGCTCCAGCAGGCCGCCGAACTGTCGCTCCGGCGGCAGGGCGGCGGGGGCCAGCAGGGTGTACGTCCCCTCGGCGCCGGGCATCGGGACGTCGGTGGTCTGCCAGCCGAAGAGGCCGCCGTAGAAGCGCTTCGCGCCGGCCGCGTCGATGGTGTAGAGCTCGGTCCAGCAGAGAGCGCCGGGCTCGTCGGCGAGCTCGAAGCCCGGCATGCCGGTCGACTGCCAGGCCGCGAACTGGCCGCCCTGCGGGTCGGTGAACTGGGCCAGCCGCCCCTCCTTGCCGGCCTCGGTCGGGGCGAGCCGCACGACGCCGCCGGCCTGCCGGACGGCCTCGGTCAGCGCGTCCAGATCAGGGGTGCTGAAGTAGATCGTCCAGGCCGACCGGGCGCCCGGCTCGGTGAGCCGCCCCACGGCGGCGACCGCCTTGCCGGCCACCCGGAAGAGGCTGTAACCGTCCGCCTCCGGGTCGGCGGACTCGGCCTCCCAGCCGAGCGCCGCCTGGTAGAACGCGATGGCGGCGGCGAGATCCGGCGCGCCGAGATCGATCCAACACGGGGAGCCGGGCACGAAGTCGGTGGTGAGCATGGCGCCTGCCCTCTCAAGAGCTGATGGGTGACTGGTTACTCTCTGGCGCCGCCCAGCCTTGCACCCGGCACTGACAGTCGCCCGTCGACTCGCCGACCTGGCACGATAGCTGACTGTTCATCAGATCACCTGCCGATCTTCCCAATCGCTACCTGTTCAGCCGGGGCGGCGGCCGATCGCTACCTGGTCAGCCCGCGCCGCGTCGTCCCAGAGCTCGATCCGCCGCGCCACCACCGCCTGCCGGATCCGGGCGACCGCCCCGGCGACCGGCAGCTCGGCCGGCCGGCGCCCGTCCCGCAGCCGCAGCGCGACCGACCCCGCGACCGCCTCCCGCCCACCGATCACCGCCTGGTACGGCACCAGCCGGGCAGCCCGGATCCTGGCCCCCAGGCTGCCCTCCTCCGGATCCGCCAACTCGGCGCGCAGTCCGGCTGCCAGGCACCGCTCGACCAGCGCCGCGGCGGCCGGCAGCTCGGCGTCACCGACCGGCAGCGCGACCAGCTGCACCGGCGCCAACCAGGCCGGGAAGGCGCCCGCGTGCTGCTCGATCAGGTGCGCGACCGCCCGTTCGACACTGCCGATCACCGCGCGGTGCACCATCACCGGACGGTGCTTGGCGCCGTCCGGCCCGATGTACCGCAGGTCGAACCGGGCGGGCTGGTGGAAGTCGACCTGGATGGTGGAGAGGGTCGCCTCGCGCCCGGCCGGGTCGGCGATCTGCACGTCGATCTTCGGCCCGTAGAACGCGGCTTCGCCCTCCGCGCTCTCGTAGTCGATCCCGGCCTCCGCCAGCACACCGACCAGCAGGTCGGCCGCGCGCTGCCACATCGCCGGGTCGGCCACGTACTTGTTCCCGGCGCCGGGCAGCGAGAGGCGGTAGCGCACCGCCTCGATGCCGAGGGCCCGATAGGCCTCGCGGATCAACCCCAGCGCGGCCCTGGCCTCTTCGGCGACCTGGTCCAGGGTGCAGAAGATGTGCGCGTCGTTGAGCTGGATCGACCGGACCCGGGTCAGCCCGCCCAGCACCCCGGACCGCTCCGCGCGGTACATGCCGCCCAGTTCCGCCATCCGCAGCGGGAGTTCGCGGTAACTGCGGGCCCGGGAGCGGAAGATCACCGCATGGTGCGGGCAGAGGCTGGGCCGCAGCACCACCTCGTCGCCGCCCAGTTCCATGGGCGGGAACATGTCCTCGCGGTAGTGCGCCCAGTGGCCCGAGATCTCGTACAGCTCACGCTTGCCGAGCACCGGCGAGTAGACGTGCCGGTAGCCCGCCCGGCGCTCGAGCTCGCGCACGTACTCCTCCAGCGCGTGCCGCACGGCGGCCCCCGCGGGCAGCCAGTAGGGCAGGCCGGCGCCGATCAGCGGGTCGGTGTCGAACAGTTCCAGCTCGCGGCCGAGCTTGCGGTGGTCGGGGCGGTCGCGGTCACAGACGTCTTGGCGCTGCTGGTCGTTCATGGTGGGCACTCCTCGCGATGGTGGAGCGAGTGCCGGTACGACGAAGCCCCGGGGCACTCGCCCCGGGGCTGGTCGGACAGAAGCAGCTGTCAGCGCGCCGGGACTTGGTCCGGCGTCGTCGTCTCTGCGGCATGCTTCAGGAAGCTCATGTTGACCAGCGTAGCAGCGCGCCCCGACACTCGGCGGCCCATTCCCAGCTGAGCTGTCAGTGCCGGACGGTAGCCTCACCCGCACTACGAGAGCACGAGAGCACGAGACCGCAAGAGCACGACAGCGCGACGGCAGACCAGCGAAAGGCGGTGCGGAGCCGATGAGCGGCTGGCTCGCCCACGGGCTGCGCTGGGACGGCGCCCGAGCAGCCCTGACGGCCACCTGCGGCACCCGCGAGCACGTCCGCGAACTCACCGCCGGGACTCGGGTCAGCTGGCGCCTGCTCGGTCCGCGGCGGTGTGTCGGCGCCTGGCTCGGCAGCGAGGTCGGGCAGCGGCCCTGCCCGCACGGCGCCACCGTCGAGCCCGCAGCAGCCAGTGCCCAGTGCCCGGCCTGCCAGAGCGCGGACCACGGCCTGCGGCTGGCCCGCGATCAGGTGCTGGACGACGGGCGGGACTACCGCCTCTACCTGGCGTGGTTCGGCACCGGCCTGCTCAAGGTCGGCCTCACCGGCGCCCATCGCGGCACCAGCCGGCTCGCCGAACAGGCGGCGATCGCGTTCACCATCCTCGCCGGCGGCCCGCTGCCGGCCGTCCGCCGCGCCGAACTGACCGTCTCCGGCGCCCGGATCGCCCGTGAGCGCTTCCCGGTGCGCACGAAGGTCGAGCACTGGTGGCGCCTTCCGGAGCAGCGCAGCGCGCACCAGGAGCTGACTGCCGGCCGCGCCCGGGCCCTGGAGCTGCTGGCCGGCCATGCCCTGGACCGCTACCCCGAGCACCCGGTGGTCGATCAGCGCCCGCTCTTCGGCCTGACGGCGGGCGCCCCGGCCGCCTACCGCGCCATCACCGCCCTCAGCGACGGCGCGACGCTCAGCGGCGAGCTGCGCGCCCCGATCGGCCGGCACCTCTTCCTCGACACCCCCGCCGACCCGCAGCCACTCCTGCTGGACACCCGCCGGCTGGCCGGTTGGACCCTCACTGCCGGCCAGGACGCCCCGTGCGCCGGCCTGCTGTTGGCCGACCGCCGCCGCCCGGCGCCGACGGGCGCGCAGCAGGCACTCTTCTGAGACACCCAACGGGCGGCGGTGCCGGTCAGCCGCCGGACGCCAGCTGCCCCGCCACGCCCACCACCAGCGCCGCCCGGGTCAGCAGTGCCCGCACCGCCGGGCTCCCCGCGTGCGGCCGCAGCCGGGCGTGCATGGTGGTGACGGCGGTGCGCAGCCGGGCGGAGGCGAGCAGGGGGTAGTCGTCCAGCACGGCGTGCCAGGTGGCGCAGGCGCGGTCGAGCAGGCCGCGGTCGAGCAGGAGTTGGGCGAGGCGCGCGTTGGTGGTGGCACGGGCCCGGCGTTCGCCGGGTGGGCGTTCGCGCAGCGAACGGGTCAGCGACCGGACCGCGCCCGCGGTGTCGCCGAGAGCGGCGAGCACCTCGGCCTCCTGGTGCGCGTAGGCGGCCCAGTGGTAGCCGGCCAGATCCAGCGACGCGGGTTCCGCGCGTTCCAAGGAGCGCTGAGCCCGCGCGAGTTGGGCGAAGGCGGTGGCCCGGTCACCGCAGCCGGCCGCGCCCAGCGCCTGCTGACCCAGCACGAAAGCCTTCTGACGGTGCGTCAGCAGTGCCAGATGGGCGCCGGCAGCGTCCGCCAGCTCGCGGGCCCGGCGGCGACGGCCGAGGTAGTGGGCCTGCACGCTGAGGCCGCGCAGCGCGATGGCGTGCAGCCGGGGGTCGGCCGCCTCGGCGGCCAGCTGCCCGGCCAGCCGGTAGTACGCCTGGGCCGCGCCCTGGCGCTGGCCGTCGAAGCAGCCGAAGCCGGCCAGGTAGGACAGCCGGCTGGTGACGAGCAGCAGTTCACGCCGCACGGCGGGCGCGGCCGGGGCCCGCAGCCAGTCGGACAGCACCGTGGCGAGCAGGCCGGTCAGCACCGGGCGGCAACGGTCGGCGCCCAGCGCCTCGTCGGCGACCAGCAGGAGCGCCGTCAGGTCGCGGGCCAGGCGCAGGTGGGCGCCGCCGACCCGGGTGGCCGCCGAGGACGCGGGCGCGGCCGGCGGCAGCAGGCGGACCCCGGCAGGGGCCGGGTAGGCGGGAATCAGGCGACGGGCCAGCGAGTAGACCGGACCGGCGACGCCGGGCGGGTCGGCGGCGGCCTCGGCCAGGCGGGCCAGCAACGCGCCGATCGGTTCGGCGGTCCCCTGCTCCGGCGTCCCGGCCGCCGCCGCGGTGCGGCCGGACGGGCGGGCCAGCCGGGTGTCGGCCACCTCGACCGTGCGGCCGAGCGTCCGGGAGAGCACCTCGGCGACCAGCGCCGGGACGGGGGCGGCGGGGCGCGAGCCGCTGAGCCAGTGCGCGACGGCGGTGCGGTCGTAGCGGAACCGGTAGCCGTCGGCCGCCCCGGCCCGGTTGACGGCTCTGGCCAACTCCTCGCCGCTCCAGCCGGCTTCGGCCAGCAGGGCGCGCAGGTGCTGGTTGGGGACACGGGTAGCGGTCATCGCTGCTGTCCTTGTGGGAGGCGACCGAGCGCCCTGCGCTCTCACACCCCAGGGTGGTACCGCGCACGATCACGGCGCGAGTGGCGCGTGGAGAGACCGGCAGGCGTGCGGCGCCGCCGGGCCGACACCGGCGATCCGCCCGTGCGCCGGAGCGAACCCATCTGACGCACCATCAGCCGGGTCGGTCGCGCAACGTCCGTCCGCGCTCAACACCTTGGCCCCGCCGGCCGGCCCCGGCGGCCGACGGCGGTGCTGTTGGCTGGGCAGCACCGGCCGACACCATCGCCCGGCGCCACCGAGCCGGCCTCACCACCTGCCCTCACCCACCGGCCAGACCCAGCACCCGAAGGAGCGACCGCCATGCCCCGTCCCGGTGACCGCGCGGTCCGGCGGCCGATCGTCCACGCCTTCCCCGGCCAGGGCGACTTCCCGCTCTCCCCGCTGGCTCGCGCGCTGGCGGCTCTCCCGCAGCTGCGAACGGCGGTGGCCGAGGTCTTCGGCGTCGCTGACCCGGTCGGCGCGGAGTTCGACGTCCGGCCGCTCGGGCCCCGGCTGCTCGACTCCACCCCGCCGAGCGGTGCCACACTGGCCGCCGAGGCGCCGGGCACGGCCCAACTCGCCCTGTTCGGCGTCTGCCTGGCCGTCCACCGGCTCCTGAGCGGGCGCGGGCTGCCGGCCGACCGGCTGTTCGCGGTCAGCTTCGGCGAGATCCCGGCGCTGACCGCCGCCGGTGCGCTGCGGGTCGCGGACGGTGCCCGACTCTCCTGCCGGCTGGGCCAGTTGCTGCACAGCGCGGACGGCGGACTGACCGTGCTGCACGCCTCGGCCCCTCGCGTGCGCGCGCTGCTGGCCCGGTGCGGAGCCCGCGAGGTGGTCGTCGCCTGCGTCAACGACCCTGGCGAGACGGTGGTTTCAGGACCGCCGGCGGCCCTGCTGGACGCCGAGCGGGCGGCTCGGACCGCGGGGATCGAGACGACCCGGCTGCGGCTGCCGTTTCGCGCGCACCACCCGGGACTGCACCGGCAGGCCGCCGAGTTCGAGGCCTACGCCCGCTCGCTGCCGTTCGCACCGGTGCGGCTGCCGGTCCACTCCGCGGTGGCCGGCCGGGCCTACGCCCCGACCAGCGACCTGCCGCGCGCGCTGGCCAATTGCCTGGTCCGCCCCGCCGAGCTGCCACCGGTCCTGCGCCGGGCGGTCGGCCCGGGGACGCTCGTGCTGGAGACCGGCACCGGGCAGGCGCTGAGCGGGAGCATCCGGCGCGTCGTGCCGGCCGCCGAGGCCCGCGCACCGCTGGCCGAGCTGAACTTCCCCACCAGCCGCAACCGGATCAGCCCCAGCACCGCGATCGGCGGCGATGCCGCCGCGACGCAGACCGACCCCGCCCGAAGGGCAGCGCCATGAAACCGATGACACCGATCAGCGGCCGGCCGAACCCGATCGACGACCCCGAGCCCACCGAACAACTCACCGAACAACTCGCCGCCCAGCTCACCGACCGGCTCGCCGGCCTGCTGAAGAGCCGCCGGCTCGCCACCGAGCCGGACCCGCTGGCCGACGACCTCAGCGCCCATCTGATGCTCCGTCAACTCGCCGCGACGCTACCGCCGGCCGCCGAGGTGCTCGCCGACCCCGCCCTGCTGGCCGCGCTCAGCGCGGCCACCGCGCTGGCCGACCCGCCGCTCTACCAGACCTTCCTCTCCCACTACATCCTGTGCGCCGGATCGGTGGCGCTGCTCGGCTCGCCCGACGCCGACCCCGGCGGGGACCTCGCGCACGCCCGCGCCAAGGGGTCGTTCCTGGTGACCGAGCTGGGCGACGCGAGCAGCCACCTGGGCATCCGGACCACGGCCCGATTCGACCCGGCGGCACGCGAGTTCACGCTGCACACGCCCGACCCGCGAGCCGCGAAGTTCTCCAGCGTCGCCGCCCGGGGCCTGCCGCAGAAGGCCGCGGTCTGCGCCCGGCTGATCTGCGCCGGCCAGGACGCGGGGGTGTTCTCCTTCCTGGTGGACCTCACCGACGAGCGGGGCCGGCCGGTCCCCGGGGTGTCGATCTCCAGCCCCATCACGCTCGACGCGCTGCCGCTGCCCTACGCCGCCGTCCGCTTCCAGCAGCTCCGGCTGCCGTACCGGAGTTGGCTGCGGGACGGCGCCGTCCTGACCCCCGACGGGACGCTCCACGACGCGGTCGGCGGGGCCCAGGCGCGGCTGCGGCGGACGTTGAGCGTCGGCCAGGCGCTCTGGGCCACCCTGCCGTCCGCGATGGCCGCGCTGGCCGCACGCAGCGCCGTCCTCACCTGGCGCTTCAGCGTGAGCCGGCGCTCGCACGGCGGCCTGGCACCCGGCGCCCCTGTGCTCGCCTACCGGACCCAACAGCACGCCGTGCTCGGTGCGTTGGCCGAGGCCCTGGCGCTGCGCCGGGCGGCGGCGCAGGCGCTGGCCGGCTGGGCGGCGGGAGCGCCGAGCGTCGGCGCCTCGCATGCCATGACCTTCTCGCCCTGGGCGGCGGTCGACCCGTCGCTGGCCCTGCACAAGGCGCTGGCCACCCGCAGCACCGCGCGGCTGGTCGGCGAGTGCCAGCACCGCTGCGGGGTGTCCGGCTTCTTCGCGATCAACCGGCTGTCCGGCTACCTGGGTCTGGCCCGGGCGTTCGAGAACGCGGGCGGCGACAACACGCTGATCCTGCTGGACGCGGGCCGCGCACTGGCGGAGCGACCGCCGGACCAGGCGCCGCCACCACCCCCGACCGACCTCACCGACCCCGCCTGGTGGCCGCGCGCGGCGGCGGTGCTGCGGCACCGGCTGGCCGCCGAGCTCCACGCCGACCTGCGACGCCACGAGGCGCAGGGCACCCGCGACCTGACGCTGTGGAACCCGCTGCTGGACCAGGCGCTGCGGCTCGGCGAGGTCGCCGCGCAGGGCCTGGCCGCCGACGCGGTCGCCGCGGCGCCGGCCTCGGCCACCGAGCCCGCCACCGCCGGCCCCCGGGACCCGCTGACCACCCTGGCCGCCCTGTACGGCCTGGTCCAGGCCCGCCGCCTGTCCGGCCCGCTGCTCGCCGCCGAGTTGCTCACGCCCGGCGCGGCCCGACGGCTGCCGGCCGCCATGGACCAGCTCTGCGACGAGCTGACCCCACAACTGCCCGCGATCGCCGAAGCCCTGGACCCCGGCGCCGCCGGAGCCGACGTCCCGCTCGGCGCGCCCGACTACGCCGCCGCACTCGGTGCGGCGCTCGACTGGCCACGAGGTGCCCGGTGAACCGCACGCCCATCGGCATCCTCGGCATGGGCAGCTACCTGCCCGCCGAGGTGCGCGGCAACGAGGCGGTGGCCGCCGCGGCCGGGGTCAGCGCGGCCTGGATCACCGAGCGGACCGGGGTGCGCCGACGCCACGTCGCCGCACCCGGCGAGGCCGCCTCCGACCTGGCCGCCCAGGCCGTGCGGGCCGCCTGTCTGGCCGCCGGGATCGGCCCGGCGGACCTCGGGCTGCTGATCGTCGCCACCTCCACACCGGACGAGCTGGGCCCGGCCACCGCCTGCCGGGTGCAGGCCCTGACGGGGGCCGAGCGCGCGACCGCGCTGGACGTGAGCGCCGCCTGCTCCGGCTGGCTCTTCGCCACCAAGGTCGCCCACGACTGGCTGGGCGCCGACCCCGGGACCCGGTACGCCGCCGTGGTCGGCGTCGAGGCCTACTCCAAGTTCATCGACCCGGCCGACCGGGGCACCGCCGTGCTCTTCGCCGACGGCGCGGCGGCGGCCGTGCTCGGCCAAGTGCCGCCGGGCACCGGCTTCCACGGCTTCCGGCTCGGCTCGGACGGCCGGGGCGCCCACCACGTGCTGATCCCGGCGGGCGGCAGCCGCCGACCCGCCGGGCCGGCCAGCCTGGCCGACGGCGGCCACCGGATCCACATGGACGGCCGGGCCGTGCGCGACTTCATCACCGTGGTCTTCCCCCGGCTGGTCGCCGAGTGCCTTCAGGAGCACGGGCTGAAGCTCGACGCGATCGACGCGGTCATCGCCCATCAGCCCAACCCGGTGCTGCTGCGCCGGCTCGGTGCCGAGATCGGCGTCCCGGCCGAACGGTTGATCGTCACCGGGGACCGGACCGGCAACATCGGCGCCGCCTCGGCCCCGTTCGCGCTCGCCTCGGCCGCCGCCACGCGGGCGCTGCCCGCCGGGGCCAAGGTCCTGATCTGCGTCTTCGGCGCCGGCCTGACCTGGGGCCGCACCCTGCTGACCTGGACCGGCGCCCCGGCCATCGCCCTGCCGGAACCACCAGCGCCAGCAGCCCCACCAGCACCACGGTCACCACTCTCACCACTCTCACCACTCTCACCACCGAGGAGCCCCGCATGAGCACGCTCAACAGCTTCCGCCTCGACAACACCCGTGCGCTGATCACCGGCGCCTCGCGCGGGATCGGCCGCGCGGTGGCCGTCGCCTTCGCCCAGGCCGGCGCCCGGCTGGCGCTGAGCGCCCGCAGCGCGCAGGCGCTGAAGGCGACCGCCGAGCAGGTCGCGGCGCTCGGCACCCCGGCGGTCCTGGTGCCCGGGGACCTGGCGATACCAGAGGAGCCCGGCTGGGTGGTCGACGAGGCGGCCCGGCTGCTCGGCGGTCTGGACCTGGTGGTGCACAACGCCGGGATCCTGCCCTCGCAACCGGACGGCGCACCACTGCTGACGCCGCTTCAGCAACTGCCGCAACAGGCCTGGGACGAGGTGGTGGCGATCAACCTGAACGCCACCGCCGCGCTCTGCCGCCACGCGCACCCGCACCTGGCGGCGAGCGAAGCGGGCAACCTGGTGCTGATGTCCTCGGTGGCCGGGGTGATCGGCACGCCCATGATGGAGGCGTACGCGGCCTCCAAGGCGGCCCAGGTCTCGCTGGCCCGCAGCCTGGCGGTCGGCTGGGCCCGCCAGGGCATCCGGGTGAACGCCCTGTGCCCGGGCTGGACCCGCACCGACATGACGGCCTTCGCGCACACCAACGGCCCGCTCAGCGACTGGCTGCTGGCCCACGTCCCGCTCGGCCGCTGGGCCGAGCCGGCCGAGGTGGCCGCCGCCGCCCTCTTCCTCGCCTCCCCCGCCGCGGGCTACCTGACCGGCCACGCCCTGCTGCTGGACGGCGGCGTCTCGGTCCCCGACGGCGGCCTGGCCGGCATCCCCAAGCCGCCCAGCCCGTTCACCCCGGCCTGACCGCCACGTCCCGCTGCTCGGCCGTCAACCGGCTGAGCAGCGCGCGCGGTCCGGCTTCCGCGAACTCGGCGACGCCGGCCGCCCGCAGCAGAGCCACGCAACGACGGAACGGGACCGGGTGCACCAGATGGTGGGTCACCCCGTCACGGAACTCCGCGGCCGACCGGTACGGCCGGCCGGACAGCGGGTCGTGCACCGGCACCCGGGGCGCCCGGAACGCCACCGTCTCGGCCAGCGCCCGGACCCGGCGCGCGACCGGTGCCAGCTCAGGGCTGTGGAAGAGCGTGCGGGTGGGCAGCAGGGTGCAGGTGACGGCGTCGGCCCTGGCCAGCGCCGCGAGCGCCTCGACGGCCGGCCGCGGTCCGCCGACCACGCTCTGCTCGGGGCCGTTGTCGCAGGCCAGCACCAGCCCCGGCAGCTCGGCCCGGGCCAGCAGCAGCCCGGCCGAGGCGGCCGGCAGCCGCAGCACCAGCAACCCGCCTGCCGGCGCCCCCAGCTCGGCCCGCAGGCGCAGGCAGGCCAGCAGCAGCCGCGCACCGTCCTCGAACGTCAGCACACCGGCGGCCGCGAAGGCGGCGAGCTCGCCCAGGCTGTGCCCGAGCAGCACCGTCCGGACCGCCCGCTCCGGCCGCACTGCCCGCACCGGCCAGGTCCCGGCCATCGCGCAGAACGCGACCGCCTGCGCGTAGCCGGCCAGTTGGGCGCACACCTCGTCCGGCGGCGGCGCGGCCCGGTCGACCGCGCCCGTGAGCAGCGCGGCAGCCGCCGCCCCCGGCGGCAGCGCCGCCAGCCGGGCCAGCAGCTCGCGCACCGGCGGCCGACCAGCGTGTGGAGCGAGGCTGCCGGGCACCAGCGATCCGATCCCCGGCACCAGCAGCACCTTCGGCCGGGTACTCATCAGCGTCCTCATCCGTGTGTTCATCCGTGGGGTCGTCCGTGCGTTCGTCCGTGGGGTCGTCCGGGCGCTCAGGCCGCCGCGAAGGCCAGGACCGCGTTCTGCCCGCCGAAGCCGGCCGAGTCGCTCAGCGCGAGCTCGATCCGAGCCGGCCGCGGCGCGTCGCGCACCACGTCCAGCTCGATCTCGGGGTCCTGCTTCACCAGGTTGGCGGTCGGCGGGATCAGCCCCTCGGCCACCGTCAGCACGGTCAGCACGGCCTCGATCGCGCCGGCCGCGCCCAGGGTGTGGCCGAGCGCGCCCTTGGTGGCGGTGACCGGCGTGGCGCCGAACAGCCGGTGCAGGGTCCGCGCCTCGGCCAGGTCACCGAGCGGCGTCCCGGTCGCGTGCGCGTTGACATGGTCGACCTCGTCCGGTCGGGCACCCGCGTCCGCCAGCGCGCGGCGCAGCGCGAGTTCCAGACCGAGCCCGGCCGGGTGCGGGGTCGTCGGGTGGTAGGCGTCGGCGGCGGCGCCGTAGCCGACCAGCCGGGCGAGCACCCGCGCCCCGCGCGCCCGAGCGTCGGCGAGCCGCTCCAGGACCAGCATCGCCGTGCCCTCGGCCAGCACGAAGCCGCGCCGCTCGGCGTCGAACGGGCGGGACGCGCCCGCTGGGTCCTGGTGCCCCGGCGCGAGCGCGTCCAGGCGGGCGAAGGCGGCGGCCGTCAGCCGGTCGACGGCCGCCTCGGTGCCGCCGGCCAGCGCCACGTCGCAGGCTCCGGCCCGCAGCAGATCGCGGGCCACCCCGAGCGCCGTGGCACCGGAGGCGCAGGCGGTCGCGACGGCCAGACTGGGCCCGCGCGCGCCGAACGCGGCGGAGAGCTGCCCGGCGCTCATGTTGGCCATCACCAGCGGCACGGTGAGCGGCGAGACCCGCCCGGCGCCACGCTCGGCCAGCACCCCGGCCTGCCGGACCAGCGTGCCCACCCCGCCGAAGGCGGAGCCGGTCACCACGGCGACCCTCGTGCCGTCCCAGCCCGCCGGATCCCAGCCCGCCGGGTCGTGGCCGGCCTGCGTGACGGCCTCCCGGGCGGCGAGCAGCGCGAACCGGGTGAACCGGTCGGTCCGCCTGGCCAGGCCGGCGCCGAGCCGCGCGGCGGCGTCGAACTCGGGCACCCGGCAGGAGAAGTCCGGTCGCAGTCCGCGCAGTTCGGGGTCGACGGCAGCGGTGGGCGCGCCCAGGCAGACCTGCCGCCAGCACGCCTGGGCCCCGATCCCGGCGGGGCTGACCACGCCGACCCCGGTGACGGCGATCTCCGCGCTCACGGCAGCTGCGCCGTGGCGTCACGGTCGGCACCGGACAGCTCACCGAGCAGCTCGCCGATCCGGCCCAGCGACGCCGCCGCGGCCAGCTCGCCGTCGACGATCGCGACGCCGAGCTCCTCGGCGAGGATGTCGCTGAGCTCGACGACGGCCAGCGAGTCGAGGCCCAGCTCCTCCAGCGTCGCGGTCGGCAGCAGCGCGTCGTCGGACAGTTGGAAGGCGGAGACGAGGACCCGCGCGAGCACGGGGTTCACCAGGCTGGACATGACGTTCCTTCAGGAGACTGGACCCTGGGGGGGGCCGGAGAGCGGAGAGTCACGACCGACCACCGGAGTGTTCCGAGGTCGTACCGCCATTAGCCCCCGCCACGGCCCCCTGCCGGAACGACCTCCGGTGTCGGGTGTGTTGCACGGCGCCGACCGTTGCGCGCTCACAGCGCCCGCGCGCCTCGGCGCGCCACCCGGGCGCGGGCGCGTGACGATGGAACGGCCGGCCCGATCGGTCCGCTCGGTCCCGGCCGCACGCGATGAGGAGGGTCACACGGTGTTCGAGCCAGAGGACATCAGGGAGTGGCGAGGCCACGACGTGGTCGACCCTGAAGGCCGCAAGATCGGCCCGCTGGAGGCGATCTACGTCGACACCCGCACCGATCTGCCGGCCTTCGCCACCGTCACCGTCGGCCTGCTGACCCGGCACCGCCTGGCGTTCGTCCCGCTCGCCGGTGCCACCGTCGGGCCCGGCTACCTGAAGGTCCAGTACCCCCGCAACCAGGTCAAGGACGCCCCGTCGATCGGCACCGACGCCGTGCTGCCGGCCGAGGACGAGCCGGCAGTCTTCGCCCACTACGAGCTGCCCTACGAGACCGGCGCCGCCGGCGAACGCCGCCTGGCCCGGCCCTGACCTGGACACCGGCCGGATCGGCGAAGGGCGGGTGCGGGCATCAGGCCACGGAGGTGTCGCCGCCACCGCCCTTGCCACGCCGGCCGAGCAGCACCCCGGCCACCGCGCCGAGCACGCCGACCACGATGCCGGCGATGCCGAGCGCGCGGGCGGTGGAGTCGCTGCCGCTCTTCGGCGCCGCCACGGTGGCGGCAGCGGCGGTGGGATCGGTCAGCTTCAGCACCGGCGCCGGGTGCGCGGGCTCCGGCTGGCCGGGCTTCTGCAGGTCGATCCAGCGCACGATGTTGCCGTCGCTGTACGTCTGCAGCGCCTTGAAGACCACCTGGTCGGTGCCGTCCGGCAGGGCGCCGAAGTCGACCGTGAAGTCCTGGTAGTGGTTCGGCGTGATCTGGCCGCCGGTCCAGACGATCTGCGAGACGACGTCGGTGATGTCGCCGTCGTCGGTGTGGATCGGGGTGGCGAGCTTGGTGGTCTGGATCTGGTCGGTCCAGCCGGGCACGGGCGCGACCAGCGCCGAGGGAATCGGGTGGTCGGTCGGGAAGTCGACCTCGACCTTCACCGTGTTGGCGCTGTCCTCCTCGTTGGGGACGCGGAACGCGAACGTCTGGTCGGTGGCGCCCTTCGCGACGCTCGGCGGCTGGACGGTGACGTGCGCCGAGGCGGGTCCGGCGACCAGCAACACGGCGGCGCCGGCGAGCGCGGCGACGGCGGCGGCGCGACGGGCGCGGGAACGGGAACGGGACTTTGGAGACCTGCGCATGAGGATGTGTTCTCCGTACTGGGGCATGGCACGCTCACGCCCACCCGAGTGGGCGGCGGTGCGTGCGGCGGTGATCAGGACTGGCGGAGGGGTCGCAAGCCGACCGGTCCGCCAGGCGGTCCCCGTCTGATCACACAGTGCCGCAGCAGCGCCGCGGACGGCAGTCGCCGCGCCTCGGCGCGAGGCGGGACCGGCCGGGCGGCACGCCGCCACCGCGCCCCGAGTCCCTCGCGCAGCGCGGCGTGGAGCGCGAGTACCCGGCGCGGCGCCACCGCCCAGACCTCAGCGGTGGCAACGGCGAGCCGGACCAACCGCCAGAGCGCCGCCTCGCCCTGCCGCAGCCACCAGCCCGCCAGCACGGTGGCCGCCAGGTGGCCGGCCAGCATGGCAGGAGTGAGGCCGAGCAGCAGCGCGTGGCCCCAACCGACAGCATGCGGCGCCACGGGAGCGCCGGCTGCCGGCAGGTCAGGCACCTTGGTCATGCCACTCATGCCACTCATGCCGGGCATGCCGGGCATGCCAGCCATGCCACTCATCCCGGTCATCCCCGGCCCGCCCGCCCCGCGCGTCGTCTGGGCGAGGTGGAAGAGCAGGTGCAGCCCCAACTGAGCCGCCCCCAGTGCGCCGGTGATCGCGGGCAACGAGCGCTCGCGCCGCCCCCCGCAGACCGCCACCGCGCCCGTCAGCCCCCACCCGAGCAGCACCGTGCCCAGCGGCACCCCCGCACCGGAGGCCAGCGCGTGCCCGGCCACGGCCAGCACGACGCTGACCGTCGCGAAGGGCAGGGCCCGCAGGACGCGGAGGTCGAGCGCGGCGGCCCGGCCCGGTGCGGGCCCGGCCGCGATCACGGGGGTGGCAGTCATGGCCGGGACATCATGCCATCGTCACACCGCACGGCGGGCGGACTCCCGGAGATCGGGTCCGCCCCGCAACCGACCGGTCCGCAGCCGTGCGGTGCGACGATCCGGCGCCCGTCGGTCCACTGCGGCAGGTCAGCCGCCGTAGCGGCGCTGACGGGCGGCGAAGCTGCGCACCGCGCGCAGGAAGTCGACCTCGCGGAAGGCCGGCCAGTAGGCCTCACAGAAGTACAACTCGGCGTAGGCACTCTGCCAGAGCAGGAAGTTGGACAGCCGCTGCTCCCCGCTGGTGCGGATCACCAGGTCGGGATCGGGACGCCCGGCCGTGTAGAGGTGCCCGGAGAGGTCCTCGGCGGTCAGGCTCGCCGCCAGGTCGGTCAGCGACTCCCCGGCCTCGGCCCGCTCCGTCATCAGCTCGCGCATGGCGTCGATCACCTCCTGGCGGCCGCCGTAGCCGATGGCGAGGGTGACGTGCGCGCCGGTGGCGCAGTCGCGCGTCGCGTCCACGGCGTGCTTGAGGACGTGTGCCGTGGAGTCGGGCAGCACGTCCAGCGTGCCGGCGATGTGCACCCGCCAGCGGGCGTCGGGCCCGGCCAGCTTGTCCGCCACCACCTGCTCGATCAGCCGCATCAGAAAGGCGACCTCGGCATCGCCGCGACGCCGCAGGTTCTCGGTGGAGCAGACGAAGACGGTGACGTGCCTGATCTCCAACGCCTCGCACCAGGAGAGCACCTCTTCGACGTGCTCGGCGCCGTACTTGTGGCCGAGGCTGGGGCTGGCCATGCCCATCTGCTTGGCCCAGCGGCGGTTGCCGTCCATGATCAGACCGATGTGCTCGGGCAGCCGGCCGCCACGCTGCCGGTCCCTGAGCTGCCGGCGCAGTCGGCGCGCGTAGAGCGCGTAGAGCGGGTCGGTCATCCGCATGGTTCAAGTCCTTTCGGCAGGGCCGGCTGAGATGTCGTCACGGCACCTGGTACCAAAGGCGGTTCGACGGTCTCGTCATCGGCCATGGCCCGAATAGTACACACCGCGTACTACGCGGCAAGTACTACCCAGCGCGTAGTATCGTGAGCGCGCAGGCCGAGAGGGGAAGGGAGCGCCGCGCGATGCAGGCGAACGACGCCCAGACGCTGGTGCTGTGCGTACTGGCGGACGGGCCGCTGCATGGCTACGCCATCAACAGCGCGATCGAGGAGCTGGTCGGCGAACGGCTCGGGCCCGGTAGCCTCTACGGAGCGCTCACCCGACTGGAGGCCAAGGAGCTGATCACGCCCGCCGAGGGGCAGGGGCGCCAGCGGCCGGTGCGGCTGACCCCCAAAGGCCGGCAGGTGCTGGAGCAGGAGCTGCGCGCCATGGCCAAGGTTGCCAGGGCTGGCCTGAAAAGCCTTGGGGTGAGCACGAATTGAGGCCTCATCAGCTCCTGGTCAGGCTCTACCCGGGCGCGTTCCGCGAACGCTGGGGCGAGGCGCTGGAGGCCGAGACCAGGGCGGCCGGCTGGCGGTCCTGGCCGGGGCTGATCCTCACCATGGCGGACCTGTGGCTGCATCCGCTGCTCTGGCCGGCCGACTCCCGCCTGCAGCGCGGGCAGCGGGCGGCGACCCTGGGCGTGGCCGCCGTGCTGGCCAGTGCCGGGCTCGGCCGGCTGGCCGCCGAGCAGGGCGTGCCGCTGACCGTGCGGCCCAGCGGCCACTGGCCGGCCACCGCCTGCCTGACCCTGCTGATGCTCGGCCTCGCGCTGGTGGCCCCGCTGCCCAGGCTGACCGGCAGCACGGCCCTGCTGCTGGCCGAGGTGGTGGTCCGCCGCCTCGGCGGCCCGGCGCTGCTCGGCGCCGGCGCGCTGGCCGCGGCCCACCTGGCGCCGGGTTCACTCGCCGCCACCCCCTGGCGCTACGCCGTGCCGACCGCCTGGTGGGGCGCGATCGCGATCGGCGCCGTCCAGTGCTGCCGGGTCCTCGCCTCACTCACCGCGCCGGTCCTGCTCGCACCGGGCTCCGGCCGGCTGCGCCTGGGCCTGGGCACGCTCGCCGCCGCGACCACCCTGGCCGGCGCCCTGGTGCTCGGCAGCGCGACGACGCACCCGCACCCCGGGGCGCTCGCCATCGCGGCGGGGGCGGCGCTGCTGATCCCGGCCTGGACGCTCGCCCGCACGGTGCGCGACCTGCGCTCCGTGCCGATCGACTGACAGCCGTTGCCAATCGCCCGCGTCGACCGCCGATGCGGGCCGTCCGCGCGACGGCGGTCCCCCGGACGGGCCAAGCAGGCGGGTCAGCTGTTGCCGCCGGGGTGCCGGGCTGCGTTCACTGATCGATGATCAGGTCCCGCGCGAAGGTGGTCCAGGTGCTCTCAGCCCGCAGTCTGTTCCAGGAGATCCACGACAACGACCAGGCCTTCCAGCTGTTCTGCTCCATCGCCGCCAAGGGCGAGGACCAGGGCGGCTGGGAGAACGGGCGGATCGCCCAGTTGGTCGAGGACCAGGAGCTCGCCCCGAAGATCGCCCGGCACGGCGCCGACGAGGAGAAGCACGGCCGGATCTTCAACGCCCTGCTGCACAAGCGCGGCCTACCACCGGTCCCGGTACCCGACGACACCGACTACACGATGATCCTGGAGCACCAGGGCATCGGCCTGGCCCACACCAGGCTGCGCCGCGACGAGCCGCTGACCGAGCGGGACGTGATCGTCTACCTGGCGCACAGCCGGGTCACCGAGCAGCGGGCGGCCGAGCAGATGCAGCTGCTGCGCAAGGTCTTCGACGGTCACCCGGAGGTGGGGCGCGCGGTTCGGATGATCTCCGCCGACGAGGACAACCACCTCGCCTACTGTCACGAGGAGTTGCTGCGGCTGGCGGCGACCGGGCACGGGCGGCTGATCCTGACCATCCTTCAGGAGACCTCGCAGGCCGAGATCCGCACCTATCGGGACGTCAGCCTGGCCGTGCTGGCGCACCTGGGAGACATCCTGCGCTGGCCGCGCGCGAAGGCCGCGGTGCTCGCCGCCGGTGTGCACGGGGTCTACGCCTACGAGCGGTTCGGCGGCGGGCGCCGGCGGATGATGACGCTGACGATGCCGCACAAGCGCAACGCCCTCGGCGGACCGCCCACGAGCGAGTCCGTCGCCTGAGGCCGGCCGGGTGCCGCCCGCGCCGGGAAGGATCCCGAACGGGCGGCGCTCGCGTGTCAAGGCTCGCTCCGCCGCCGCGGACCGGTTCTGATGGACGCACCGGACCTGGGACACGCCCTGGCGCACCGAGCGCCACCCGATCGCGAGCAAGGAGCGAGCATGGACGACGCCGCCACGGCCCACGTCATCGTCGGAGCGGGCCTGGCCGGAGCCCAGGCGGCCCGGACCCTGCGGGAGGAGGGGTACCAGGGCCCGCTGGTGCTGATCGGCGAGGAGGAGGAACTCCCCTACGAGCGGCCGCCGCTGTCGAAGGGTTACCTGCTCGGCAAGGACCCCCGCGAGAAGATCTTCGTGCACCCCGCCGAGTGGTACCAGGAGCAGCGGATCGACCTGCGCCTGGGCACCGCCGTGACCGACCTGGACCCGGCCGCCCACCGGCTCACGCTGGCCGACGGCAGCACCCTCGACTACGCCAGGCTGCTGCTCACCACCGGGGCCGCACCGCGCCACCTGCCGGTACCGGGGGCCCGGCTGGCGGGCGTGCACCACCTGCGCCGAGTGGCGGAGAGCGACGAGCTGCGGGCGCTGTTCCGGTCCGCCAGCCGGATCGCGGTGATCGGCGCGGGCTGGATCGGCCTGGAGGTGACCGCCGCCGCCCGGGCCGCCGGGGTCGAGGTCACCGTGCTGGAGTCGCTCGAACTGCCGCTGCTGCGGGTGCTCGGCCGCGAGGTCGCCGAGGTCTTCGCCGAGCTGCACCGGGAGCACGGCGTGGAGTTCCGGTTCAACGTCCAGGTGACCGAGATCCTGGGCGCGGACGGCGCGGTGACGGGGGTCCAACTGGCCGACGGCACGGTGGTGCCGGCCGAGGCGGTGCTGGTTGGCGTCGGCATCCGCCCGAGCACGGCGCTGGCCGAGCAGGCGGGCCTGGCGGTGTCGGACGGCATCAGCACCGACGCGAGCCTGCGCACCTCGGACCCGGACATCTTCGCCGCGGGCGACGTGGCCAGGGCCCAGCACCCGCTGTACGACCGCCCGATCCGCGTGGAGCACTGGGCCAACGCCGTCCACCAGCCCCGCACCGCCGCCCGCGCGATGCTCGACCAGCAGGTCGCCTACGACCGGGTGCCGTACTTCTACACCGACCAGTACGACCTGGGCATGGAGTACACCGGCTACGTCGAACCCGGCGGCTACGACCAGGTGGTCTTCCGCGGCGACGTCCCTGGGCGCGAGTTCATCGCGTTCTGGCTCAAGGACGGCCGGGTCCTCGCGGGCATGAACGTCAACATCTGGGACGTCACCGACCCGATCCGCGAGCTGGTCCGCTCCGGGCGCACCGTCGACCCGCAGCAACTGGCCGACCCGGAAGTCCCGCTCACCGACCTGTGACGTGGTCGGCGCAATCAGCGGCTCCCACCTGTCTCCGGTCTCAACTACCCACCGTCACCGGCTCGGTGAGCCGCCGCGCGGCCTCCTCCAGGCCCGCGGTGTGCGACCCCTTCAGCAGCACCAGGTCTCCGCGGCGCAGCTCGCCGAGCAGTAGCTCGAGGGCCGCCTCCCGGTCCGCCACCAGCGTGCTCGCCACCCCGCCGGCCACGGCCTCACCGTGCGTCAGGGCAGCCTCGCCGCCGCCCACCGCGATCAGCCGGGCGACGCCCGAGGCCGCCACCCGCCGCCCCAGCTCGGCGTGTTCGCTCATCGAGGCCGCGCCCAGCTCGCGCATCTCCCCCAGCACCGCGACCACCCGCCGGCGCCCGCCGGCCATCGCCGCCACCGCGCGCAGCGCCACCGCCATCGAGTCGGGGTTGGCGTTGAAGGCGTCGTTGACCACGGTGACGCCGTCCGGGCGCTCGCTGACCTCCATCCGACCTGACGTCAGTTGCCGTGCCGCGCAGAGCAGTTCGGCGACCTGGGCGAGCTGGGCGCCCAGTCCCAGGGCGACCGCCGCGGCCGCCGTGGCGTTGGCCACGTGGTGCTCGCCGTACATCCCGAGCCGGACCCGGGCCCGCGCGCCCCGGTAGGTCAGGGTGAACGACGGGCGCCCGGCCTGGTCCAGCTCGATCTGCTCCGCCCGGACCTCCCCGGCCGCCCGGCCGAAGGTCAGCACCGGGGCGGTCGTCCGAGCCGCCATCGACATCACATACGGGTCATCGGCGTTCAGCACCGCGAGCCCGTCGCTCGGCAGCGCCGCCACCAACTCGCTCTTGGCGGCGGCGATCGCCTCCTTGCTGCCACCGAACTCCCCGAGGTGGGCGGTGCCGACGTTGGTCACCAGACCCACCCTGGGCGGCACGATCCCGGTCAGGTGGGCGATGTGCCCGGCCCGGCTGGCCCCCATCTCCAGCACCAGGTAGCGGGTGCCGGCCTCGGCGCTGAGCACGGTGAGCGGCAGGCCGATCTCGTTGTTGAAGGAGCGGGCGGTGGCCACCGTGCTGTCCAGCGCGCCGAGCAGTTGGGCGAGCAGGTCCTTGGTGCTGGTCTTCCCCGCCGACCCGGTGAGCGCCACCACCTGGACGCCGGCCGCCCCGGGACCGGTCAGCCGGGCGGCGACCGTGCGGGCCAGCTCGGTGAGAGCGGTCAGCACGTCGGGCACCACCACGGCCGGCACGCCCACCGGCCGGGCCGCCAGCACCGCGATCGCCCCGGCGGCCACGGCCGGGCCGGCGAAGAGGTGGCCGTCGGTGTGCTCTCCGGGCAGCGCGACGAAGAGCGAGCCGGGCTCGGCGAGCCGGGAGTCGATCACCGCCGGGCGGTCGACCGTCGCCTCGGGGTCGGGTGCGTCGTACAGCACACCGCCCACGGCGTCGGCGATCTGTTGCAGCGTCATGGGGACCACGGCCGGCTCCGCTCCGTCGACAGGCGCACCCCGGGCGGGGCGGCAAGGCTCCCGACGCTAACCGTCATGGGGGCGCGAGCGGCGCCGACGCGCGCCGGGCGCGTGCTCGCGTCCGCCGGATGGCTTGCGCCGCACGCGCCACGCCTGGTGCCTCCCCGGCTCGGGCCACCGGCCGTCCGAGCATGGCCGGGAGACCTCAGGAGGTGCGGAATGCCGGAACAGCCGGCCCCCGTCAGCGTGGTGATCGCCGCGTACAACGCCGAGCACAGCCTGGGCCCCGCGCTCGCCTCGGCGCTGCGTCAGGCCCCGGCGCCCGCCCAGGTGATCGTCGTCGACGACGGCTCGAAGGACGCGACGGCAGCGGTCGCCGCCTCGTTCCCCGAAGTGCTGGTGATCCGGCAGGAGAACCAGGGCCCCTCGGCGGCCCGGAACACCGGTATCCAGGCGGCGAATCAGCCCTGGGTGGCGTTCCTGGACGCCGACGACCTCTGGCTGCCGGGCAAGCTGGCCCGCCAACTGGCCGCCGCCCACCGGCACCCGGGGGCGGTGCTGCTGGCCGGCGACTGGGTGCGGAGCGAAGCGGAGTACCAGGTTCCGCAGGGTCCGGAGCTGGAGAGCCTGCTGAGCTACCGCGATGTGCTGGTGCTCAACCGCTTCCAGACCTCCACCGTGCTGGTCCGCACCGAGGTGCTGGCCGACTGCGGCGGCTTCGACCCCTCGCTGGACGGCGCCGAGGACTGGGACCTCTGGCTGCGCTGCGCCAAGCGGGGGATGTCGGTCAAGCTCGACCTGCCGCTGGTGGTCTACCGCGACGAGCCGGCCGGCTACAGCAAGGACCTGCCGCGGCTGTACGGGCGGATGCTCCGGATGCTGGACCGGGAGCGCTCCGGCACCGCGCTGACCGCCGCCGCCTTCGCCCGGGTACTGACCTGGCATCACCTGCGCTTCGCGCTGGCCTTCCTGCTGGCCGGCAAGCCCGCGCTCTGCCGCGGGGTGCTGCGCGAGGTCCGGCTCACCGGGCTGGTCCGGCACGTGCCCGGCGCGGCGGTCGGCTACCTGTTGCCCTTCCTCGGCGGCCGGGTGGCGCGCCGCCTGCGCCGCGGCTGAGTCGACCGCGCCCGGCCGGCCGACGTGCCCGGCCCGGTCGCGGGCAGCGACCCTGGCCCGGGCAACGGCTCGGGCGTGGCCGTCAGCTCGGGCGAGCCCGCCGGGGCGGCGGCCCGCCGCCCCCAGCCCAGGAGCCGGGTCGGCCCCGCGCTCGCCAGGCTCAGGCAGAGCGGCAGCGCGGCGGCCGCAACCGTCAGGCCCGCGAGCAGCGGCAGCATCGCGCCCACGCCGAGCCCGGGCTCCATCGAGCGCACCTTGAGCCAGGCCAGCGCCCCGGCCGGCAGGCTGGTCGCCACCGCCCGGGTCAGCGCCCCCAGCACCGCCGGCTCCGCCGGCACCGCTCCGATCCGCCGCCGCAGCACGGCCGCCGCGGCGAGCGCGGCGGCGGTGTAGGCGACCGAGACGGCGGCGGCTACCCCCTGCACCCCGAACGGGCGGTAGAGGGCGAGCGCCAGCAGCACCATCAGCCCGTTGTTCAGCACGTAGAGCCCGAACGCCGAGCGCAGGTCACGCAGCGCCTGGAAGACCCGGACGTAGTAGAGGTACGCCGAGAAGCCCGGCAGCCCCATCGCCAGCACCGCCAGCACCTGCCCGGTCAAGGTCGCGCCGGTCGCGCCGGTCGCACCGTGGCCCAGCAGCAGCCGGACGATCGGGTCCGCCAGCGCGGCCAGCACCGCGGCGATCGGCACCATCAGCAGGACCAGCAGTCGCAGCCCGCCGGCCACCTCGGTGCGCAGCTCCCGGATCCGCCCGGCGGCCCAGTCGGCCGCCCAGGCCGGTTGGCGGGCGCCGGTGATGGAGACCGCGACCACGCCGAACGGCACCTGGAAGAAGGTGTACGCGTAGGTGTAGGCGCTCACCCCGCCAGGGCGGCTGTTGGCGAGCAGCAGGACCGCGAAGAGCGCCGCCTGGTTGGCCGCGACCATCGCGAAGGTCCACCCGGACAGGCCCGCCACCTGCCGCACCGCGGCGTCACGCGGCGCCCAGCGCCAGCGCAGCCGGGCGCCGGAACGGCTCACCCCGGCGGCCAGCACCAGCGCCTGGGCGGCTACCCCGGCGGTGGTGCCGAGGCCGAGCAGCAGGAGCAGCCGCGGCTCGGTGGGTGAGCCGGCGGCCTGCGCGGCGCGGTGCAGCGGTCCGGAGAGCCCGAGCAGCAGGGCGATCAGCGCCAGGTTGTTGGCGATCGGGGCGAAGGTGGCCAGCGCGAAGCGGCGGATGCTGTTGAGGACGGCGGTGACCAGCGCGATGACGCCGTAGAGCAGCACCTGGGGGGCGAACAGGCGCAGCAGCCGGACCGCGGTGGCGTTCTCGACCCCGGCCGTGCCGCGCGGCGCGGCCAGCGTGTAGCCGTGCATCAGCGGTCCGGCGGCGGCCACCACCAGGACGGTGATCACCAGCAGCACGGCCAGACAGACCGTCAGCACGGCGGACACCCCGGCCCAGCCGTCGTCCTGCTGGTCCTGGTCCCCGCTTCGCTCGCCCCCCTTGCCCCGATCGCCCCGATCGCTCTGGAGCTTGGCGACGAAGACCGGGACCAGGGTGGCGGAGAGCACCCCGCCGAGCACCAGGTCGTAGATCATGTTGGGCGTGGTGTTGGCCAGGTTGTAGGCGTCGGCCAGCGGGCTGATGCCGAGCGCGTAGGAGAGCGCGAAGACCCGGCCCAGGCCGGTCAGCCGGGACAGCGCGGTGCCGGCCGCCATCGCCAGTTCCGGGCGGATCCGCCCGGCGAGCGGCACGAGGTGCGACCTCACAGCCGCGGCACCGGGTGTGCGGACGCCTCGTCGGCCGGATCGGTGAACCCGATCCGGGCCTGCTCGGCCATGCCGTGCGTCAGGTCGCAGGACGTCACCCCGAGGCCCGGTCGCCTCGTTCCGGCCCGCGCCCGTGCCCGGGCGTTCACCCGCGCCCTGCTCCGCCCGGCCGCCTCCCGCACCTCCTCGCCGACCCGACCCCCGCCGGTCCAGCCACGGGCGGCCAGGGCGACGCGGGCGTGCTCGCGGTCGTCGAACGGGATGTCCTGGCCCGCCACGTGCTGGGTGGTCTCGTGCCCACGGCCGACCACCAGCACCACGTCACCGGGGTCGGCGGTGGCGACGGCCAGGCTGATCGCGGCGGCCCGGTCGGGCTCCACCACGATCCGACAGCCGTGCCGCTCCAGGCAGCCGGCCAGCATCTGCTCGACGATCGCCCGCGGATCCTCGTCCCCCGGGCTGTCGCTGGTCAGGATCGCGGTGTCGGCGCTCAGCGCGACCCGCCCGGTCTCGGGACGCTTGTAGCGGTCGCGGCCGCCGCGGCAGCCGACCACCAGGTGCACCCGGCCGCCGGGGCCGAGCAGCTCACGGCAGGTGGCCAGCTGGCCCGCCAGCGCGCCCGGGGTGTGCGCGTAGTCGACCACGACCAGGAACGGCTGACCGGCCACCACCTGCTCGGAGCGCCCCGGGATCGCCGCGCAGTTCGCGATCCCGGCCACCGCCGACCGCATGGGCACCCCCATCGCGCGGGCCGCCAGGTAGGCGGCCGCCAGGTTGGTGGTGTTGCAGGCGCCCAGCACCGGAGCCGACAGCTCCACCGGCCCGTCCGCGCAGTCCAGCCGGATCCGGGTGCCGAGCCGGTCGCACCGGACCTCGGTGATCCGGGCCTCGGCCCGCTCGCTGTGCCCGAAGGTGAGCACCGGCACCATGGCCTGGGCGGCCAGTCGGACACCCCACTCGTCGTCGACGCAGATCAGCGCCTGGCGGCAGCGGTCCGGGGCGAACAGCAGCGACTTCGTGTAGTAGTACTGCTCCATCGTGCCGTGGTAGTCCAGGTGCTCGGCCGCCAGGTTGGTGAAGATGCCGACATCGAAGGTGACACCGCCCACCCGGTGCTGGTCCAGGGCGTGCGAGGAGACCTCCATCGCCGCTGCCCGGACCTCCTCGGCGCGCATCCGGGCGAAGACCCGCTGCAGCTCGGGCGCTTCCAGCGTGGTGAGCGCCGAGGCCCAGCGGTGCCGGCCGATCCGGGTCTCCACCGTGCCGAGCTGCCCCGCCTGCCAGCCGGCCGCGACGAACGCGGAGTGCAGCAGGTAGCTGGTGGTGGTCTTGCCGTTGGTGCCGGTCACCCCGGCGATCGACAGGCCGTCGGCGGGCCGCCCGTGCAGCAGGGCGGCCACCGGTCCGATCGCCCAGCGCACATTGGGCACCCGAAGCTGCGGCACGTCCAGGTCCAGGAAGCGCTGCACCAGCAGGGCCCGGGCGCCGGCCCGGACGGCGGCGGCCGCGTACCCGTGGCCGTCCGCCTGGGCACCGGGCATCGCGCAGAACAGCCAGCCAGGCCGGACCTGGCGGCTGTCGTGCGTGCAGTCGACCACGGCGACGTCCTCGCCCCGCAGCTCGGCCCCGGGCCAGGTGGCCGCCAGTTCCGACAGCGGCACCAGCCGGCGCCGGCGGCGCCAGGCGCCCGGCGGTCCCGGCGGCCGCACCGGGCGCGGGCCCAGCGCTCTGCGGTAGCCAGTCATCTCTCGATCGTCTCCATCGCACTCGCACGCGGGGATTCTGATCAAGACGCTAGGCGAGGCACCGGCTACCTGCAGCACGGAGGCGGCTACCTTGCGTAGCGCAGCTGCGAGATGATCAGCTGCTCGGCGGGAAATCGGTACTGAGCGCGCATCACCTGACGGTAGGTTCGACGCCGCATCATCGGCACCGGACCAGGAGCACCACCATGACCAGCGACAACCGGATCGGCCCACCGCACTTCGGCACCGAGCGCGAGATGCTCCGAGCCTTCCTGGACTACCACCGCGACACGCTGGCGATGAAATGCGCGGGGCTGACCGACGAGCAGCTGCGGCAGCAGTCGATGCCGCCCTCGACGCTCTCCCTGCTCGGGCTGGTCCGGCACCTGGCGGAGGTCGAACGCGCCTGGTTCCGCCGGGTGTTCGAGGACCGGGACGCGCCGATGGTCTGGTCCGACCGGATCGACTTCCAGGCGGCGTACGACGCGAGCAGCTCGACCAGGGCCGAGGCGTTCGGCGCCTGGGAGGCCGAGGTGGCGAACTCGCGCCGGATCGAGCGGGCCGCCGACTCCCTGGACCTGGCCGGCTACCAGCCGCGCTGGGAGGAGCAGGTGTCGCTGCGGATGGTGATGACGCACGTCCTGCTGGAGTACGGCCGCCACAACGGGCACGCCGACCTGCTGCGCGAGGGCATCGACGGGACGGTCGGCGCGTAGGCCCTCGCGAGCCGTTCGCATATCTGTTCGATTTACGCGTTACCCTGGTCGCATGTCCTTCCACTTGCAGAGCACCCTCTTCGGCAGCGCCGACGAGATCGGCCTGCGCCCGCTGGACGGCATCGCCCGCACCGAGCTCGGCCTGGGCGCCTGGATCGACCTGCTGCCCGGCTGGCTCACCGGGGCCGACGCCTTGTTCGAACGGCTGGTCGCCGAGGTGCCCTGGCGGGCCGAACGGCGCCCGATGTACGAGCGGGTGGTCGACGTCCCCCGACTGCTGGCCCACTACGGCCAGGACGACGTGCTGCCGCACCCCGTCCTGGCCCGCGCCCGCGAAGCGCTCGGCGCGCACTACGCGAACGAACTCGGCGAGCCCTTCAGCACCGCCGGCCTCTGCTACTACCGCGACGGGCGGGACAGCGTCGCCTGGCACGGCGACCGGGGCGGCCGGGCGAGCACCCGGGACACCATGATCGCGATCCTCTCGGTCGGCGAGCCGCGCAGCCTGCTGCTGCGCCCGGCGGGCGGTGCCGGGCCCACCGCCCGGCACGCGCTGGGGCACGGCGACCTGCACGTGATGGGCGGCTCCTGCCAGCGGACCTTCGAGCACGCCGTGCCGAAGACCACCCGCCCCACCGGACCCCGGATCAGCGTCCAGTTCCGACCGCACCGGGTCTGGTGAGGCGCCGGGAGCCGTCAGTTGACCACCGGATCACAACCGGACCGTCTCCCCCGGCTTCGGCAGCCGCAGCCGGTCGGCGAGCCCGCCGGCGGCGAAAGCCGCCGTCAGGGTGGCGCCGTCCTCGGTGAAGTGGCCCCAGTGCTCGAAATGCAGCGGCACCACCTGACGGGCGTCCAGGATGGCGGCGGCCTCGGCGGCCTGCGCGCTGGTCAGGGTCAACGGAGCGTCAGGAACCAGCGGCGTGCGAGCCGCCCCGGCGAAGAGCACCGCCACCTCCACCGGACCGAAGCGCTCGGCAACCGCCCGCACCAGGTCCAGCGAGGCGTTGTCACCACTGAGGTAGACGCTGGGCAGCCCGGCACCGGTCAGCACGAAGCCGGTGACCTCGCCCACCAGCGGCTCGGAGCCGGCCGGCCCGTGCAGTGCCGGCACGGCGGTGATCCGCAGCAACCCGCCGTCCGGGCGCGGCAGTTCGAGGTGCTCCCAGGTGGACAGCGCGCGCACCACGGCGCCCAGGCGCTGGTGCGCGGCGGCGGTGGAGAGCACCAGCGGCGCCGTCTCGAGGTAGCCGCGCCCGGCGGCGTCCAGGTTGTCCGGGTGCTGGTCGTGCGAGAGCAGCACGGCGTCCACCGGGCCCAGTTCGGAGAGTGGCACCGCCGGCCCGGCGGTCTTGACCAGGGTTCGCGAACCGATCGGGTACTCGCCGGGCCCGTCGAAGGTCGGGTCGGTGAGCAGTCGCAGCCCGCCGATCTCGATGAGCGCGGTGGGTCCGCCGATGTAACGGATCGTCAGCCTGTCGGCCATGGTGGTTCCTCCCGTTGCCGGACTTGATCATCCTGCCTGGTCCAAGCCGGTCGCACCGCGCGATATTCCGCCTGACCCCGCCCTGACCACGCCCCGCCGCCGTCCCTGTTGTCGCCGGGGTCGCGCGATTCCTATGGTGGTGCGATGCGAACCATCCTGCTCCGCGCCGCCGACCGCCTCTTCCCCGCCCACCAGGGCAAGTACGGCGCCCTGCCGCCACTGCTGCTGGCGCTGACCTTCGTCACCGGAGTGGTCGACGCCGTCAGCTATCTCGGTCTGCGGCACGTCTTCGTCGCCAACATGACCGGGAACGTGGTCTTCGTCGGCTTCTCGCTGGCCGGGGCGGCGAACCTGTCGCTCTGGGCCTCGACGCTCGCCATCGCGGCCTTCGTGGCGGGGGCCTGGTCGGCGGGCCGGGTCGCCCGCCGGATCGCCGAGGGCGAGCGGCTGCTGCGGGTGATCGTCACCGTCCAGACCGTGCTGGTGGCGGGCGCCGTGGTGGTGGCGGGGACCACCGGGCACCAGGCGGCCGGCGCGCAAGCCGGGCTGATCATCCTGCTGGGCTGCGGGATGGGCCTGCAGAACGCGGCGGTCCGCAAGCTCGCACTGCCCGACCTGACCACCACCGTGCTCACGCTCACCGTCACCGGCCTGGTCGCGGACGCGGCGGGGCCCGCGACCGTGCGGCGGTTGCTGTCGATCGCGGCGATGCTCGGCGGCGCGGCCTGCGGCGCGGCCCTGCTCCTGCACGTCAGCGCGGGGGCGGCGCTGGGGCTGGCGCTGGCGGTGCTGGTCGCGGTCCGCGTCGCGCTAGCTTGATCTTTAACCTGTGCGGCGGGGGCGAGGGGTGTTGGACTTCTTCGTCTTCTTCGCTGCTGGCTTCGTCGTGCCTGTCTTGCGGGC
>NZ_JBGCCO010000058.1:0-30582 GCF_041262605.1 Kitasatospora sp. GAS1066B
CCCGGGGGGCCCGGCCCCCCCGGGGCGCCCCCGGCCCGCGGGGGCCCCGCGGGCCCCCCCCCCCCCCCCCCCCCGCCGGGCCCCCCCCGGGCCCCCCCCCCCCGGGGGGCCACCACTATGTCAGAGCTCGATCACCACGCGTCCGGTGGTCTGGCCCTCCAGCACCCGCTGCACGCCGTCCGCCGCCTGCTCGAACGCCAGCCGCTCGCTCACCAGCGGGCGCACCACGCCCTGCTCGGCCAGCTTGGTCAGCTCGTCGTGTGCGGCCCGCACGGCGGCCGGGTCCTTGGTGTTGTAGAGGCCCCAGTGCAGGCCCAGGACCGAGTAGTTCTTCACCAGCGCGTGGCCCAGCGGCGGGGCCGGGATGGTGCCGCTGGTGAAGCCCACCACCACGATCCGGCCCTCGAAGGCGATGCACTTGGTCGATCCGGTGTAGGCGTCGCCGCCCACCGGGTCGAAGACCACGTCCGCGCCACGGCCGCCGGTGGCCTCCTTGACGGCTGCCACGAAGTCCTCGCTCTTGCGGTCGACGACCACGTCACAGCCCAACTGCCGGGCCACCTCGGCCTTGTGCGGACCGCCGACGACGCCGATCACGGTGGCGCCGGCCGCCTTGCCGAGTTGCACGGCCGCACTGCCCACACCGCCCGCCGCCGCGTGCACCAGCAGGGTCTCCCCCGCGCGCAGGGCGGCCCGGCGGTGCAGGGCGAACCAGGCGGTCTGGTAGCCGATGTGCAGCGCGGCCGCCTCGGCGTCATCCAGCGCCGGCGGGGCCGGGAAGAGCGCCCGGGCATCCAGCAGCGCGTACTCGGCGAACGCCCCGCCGCCTGCCACCGGGTTGCCGATCACCCTTTCGCCACTGGGGAGTTCACCGCACAGCTCGACGCCGGGGGTGAACGGCAGCGGCGGCTTTACCTGGTACATCCCCAGGCACATCAGCGCGTCCGGGAAGTTGACCGCCACCGCGCGGACCTTGACCAGCAGCTGGCCCTCGCCCGCGACCGGCACCCGCGCGTCCTCGACCAGCCGCATCACCTCGCGCGGCAGCCCCAACTCACCTACCTGCCAAGCCTTCATGAGCGTCCCTCCACGATCTTGACCTGTAGGTGGTTCATCGCCGCCAGCCAGCCGTCCGGGTCGGCCGCGCGGTGCGCGTAGTAGCCGGCCACCTCGGGGTGCGGCAGGATCAGGAAGCGCTCGGCCTCGATCGCCCGCAGCACCTCCTCGGCCACCGCCTCGGGCTCCAGGGCGGTCGCGCCCATCAGCGCCTCGCCCACCTCGCCCGCGGCCTGGAGGATCTGGGTCCGCACGCCCTGCGGGCAGAGCGCGTGCACCTTGACGCCCCGGTGGCGGTAGGTGGCGGAGAGCCACTCGGCGAAGGAGAGCGCCGCGTGCTTGCTGACCGAGTACGGCGCCGAGCCGAGCATGGTGAGCAGCCCGGCCGCCGAGACGGTGGCGATGAACCGGCCCTCGCCGCGCTCCAGCCACTCGGGCAGCAGCAGCTCGGCCGCGCGCACGTGGGCCATCACGTTGACCTCCCAGGCGGCGCTCCACAGCGCCTCGGGCGCCTCCGCGCCGCCGCCCGGCGCCACCCCGGCGTTCGCGCAGTACACGTCGATGCCGCCCAGCTCCGCGCGGGCGGCCTCGATCAGCGCCGCGACGCCCTCGCGGCTGGCCGCATCGCCGGGCACGGCCACCGCGCCGAGCCGAGCGGCCGTCTCGGCGGCCGCGTCGGCGTCCAGGTCGTTGACCACCACCGCCGCACCGCCCGCCACGAAGGCCTCGGCCAGCGCGGCGCCGATCCCGCGCCCGGCGCCGGTCACCACCACCCTGGTCACAGGCCGCCGCCCAGCGTCACGCCGCCGTCCAGCACCAGGGTCTGCCCGGTGATCCAGCCCGCCGCGTCGGAGAGCAGGAAGGCCACCGCCCCCGCGACGTCCTGCGGCACCCCCAGCCGCTTCAGCGGATACGGCCTGGCCGCCTCCTCCTCGCGGCCCTCGTAGAGCGCCTCGGCGAACTTGGTCTTGACCACGGCGGGTGCCACCGCGTTCACCCGGACGTTCGGGCCCAGCTCGCCGGCCAGCTCCATGGTGAGCCGGGAGAGCGCGGCCTTGCTGACCCCGTACATGCCGATGCCCGGCGAGGTGCGCAGGCCCGCGATCGAGGAGACGTTGACCACCGCGCCGCCGTGCTCGCCCATCCAGGCCTGGTGGGCGAGCTTGGTCCAGGCGAGCGGGGCCAGCACGTTGACGGCGAAGATCTTGGCGGCGGCCAGCGGGTCGGCGTCCAGCACCGGGCCGAAGATCGGGTTGATCCCGGTGTTGTTGACCAGCAGGTCGAGGCGCCCGAAGGTCGCCATCACCTGCTCCACGGCGGCCTGCTGGTGCGCGGGGTCGTCGGCCTTGCCGGCCACGGCGATGGCGTGGTCCTCGCCGCCCAGGTCACGCACGGCCTCGGCGAGCGGCTCGGGGTTGCGGGCGGTGATGCAGACCCGGGCCCCACGGTCCACCAGCTCACGGGCGATGCCCAGGCCGATGCCCCGGCTCGCGCCGGTGACCAGCGCCACCTGTCCCTTGAACGAAAGCGTCATGGCGTCCTCTACTTCTCGGTAACTAAGCGCTTGCTTAGCATCTTGGCCACGGGGCACACTGTCAACCGTCCGGAGCCGACCGTCCGCACCCGCGAAGCGCTCCACCACCCATGCGAGGATGACGACCATGACCACCGAGCAGCACCTCGCCGACCTGTGGCCCGGGGAGCGCCCCGAGGCCGCGCGTCGCCTGCTGCTCGCGGCCGTCGACTCGTTCGCCTCCCGCGGCTTCCATGCCACCACCACCCGGGACATCGCCACCGCCGCCGGGATGAGCCCGGCCGCGCTCTACATCCACTACCCCTCGAAGGCCGCGCTGCTCGCCGAGATCAGCCGCAACGGGCACGCGGCCACCCTCGCGCTGGTCGAGGAGGCCGCCGCCGCACCCGGCGACCCGGTGGCCCGGATGCGCCGGCTGGTCGAGCAGTTCACCGCCTGGCACGCGCGCGGCCACACGGTCGGCCGGATCGTCAACTACGAGCTGCGCGCGCTACCGGAGGAGGACTTCGCGGTGGTCGCCGAGCTGCGCCGGCGGATCGAGGACGCGGTGATGCGGCTGATCGAGGAGGGCGCGGCGGCCGGCGTCTTCACCGTCGCCGAGACCCGCACCACCGCCCGCGCGGTCACCTCGCTGGGCATCGACGTGGCCCGCTGGTACAACGAGCGCAGCAGCGAGAGCCCCGAGCAACTCGGTGCGCGGTACGGCGAGCTGGTGCTGCGGATGCTCGGCAGCTCTGCCTGACGCAGCGTCAGATTCCGGTGCTCAGCGTGTTGTTCAGGTGCGGACCCAGGTAGCCGACGTAGATCGGGCCGCCGTGCGCGCAGGCGTCGTGGAAGTGCAGTCGCGGCGCCTTGGCGTTGCCCGCGCCGATCCGCAGGTGGGCGCCCATGAAGACGGCGCCACTGGGGTCCACCGACTCCGGCACCGGAAAGGTCCGTTGCAGCCGCCAGGCCTTGCGGCCCGCCGTCTGCGGCGACTCGTCCCGCACCACCTTGCCCGGTGGGAAGCGGTGGCCGCCCGGCGGCGTCTCACGGCACCAGTGCAGGAAGTCGCGCACGTACCCGCCGGACCGCTTGGCCCGCGCGTAGTCCTGCAGCGCGAGCAGCGCGTCCCAGGCGGTGGCCGCCCAATCCACGCCGAGCGCCTGGGCGTCCAGTTCCAGGGTGACCCGACGGCTGCCGGTGAAGCGCAGCTCGGACAGCTCGGCGAAGCGCTCCAGCAGCGTCTCGAAACCGGCCGGACCGCCGTGATGCGGGCCGCGCGGTGGGATCGGCGCCGACCCCGCAGTGGCACCGAGGATTGCCAGGTGGCTCTCCAGCTCGCGCAGCCTGGCCTCGGCGCCGCGCAGCCGATCGGCCCGCTCGGCCAGCTCCACGGCCAGTTCGAAGGCGTGCTCCTCCTTCTCGCGCAGTTCCAGGCGCAGCTCGTCGATCTCCTTCACCCGCGAACTCTCCTCGTGCGCGGCCTCGTCGAGCAGGCCGTTCAGCACGGCGTTGTCGGCGCGCAGCCGGGCCACCTCGGACCGGTCGGCGCCGGCGGCGGGCCGGGTGCGCAGCGGCGGGACGGTGGCCAGCTCGGCGGGCAGCGGGGCCCGCGCGGCCAGCCGGCGCGGCAGCCGGGCGAGGGCCTCGCTCACGGATCTTGTCGGCTGTGACACCAGCGGCTGACGCTGCGGGGCGCGCGGCTCCCCCAGCCTCCGGCCGGGGAGTGCCCCCACGGCGCCCGGCGGAGCGTCCTCGTACTGGGTCGTCCGTGGATGATCCGCCGGTGCGTCCGTGGGGGTCCCCCCGGCCGAAGGCTGGGGGAGGGATGCCCGGCGTCGCGCGCCCGGCAAGATCCGTAAGCGAGGCCCTGGCGGCTGGGCGCCGTGCTCGCGCTGGTGCAGCAGGCCCGGGGTCGCCGGGTGCCGGAAGGCGTCGGCCGGCCGGTCCGGCTCGACGCCGGGCAGATAGGTGCGGGCACCGCCGACGGGGATCGGATGGTGCGGGAGCGCGTGGTGGAACGCGGGCTCCGCCTCGCGGGTGAGCAGGTACGGGACGGCGAGCCCGGGCAGCTCACGGGTCAGCGGTTCGGCGAGCTCGGGCGGGACGGCGAGCACCACGATGGGCAGCCGGCGGCGCTGGTCGCGCAGCTCGTCCAGCACCCGGGGCAGGTCGCCGGGGTGGACCGGGGTGGGTCGGGCGGTCACCGCCACCGGACCGTCCTGCGCCCGCAGCGCGGTGAGCAACGGGGCGGCGAGCCCGGGCGCCGGGCTCCACGCCGGATGGGCGCCCGGGGTGGCGGGCAGCCGCTCGACCTCCAGGCGCACCCAGGGCGCGGCGTCACCGGCCCGGGCGCGCACCAGCAGCGTGGTCTGCCGCAGGCCGTCGGGCAGGCTCTCGCGCAGCCGCCAGCGGCTGTAGGCGCCGTGCAGGTTGGTCTCGGAGTCGACGTCCAGCCTGACCATGGGGGCGAGCAGGTCCACGCCTTCGTCCGCCAGCCAGGCGCGCAGCCGCGCGTCGGCGATCGAGCCGGTGGTGACGTAGTCGTGTCCGCTGGCGACGAGCATCCGGTAGGCGCTGGTGTCCACGGACCGGAGTCTGCCAGCGAACGGACTGACCGACCATCAGTTCACACTGGACCGGCGGTACTTCCGGAGGTCGGCGTCAAGCGCTCGCCGTCACCGCCGCCACCGCCAGCAGCAGCACCGCCGAGGCGGTGGAGACCCGGCGGGCACCCCGCTCGCTGTTGGCCAGCGAGCCGCCGGCCCGCCCGGCGAGCAGCGCGACCGCGCCGTAGATCCCGGCGCAGGCCAGCACGTTGAGGGCGCCGAGCACGGCCACCTGGAGGCCGATCGGCAGCGCGGCGTGCGGGGCGATGAACTGCGGGATCAGCGAGAGGTAGAGCAGCAGGCCCTTGGGGTTGAGCAGTGCGGTGAGCACGCTCTGCCGCAGCACGGCCGCCGTCGGCTGGTCGGTGGCGGCGGCCAGCGCGGGGGTGCCGCGCCGGGCCGAGCGCAGCAGGTTGATCGCGATCAGCACCAGGTAGGCGGCGCCGACGTAGCGCAGCGCGGGCAGCGCGGCGGGTATCGCGCGCAGCGCCGCGGCCAGCCCGGCGGCGGCGAGCAGGGTGTGCGCGGCGTAGCCGGCGCAGATGCCGGCCACCGCGGTCAGCCCGGTGCGGCGCCCCTGGCCGAGGCTGCGGGCGACCACGTAGAGCCAGTCGGGCCCGGGGGTGCAGACCAGCAGCAGGTCCACGCCCAGGAAGAGCAATAGCAGGTGGGTGTTCATGATGCGGCGACGCTAACCGAACAGGCGTGGCAGCCGATGGCCAGTTCGTGCGACCTCACCGGCCGTTGTGGCAGGATATTGCGCCATGGACCGAATTGACCGCAGAATCCTGCGCGAGCTTCAGCAGGACGGCCGCCTCACCAACGCCGAGCTGGCAGAACGCGTCGGGCTGACCCCCTCGCCCTGCCTGCGCCGGGTGCGCCAGCTGGAGCAGGACGGCGTGATCCGCGGCTACCGGGCGCTGCTCGACGGAGCGGCGCTCGGACTCGGCTTCCAGGCCTTCGTGACCGTGGTGATGGCCCGCGAGGACAAGCCGACGGTCACCGAGTTCGAGCGCCAGGTCGCGGCACTGCCCGAGGTCATCGAGGCGCACCGGCTGTTCGGCGACCCGGACTACCTGCTCCGGGTCGCCGTGGCCGACCTGGCCGCCTACGAGCGCTTCCACACCGAGGTGCTCTGCGGACTGCCCGGGATCGCCCAGGTCAACTCGCACCTGCCGCTGAAGCTGGTCCGACCCGACGAGGGCGTCCCCACCGGGGCATGACCTGCTGCGACCTGTTGGACTACTGCGACCTGTTGAACTACTGCGGCTGGGGCAGCGTGCAGTTCGGCAGGCTGAGGTCCAGCTGGTTGCCGGGGTCGAAGCAGGAGGTCAGCAGATAGGTCTCCTCGGCGTAGTTGGTCCCCTGATGGACCGTCACATTGCCGTTCTGGTCCACCTCGCACGGGTTGTTCACGGTGCACTGCTCGCCGTTCTCGTTCCCGGTGTTGTTGACCGCGACCAGCAGCCCGGTACTGGTGTCGATCACCGGGGAACCCGAGGTCCCGCCGATGGTCTGGCACTGCGGCGTGTAGCGCACCGAGTCCTTCCAGGTCCAACTGCCCTCGTCCAGCTGGTAGACGAAGCCGTCGATCGAGCACGAGTAGGTGGCCTGCCAGTAGCCCGAGACCACCTCGATCGAGGTGCCGGCCACCGGGTGGTCCGGCGATATCGTCAACGGGCTGATCCCGTACTGCTGCTGGATGTCGGAGTAGCTGTTCGGCAGCTGATACAGCGTCACATCCGTGTTGGTCATCGTGGAGTACACCACCTGGGAGGCGGTGAGGGTGCCGATGCCGTTGCCGCTCGCGTCCAGCAGCGTGAAGCTGCGGCTGGACGGCTGGTTCACGATCACCTGGCCGGGGTTCGGCATGCCGGTCTCCAGGCAGTGGCCGTTGGTGAGCACCAGCGCAGGGTCACCGGGCTGCGAGTTCGGCATCCGGACCAGCGATCCCGAGCAGTCGTCCAGCGCGACGGTGCCGGAGAAGTCGACGGTGGCGGCGTGAGCTGCGGGGGCGCCGTGGGTCGCGTGCGCCGTGGGGGCGGCGTGAGCAGCGGGCGCGGCATGGAGCGCGGGGGCGGCCTGCGCGGGGGCGGCGCCGACCAGGGTGGCGGCGGCGCTCGCGGCCGCCAGCAGCGTCGCTGCCAGTGCGCCGAGGAGGGACTTCTTCACAGCGGGACTCCTTGTCATGGGGGATGGATCCCGTGCTTGGTCCCGCAAATTTGGCGCGGACATGACTACATGTCAAGAGTCCGCGTAACCGGTGACGCCCCCGCTTCCCTCCAGGAGCCCCCCGACCAACCGCCCTACTCCTCCCCCACCTTGACGATCCGCTCGGCGATCTGCTCCGGCCGCATCGGCCGTCCGAAGTGCCAGCCCTGGGCGCGGTCGCAGCCCATCGTGCGCAGGCGGTCGGCGTGGTCGGCGTTCTCCACGCCCTCGGCGGTGACGGTCAGGCCCAGGGTGTGGGCCAGCGAGACGAGACCGCTGACGATGCGCCAGCCCAGCACCTGCTCGCGACCGGAGTCCTTGAGGTCGCTGACGAAGGAGCCGGCGATCTTCAGGCCGGAGACCGGCAGATCGCGCAGGTAGGCGAGGTTGGACCAGCCGGTGCCGAAGTCGTCCACGGCGAGCGAGACGCCCATGTCGACCAGCGAGTGCAGGGCGCGCAGCGACTCGTCCTTCGGGCCGACCACCGCGCTCTCGGTGATCTCCAGGGTCAGCCGCTCGGGGGCCAGGCCGGTGTCCCGCAGGATCCGGTCGATGTCCGAGACCAGGCCGGCGTTGCGCACCTGGCGGACCGCCAGGTTGACGTTCACCTGCGGCGCCCGGTCGCCGAACTCGCCGACCCAGTCGGCGGCCTGGCCGCAGGCCTGTTCCAGCACCCAGCGGCCCAGCGGCATGATCAGGCCGGTCTCCTCGGCGGTGCCGATGAACTCGTCGGGGCCGAGCACGCCCAACTGCGGGTGGCGCCAGCGGACCAGCGCCTCGACCGCCGCGAGCGAGCCGTCGGCCAGCAGGCAGAGCGGCTGGTAGTCGATGAAGAACTCGCCGCGATCGAGCGCCACGGGCATCCGCACCGAGACCGCGTAGCGGCTCACCGCGCGGGCGTTGCGCTGCGGGTCGAAGAGGGTCCAGCGGCCGCGGCCCTCCGCCTTGGCCCGGTAGAGGGTCAGGTCGGCGGCCCGCACGGCGGCCATCGGCGTGGTCGCCGCCACCGGCCGCTCCAGCACGCCGACGCTGGCGCCGACGGCCAGCCGGTGCCCGTCGATCGGCACCGGCTTGGCGAGCGCCGCCAGCACCGTCTTGGCGGCCGCCACCGCCTCCGCCTCGCCCCGGCAGTCCTCCAGCAGCACCACGAACTCGTCGCCGCCCAGCCGCGCCACCAGGTGCCCCAGCGGGCGCAACGCGGCCTCCAGGCGCAGCGCCACCGCCGCCAGCAACTGGTCGCCCATCTCGTGGCCGAGCGAGTCGTTGACCACCTTGAAGCCGTCGAGATCGACGTAGCAGAGGCCGAAGCGGGCGCCGGGCTCGGGGTCCTCGAAGATCGCCTCCAGCCGCTCGAAGAAGGCCGAGCGGTTGGGCAGGCCGGTCAGCGGGTCGTGGGTGGCCTGGTGGCGCAGCCGTTCCTGCAGGCGGTAGCGGTCGGTGATGTCCTCCAGCATCGCCACCTGGTAGACCGGCGTGCCGTCGTCGTCGCGGATCAGCGAGCAGGTCAGGTGCGTCCAGACCACCTCGCCGTCCTGGCGGTAGTACGGCTTGTCGAACGAGAAGTGCTCGCGCTTGCCGCTGACCAGCTCCTCGTAGGCCTCCCAGACCCCGGGGGTGTCCTCCGGGTGGACCAGGTCGTTGACCCGCCGGCCCTGCATGTCCTCGGGGCGGGCGCCGAAGATCTGCTGCAGCGCCTTGTTGGCCGCCAGGATGTTGCCCTCGACGTCGCCGATGCCGATGCCGATCGCGGCGCTCTCGAAGAGGGCGCGGAACCGGGCCTCGGACTCGCGCAGCGCCCGCTCGGCGTCCCGGCGGGCGGTGTCGGCGGCCAGCCGGATAGCCTCCTGCTCCTGCAGGGTGCGCTCGCGCAGCGCCGATGCCCAGCCGGCCGCGAAGGCACCGGCCAGCTCGGCGCTCGGGGCGCGCCCGTCGCCGGCGCTCAGCAGGCCGATCGCCCGGGAGAGCAGCTCGGAGTCGGTGAAGTGCGACTCGACCAGCAGCGCGCCGGCCTCGGCGGCGGCACCGACGTCCAGCGGCTCTGCCCGCTGGGCATCGTGCAGCAGCTCGACGGTGCGGCTGACCAGGCGGTTCAGGGCGCCGGGGTGCATCGCCACACCCTGGCTGCCGCGCAGCAGCCGGGCCCACTGATCCGAGTCGGGAGTGTCCGGATCCGTGGCGGACGCGGCGAGGTCTCTCTCGCCGGCCGGCTGCGACGCGGTCACGGCAAGAGCCCCACGCCGACCAGCCCGACCATCCGCTCCGGGTGCTCGGCGACCACGGTGGGCTCGTCCGGACGCCACTGCGGCAGGTAGACCACGCCCGGCTCGACCAGGTCGAAGCCGTCGAAGAAGCCGGTGATCCGCTCGACCGAGCGCATGGTCAACGGGGTGGGCGTGCGGTTGTACAGGTCCTGGTGGGTGGCGGCCTGGTCCGGGCGGCCCTCGATCGAGGCGTGGCAGATCGCCAGCGCGCTGCCCGGCGGCAGCGCCTCGCGCAGGGTGCGGATGATGCCCTCCGGATCCTGCTCGTCGGTGACGAAGTGCAGCACCGCGACCAGCAGCAGCGCCACCGGCTCGCCGGCGGCGAGCAGTTCCACCACCTCGGGGCGGGCGAGCAGCTCGGCGGGATCGGTCAGGTCCGCGTCGACCACCGTGCTCAGCGGGTCGTCCTGCAGCAGCAACCGGCTGTGCGCGACGGCGACCGGGTCCTTGTCGACGTAGACCACCCGGCTGTCCGGCTGGATCTCGCGAGCCACCTCGTGCACGGCGCCGAAGGTCGGGATGCCGGAGCCGATGTCCAGGAAACGGGTGAAGCCCCGCTCGGCCAGGAACGTGACCGAACGCCGCAGGAAGGCCCGGTTCGCCCGCATGATCTGCGGCAGGTCGGGCCACATGGTGATCGCCTTGCGCGCCATCTCCCGGTCGGCCGCGAAGTTGTGCGAGCCCCCCAGGTAGTAGTCGTAGACGCGAGCCGCTGCCGGCCGGTCAAGATCCATACCCTCGGGCACCCACGGTGGTCGCCGCATCAGGGACCCCATTTCGATATAGAACGACAAGAAACAGGCAAGAGGCCCAAAGATCATCCTACGAACCTCGGGGCGGCCGCAACCGGTGTCCAGAGTAGCCCGGTCGTTTCGCACAGGATCCAACGGCTTCCAAAGGACGACCGAACAAGAATTCCCAAAATCCCCTGCGCGGGTCTTGACCCATGTGACGGGTGACATGTGTCATTGCACCGTCAGCTGACTGATTCGCCCCCATCTCCCTCACAGAGAGTCAGGAATCCCTGTGCCCATAGCCCGCACTCCGGTCGGCGGCCGAGCCCGACGCCTGCTCCTGGCAGGTCTGGCCCTCGGCGTCGCCACCGCCGGACTCACCGGCACCGCGAACGCACAGAACGTCACCTCGGCCACCCCGACCAGCAGTTCGACGACCCCCACGAACACCCACCCGGCCGGCGAGGGTTGGCAGCAGATCAACGGGACCTGGGTGCAACTCGGCGCCACCCGGCCGCACGTGATGCCGAACGCCAAGACCTTCGCGGCGCAGCAGGCCGCGAAGGCGGCGGGCGCGAAGAGCGCGACGCCCGACACCGCGACGCCGAACGGCATCAACATCCCGGACAACAACTACGACCTGCAGATGACCTATCGCGGGGGCCAGGACTCGATCGGCGTCACCACGGGGCAGCCCAAGGTGTACCTGATCTACTGGGGAAGCCAGTGGGGCACCCCGGGCACCGACCCGAGCTCCGGGGACACCACGCTGACCGGCGACCCGGACAGTGCCGCCCCCTACCAGCAGGACTTCTTCAAGGGCCTGGGCAGCAGCACCGACACCTGGTCCAAGGTGATGACCCAGTACTGCGAGGGCATCGCGCCCGGCGGTGACCAGTGCCCGGCGAACGCCAACCACGTCGGCATGCCGGCGCAGGGTCAGACCCTGGCGGGCGTCTGGGTGGACAACGCCGCCGCGTCCCCGCAGGCCGCCACCGAGCCGCAGATCGCGGCCGAAGTACTGGCCGCCGCCAAGCACTTCGGCAACGGCGACCCGAACCAGAACCGCAACGTGCAGTACATCATCAACACCCCCAAGGGCGAGGACTCGGACAAGTGGAAGGAGCTGGGCTACTGCGCCTGGCACACCTTCATGCGCACCCCGTCCGCCGGCACCCTGGCCTACACCCTGATGCCCTACCTCACCGACGTCCCGAACTGCGGCACCAACTGGATCAACTCCGGTGCGCGCGGCCGGCTGGACGGCTACGGGATCATCGGCGGGCATGAGTACGCCGAGACCATCACCGACCAGAACCCCTCCGGCGCCTGGACCGACGCCACCGGCCAGGAGATCGGCGACAAGTGCTCCTGGATCCCGTACGGTTCGAACGGCGGGATGTTCAACCTGCCGCTCTCCACCGGGTCCTTCCCGGTGCAGACCATGTGGTCCAACTACGACCACCTCTGCATGGGCGACGACCCGACCTTCGGCAACTCCGCGCTGCTGGTGACCAAGCCGTGCGACCAGACCAGCCAGCTCGGCAGTGCGGTGAACTACGCGGTGCTCGCCTCGGACTCCGCCGGGCGGCCGATCCGCTACAGCGCCAAGGGCCTGCCGGCCGGGCTGAAGATCGACGCGGCCACCGGCCGGATCACCGGCAGCAGCAAGGCGACCGGGTGGCACACGGTCACCGTCTCGGGCTCCGATGACAAGGGCAACGCGCAGAGTCAGAGCTTCCGTTGGGGCTTCTTCAACGGTCCGCAGGTGGGCTGCGCGCCGATCGAGCAGCTGAACGACCAGGGCTTCGAGAACGGGACCTCCGACCACGGCGTGTGGAACGCGTCCGGCTACAACATCATCACGCCGTCCAGCGCGCACGCCGCACACAGCGGCAACAGCTACGCCTGGCTGGGCCAGAACACCGCCACCGACGACTCGATCACCCAGTGGGTCGAGACCACTCCGGGCTACAGCAAGGAGTCGCTCTCCTTCTGGCTGAACATCACCGGCTCGGCCCAGGGCGCCTCGGCCCCCGGCGGCACCGCCGTCGACACGCTCTCGCTCGAACTCTACGACCAGTACAGCGGCCAGTACATGGCCACCGTGAAGACCTGGACCAACCTGGACGCCACCAGCGGCTACCAGCAGCAGTCCTTCGACCTCACGCCGTACGTGACCAAGGAGTTCGGCTCGACGGTCGGCATCAAGCTGGTCTCGCACTCGACCAGCGGCAAGACCGCCTTCCTGATCGACGACGCCTCGGTGCACCTGACCTGAGCCGTCGTCCCGGGGCCCCTGCCGTCGGCGGACGGCAGGGGCCCCACCCTTTTTCCGGGACCGTGCGGGACTACTCGACGGTGACCGACTTGGCCAGGTTGCGCGGCCGGTCGACGTCCCGCTTCAGCACCACCGCGGCGTGGTAGGCGAGCAGTTGGAGCGGGATGTTGAGCAGCAGCGGGTCCAGCTCGGGCTCGTTCTTCGGCACCAGCACGGCGTGGTTGGCGAGCTTGGTGTCCGGCGCGCGGTGGGCGATGGCCAGCACCCGGCCGGCCCGGGCCCGGATCTCGCCGAGCGTGGTGAGGTTCTTGTCGAGCAGCTCGTCGTCCGGAACCAGGGCCACGGTGGGCAGTTCGGGGCTGATCAGGGCCAGCGGACCGTGCTTGAGCTCGCTGGCCGGGTAGGCCTCGGCGTGCACGTAGCTGATCTCCTTGAGCTTCTGCGCGCCCTCGCGGGCCACCGGGTAGCCGCGCACCCGGCCGATGAACATCATCCCCTGGCAGTCGGCGTACTCGGCGGCCAGCGCGGCGATCTCCTTCTCCTGCTCCAGCACCTCGCGGATCTGGCCGGGCAGCGCCTTCAGCCCGTCGACGATCCGCCGGCCGTCGGCCGGCGAGAGGTCGTTGATCCGGCCGAAGTGCAGGGCGAGCAGCGCGAAGGCGATCACGGTGGAGGTGAAGGCCTTGGTCGAGGCGACCGAGATCTCCGGCCCGGCGTGCAGGTAGATGCCGCCGTCGCAGGCGCGGGCGATCGCGCTGCCGACCGTGTTGACCACGCCGAGCACCTTGCCGCCCTTGCGCTTGATCTCCTGGACGGCGGCCAGCGTGTCGTAGGTCTCGCCGGACTGGCTGACCGCGACGTAGAGGGTGTCCGCCTCGATCACCGGATTGCGGTAGCGGAACTCGGAGGCCGGCTCGCTGTCGGCCGGGATCCGCGCCAGCTCCTCGATCAGCTGGGCGCCCATCTGCCCGGCGTAGTAAGCCGATCCGCAGCCGATGATCTTCACCCGGCGGATCTCGCGCAGCTCGCGGGCGTCCATGTTGAGGCCGCCCAGGTGCGCGGTGGCGAACCGCTCGTCGAGCCGGCCGCTCAGCGTGCGCTCGACGGCGCTCGGCTGCTCGTGGATCTCCTTGATCAGGTAGTGCGCGTGGCCCGCGGTGTCGTAGGAGTCGATCTCCCAGTCCACGGTGGAGGGCTGACGGTTCGTCGGAAGCGCGTCCTCGGTGAAGGTGCGGAAGCCCTCGGCGCGGATCACCGCGAGCTCGCCGTCCTCCAGGTGCACCACCTGGCGGGTGTAGCGGACCAGCGCGGCGACGTCGGAGGCGACGAACATCTCCTTCTCGCCGATCCCGAGCACGATCGGGCTGCCGTTGCGGGCCACCACGATCCGGTCGGGCTGCTCCGCGTCGACCACGGCGATGCCGTAGGTGCCGACCACCAGGGCGAGCGCGGCGCGCACCGCCTCCTCCAGGTCGCCGCCCTCGACGCGGTGCGCGGCGATCAGGTGGACCAGCACCTCGGTGTCGGTCTCCGAGCTGAAGACCGCGCCGTCGGCGGTCAGCATGGCGCGCAGCTGGTCGGCGTTCTCGATGATGCCGTTGTGCACGACGGCGATCCGGCCCGCGTTGTCCAGGTGCGGGTGGGCGTTGGCATCGCTCGGCTCACCATGGGTGGCCCAGCGGGTGTGGCCGATGCCGGTGCCGCCCTTGAAGCGGGCCGGCACGGTGGCGGCCAGGTCGGCCACCCGACCCTTGGTCTTGCGCACCTTGAGGCCGCCGCCCTTGCCGGTGACGGCCACGCCGGCGGAGTCGTAACCGCGGTACTCCAGGCGTTGCAGGCCTTCGAGCAGGAAGGGGGTGGCGTCCTTGGGACCGATGTAGGCGACGATTCCGCACATGCTGGACGGGCTCCTGAGGTGGTGGGACGGGAGGGACGGACGGCAACCGTGCGCAGCCGTGCTCAGCCGTAGACGATGCGGCGCAACTGGCGCGCGGACAGCTCGGGCGCGGCCACCCGGCGGGCGGGCAGCTCCTCGGTGATCCGGGCGAAGATCTGGTCGTTGGTCAGGCCACGGGCCTGCAGCTCACCGTGCCGGCGCTGGACGAACTCGGTCGTGGTCTCCGAGAAGTACGCGAGCACCTCGGCCACCACCCGGGCCGCCTCCGCCGGGCCCAGCACGCTGGTCCTGGTGAGGTGCGCGAGCAGGTCCGCGAAGAGGGGCTGGGTCGGCTGCGGTGAGATGGGCACGGAGAGTGAGCCTAGGGTGATGGTCCGAAAAAATAAAGAATCCTGCCCGGAATCGGGCAGGATTCTCCGTCGATTCACACGAGTGACCTACTGGGGCGAGGCGGCACGCCTGCTGCGGCCGAAGAGGCGCCGCCGGGACGGCTGCTCGGGCAACCAGCCGAAGGCCAGGGTGCTGCCGATCAGGCCCAGCAGCAGGCCGAGCAGGAAGCCGCCGAGGTTGGAGGTGACCCAGGTGGCCAGGGTGAGCAGCACGGCCAGCACCGAGTAGAAGACGCGCTGGGCGGGGTTGAAGAGCAGCAGCAGACCGCAGAGCAGCAGGATCAGCGGGACCAGGAATCCGGCCATGCCCTGCATACCGATGTGCAGGATCACCGGGAGCGGGGCCTTCATGGTGAGCAGGATCTCGCCGCCCGCGAGGGTGACCAGGACCCCGCCCCAGAACGGGCGGCGGCCGCGCCAGGCCTTGAAGGAGCGGGCCGGCACGGGTGGGGGTGGCGCCGCGTCCGGGGCGGGGGCCGGTTCGGGGGTGGTCTCGGCGGTGGGTTCGGGGGTGGTCTCGGCGGCGGGCTCGGCGCTCGCCGCCGGCTCGCCCGGGTCCGGCGGGGGCGTGTCCGCCCCCGCCGTCGGTGCGTCCGCCATGCTCAGCAGCCCGTGTCGCTGAAACTCAGGTGCAGGCCGGGCAGCTTGAAGGAGGCTGCCGTGGTGGCCCAGTTGTTCTGCCGCAGGTTCTGGATCGTCACGGTGTCCGCCTGCTGGCCGAAGACGCCGGCCGGCCCCTGGACGCCCGCCTCGGTGAAGGTGCTGGCGTCGCCGCCGATCTGGATGTTGCTGAACAAGGCGTCGCCGGTCAGCACGTCGGAGTCGGTGGTCAACCCGCTCGCGGTGACCGGGGTGCTGCCGGTGCCTGCGGTGATCTTCAGGTTGGTGCCGCCCAGGTTGACGCTCTGGCAGAGGTTGGTCAGCGTGGCGGACTTGATCGCGGAGACCGCCACCACCACCTGGCCACCGGTGTTCCCGGCGTTCGGACTGTTGTCGATCATGTTGTCCAGACCGCCGAACTGCTCGAAGCCGGTGCCGTCCAGCCGGTCGGCGGTGACCGTGAAAGGCATGCCGGAGATGGAGAACTGGGCGGCGAGCACGCCCTGTGCGGTGAGGGCCATCAGGACGCCGCCGGCCACGCAGGCGGGGATCGCCATCAGCGCCGCGCGGCGCAACCGGACCCGGCCGCGCGCCGCGGGCGCCGCGACGCCTGGTGCTGCGGTACCTGGTTCTGCGGTACCTGGTTCTGCGGGGGCTTCTTCGGACCGGGCCATGAATGCTCCAGGGAGGTAGTGGGGGACCTGTGATCATTTCGGCACGTTGTCCTGGCGCGGACAGCGCCCACGCAGGACAGTCGGGTGGATGATCAACTACCCTCCCTGGCAGGGGATTTGGTGATCTGTGCCCATAGCGTGGCAGCTGACTGGAAGTTACCTCGGGGTAAGCGGAGGGTCAAGAGTTCGCACCGCGGCCTCCTCCAGCACGCACGGCAGCAGCGGTCGACGCCAACTCGTGCCCGCTGCCTCGGCCTGCGCCACCCGCCGCGCCGCCTCCTGCGGTCCGAGGAAGGCGGCCAACGCGAAATGCGCCAAGGTCGGTAGCAGCTCCGGGAGTTCGGCGTGCCGGCCGGCGGCGATGTACCGGTAGATGCCGGCGTAGATGCCGCCGACCACGCTGTCCACCAGCAGCTCGCCCGACACTCCCGCCGGCGGCCTGGGACAGCCGACGAACAACCGTCGCATCCGTACCCGCAGCTGCTCGCGCACCAGGCGTCCGGCCGGCCCCACCGCGTCCACCTCGACCACCGCCACGGTGGCGAAGGCCGGCACCTCGGCGAGGATCGCCAGTACCACGCGAAGCGCCGCGTGCACCCCGTCGCACCAGTCGGCCCGCGCTGCGAAGGCCTCCTCCATCCGCCGGATCACCACGGCCGTGCCGTGCCGGTGCGCGGCCAGGAAGGCCTCCTCCTTGCCGCTGAACTGCTCGTAGAAGACCGGTCTGGTGACCCCGGCGGCCTGGCAGATGTCGCTCACCCGGGCCCGGGCGTAGCCGTAGGCGGCCACCGTGTGGACCACCCCGTCCAGCAACCGCTCGCGCTGGGTGGCGGCTACCACCTCGGCCGGCAGCCGGCTCGGACCGCGCCGGATCGAGCGGGCCGGATCGCGACCACTGCGCGTCCCGGGGAGGATGAAGTCTCCTGCGACTCCGCCGAGTTCGCCGGATTCAAGATTTATCTGCAACTTCCGCACCATCCCTTGACGCTGGCGTGGGGCAGGCTTAGAACCTTCCCAGGTTTTCAATTCATCCGGCGCTGACGACAGGCCCCAGCGCCTGGCGCCGTCCGGGGCTCGACCGGCCCGACCGGCCGGCGGGCCCCGCTCTCCATGGGCATCGGTGACCGGCGGTGGCAGCCGCCGGGCCGGCCCTCCCGGTTCCGGCGAGCCAGGGCGCCGGACCGCTCGTGGCGCCGAGCGGTCCGGCAGCACCCGGCCCCGGCCACGCCCGCACTCCCGTTCACCCGCCCGTGTCACGAGGAGTCCCACCTTGCCCCGAACCGTGCCGCCCCGACCCTCGCAGTCTCGAACTCCTGCTCCCAGCAGGCGACTTCTGCCCGCGCTCGCGCTCGCCGCGGCCGCCACGCTGCTGGCCGCCGGCACGCCCGCCCAGGCTGCCCCGACCACCATCCCCGGTGGCCCGTACACCGGCATGGGCGACTGCCCGGTCAGCGCGCCCGCGATGACCGACCCCGGCGACCTCCAGGTCGGCTGCGTGGTCTCGGTCACCAATGCCGGAAGCTTCACCATCGGGTCCACGACAGTGCCCCTCACCTCGCCGATCAAGCTGCAGTTCGGGGTCTACTGGGACAAGTCCGCCCCGGTTGTCACCTTCCCCGACGGCAGCACCGCCAACCAGTACGCGACGGTGGCCCCCAGCGGCGGCCAGTTGTTGACCGCCCAGCCGGCCCAGATCGCCATCCCCGGGATCATCAACTTCCTTCCGGGCCTCACCAGTATCTTCGCCCAGGTCGAACTCGCGGGCCCGGTCACCGAGTTCACCCCGCTGGCGGCCGGCGAGTCGTACCCGGTCTTCAAGCTGCCGGTCAAACTCCACCTGTCCAACACCTTCTTCGGCGACGACTGCTACATCGGCTCCGACAGCTCGCCGATCATGCTGCAGCCGACCACCGGCACCACCAACCCGCCGGCGCCCGCCCAGCCGATGACCGGCAACCCGGGCACCATCGCCGTCAACAACGACCCGAACGGGCACAACGCGCTGATCGCCGCGTTCACCGGCGCCACGCTGGTGGACAACACCTTCAGCGTGCCCGGCGCCTCCGGCTGCGGGCTCGGCGGCATCCTGGACCCGATCATCGACTGGACGATGGGCATCCCGTCCGGCGCAGGCAAGGGCTCGGTCAGCTTCCAGCAGACCGACACCTCGCTCGCCCTGGACAGCAGCCTGAGCGACCTGACCGCCTCGCTCGGCGCCTCCGCCGGGCAACCGCCGAGCGCCGCCGCCCACCACTGAGCGCCCTGGGTCCTGTCGTCAAACCCCCTTCGTCGCCGAGCAGAAGGGGGTTTGACGACAGGACCCAGCCACCACCGGGTCACCCGCCGCCCACCAGACCCGTGCGCGCCCCCACCGCGCGCACGTCCTCCCCCACCAGAAAACGAGGAACCCTGTGCGAAAGCGTCTCTACCTCGGCGCGGCCACGGCCGCCGCCGCACTCGCCGCCCTGACCGCCATGCCCGCCTCCGCCTCCTCCAGCGTGCTGACCTACGGCAGCGCGGGCGGCAGCACGGTGGCCACCGGCGACGTGCTCACCGCCGCGCTGCAGAGCGGCACCGCCGCCACCCTCTACTCCACCGCCGCCGGCGGCACCGGCGTGAGCTGTTCGTCCTCCTCCTTCAGCGCCACCGTGGTCAGCAACCCGGCCGCGCCCGGCACCGCCGTGGAGACGCTGAACAGCCAGACGTTCAGCGGCTGCAGCGCCGTCAACATCCCCGGTGTCACGGGTGTCAACAGCGTCACCGTCAACAACCTGACCTACACCAACAACGTCGGTGACGGCACCGGCAACCCGGTCACGCTCAGCCCGGGCACCGCGGGGCCGATCCAGACCACGATCAAGCTGCGCACCCTGCTCGGCAGTGTCACCTGCACCTACCAGGCCAGCCCCACCAGCCTCTCGGGCGCCACCGACAACACCGCGCAGACCATCAGCTTCAGCAACCAGAGCTTCAGTAAGAGCAGCGGCCCCGCCACCTGCTTCGCCGCCGGCTACTTCACCGCCTCCTACGGCCCGGTGCAGGACACCAGCCAGGCCGGCAGCCCCTCGGTGTACACGAACTGACGTCCAGTCAGTTCGCCTGCACCGCCTATCAGATCTGCGTGGCCGCCTTCCGCGCGGCCACCAGGACCGGGTCCCAGACCGGGGAGAACGGCGGTGCGTAGGCCAGGTCCTGGAAGATCAGCTCACGCACCGTCAGTCGACAGCTCAGCGCCACCGCGGCGATGTCGATCCGCTTCGCCGCGCCCGCCCCACCGACGATCTGCAGGCCGAGCAGCCGCCCGCTGCCGCGCTCGGCCAGCAGCTTGACGGTCAGCTGCGCCGCGCCCGGGTAGTAGCCCGCCCGCGCGGTCGACTCGATCACGACGGCGGTCCAGTCCAGGCCGGCCGCCGTCGCCTCGCGCTCGTTCAACCCGGTCCTGGCGATCTCCAGCTCGCAGATCCCGGTGATCGCGGTGCCCACCACCCCGGGGAAGCTCGCGTCCTCGCCGCCGAGGTTGCTGCCGATCACCAGGCCGTGCTTGTTGGCGTGGGTGCCCAGCGCGATGTGCTGGTGCCGCCCGGAGACCAGGTGCCGCACCTCCACGCAGTCCCCGCCGGCCCAGAGCCCGGGGATCGGCTCGCCGTCGGCGTCCAGCACCCGCATCCGGTCGTCGGTGCGCAGGCCGCCCTGCGGGCCGAGCGGCAGGCCCGCGGAACGGGCCAGCGCGGTGCGCGGGCGCACCCCGAGGCCGAGCACCACCACGTCGGCCGGGTGCTCGCCGGCCGTGCTGCGCACCGCGCGTGGCCGCCCGTCCGGGCCCAGCAGCACCTCGGTCGCGGCCGCGCCGGGGACCACCTCGATGCCGAGCTCGGTCATCGTCCGCCGGACCAGCGCGCCCAGGTCGGGGTCCAGGCCGGGCATCGGCTCGGGCGTGCGGTGCACCAGGGTGACCCGGTAGCCGCGCCGCAGCATCGCCTCGGCCATCTCGACACCGATGTAGCCGCCGCCGACCACCACGGCCCGGCGCCGCTCGGCATCCTCGCCCCCGCTCCCGCCTTCGCCCGCACCTTCACTCGGGGCGAGCGCCGCCAGCGTGTCGAGCAGCGCCTGCCCCTCCGGGATCGTGTGCACGGTGTGCACTCCCGGGGCGTGGAACCCCGGCAGCGCGGGGCGGACCGGCTCGGCGCCGGTGGCGATGACCAGCTGGTCGTACTCCGTCCACGCCTCGGCGCCGCTCGCCAGGTCCCGGCTGCGCACCCGGCGCCCGGCCGGGTCCAGTTCGGTGACCTCGGTGCGCAGCCGCAGGTCGATGCCGTGGGCGCGGTGCTGCTCGGGCGTGCGGGCGATCAGCTGCTCGGCCCGGGCCACCTCGCCGCCGACCCAGTACGGGATGCCGCAGGCCGAGTACGAGGTGATCGAGCCGCGCTCGAAGGCGGTGATCCGCAACTCCTCGGCGCCGCGCCGCCGCCGGGCCTGCGAGGCGGCGGACATGCCGGCCGCGTCCCCACCGATGACCACCAGATGCTCCGCCATGCCCGCTCCCGTCCGCGCCGTGCCAGGCGGTTCGTCCGCCGGCCAACCTGCCCAGACTTTCACGGTGGCCACCGCGCTGAGCCGCCGAGGCCCGGTTGACCGTGAGTCAAGTGACCCGCGGGTATTGACATGGACCGGATTGATAAAGAAGCTTTCCTAACTTTCCCTCATCTGCTTCTCATCCCCCAACGAGGAGTTCCCTGATGGCACGTCAGTTCCCGATCGCCCCCGCGCGGTCGCTGCTCGCCGCCTCCACCGCGCTGGCCACCGCCGCGCTCGGCCTCGGCCTGGCCGGCGCCGCCCCCGCCGGGGCCGCGAGCACCGCGCACCCGTTCCCCACCCACACCAGCTACCAGGTCGGCGTCATGCCCTCGGCCTCGCAGGCCACCCGCGACGCCGCCGTGCGCAAGCAGTACGACTCCTGGAAGGCCGGCTACCTGCACCACGGTTGCGCGAGCAACGAGTACTACGTCTCCACCAAGGGCGACGGCGACGCCAGCAACAACGGCCCGGTCTCCGAGGGCCAGGGCTACGGCATGAACATCGTGCCGCTGATGGCCGGCTACGACCCCAACGCGCAGACCGAGTTCAACGGCCTCTGGCAGCTGGTCAAGGACCACAAGGACCAGTGGGGCCTGATGCAGTGGCAGTTGGACGGCAAGACCTGCAAGTACTACAGCGGCGGCACGCCCGACGCCGCCACCGACGGCGACCTGGACATCGGCTACGGCCTGATCCTGGCCGACCAGCAGTGGGGCGGTTACAGCGCGGACGCCAAGGCCTGGCTGGCCTCCTTCTACGCCCACGACGTGGCGCCCGACGGGCACTTGAAGTGCGAGGACGACGGTCCGAACACCGACACCCGCCCGTCCGACATGATGCTCGACCACCTGCGCGCCTTCGCGGCCTACGACACCGCGCACGACTGGAACAAGGTGGTCCAGCGCACCGAGGCGGTGATCGGCTCGTTCACCAAGTCGTACTCCCCCAGCGGCGGCCTGCTCTCCGACTTCGTGGTCAACGCCAACACCAGCAGCCCGAAGCCAGCGCCCGCCAACTACCAGGAGAACCAGCCGGACAACATCGTCGGCTACAACTCGATCCGGGTGCCCTGGCACCTGGGCACCGACGCGCTGCTCTACGGCGGCAGCACGGCGGCCGTCTCACTGCGCACCGCCAAGCTCGAATCCGCCTGTCTGAAGGGCGAGTCGGGCGGCAACCCGCAGAAGGTCTACCCGCACACCAAGCTCAACTGCACCCCCTACAGCACCAGCGACCAGGCCGAGGAGGCCGGCGACTCGGTCGGCCCGGCGGCGATGGCGGCGGGCGACCAGGCGTGGACCGACGCGATCTGGAAGCAGCTGGGCAGCAACCCGTTCGGTGACGGGTACTACGGCGAGACCATCAAGACCCTGGTGTACCTCGTGATGGCCGGGGACTACTGGAAGCCGTAGTGGCCGGCACGGCGAACGGCGGTGGCCGGGCTCGCGAGCCCGGCCACCGTGGTCTCAGCCCTCCCGCACGTGCAGGTGCCCCGGTGTCGGCCACTTCCCCTGGGGCGGGAGTTCGGCCACCAGCCCGTACCCCGCTTTCTGCGCCACCCGGCAGGAGGCTGGATTGTCGACGGCGTGATAGAGCTCCAGCCGCCGCAGGCCGCGAGCGTCGAACGCCCAACCGGTGAGCAGCTCCACGGCGCGCGGCGCCACACCCTGACCACGCGCTGCGGCGGCCGTCCAGTAGCCGACCTCGGCCGTGGTCGAGGCGGGATCGGGGTGCTTGAGCACCACCTGCCCGGCGAGCCGGTCACCCGCCAGTACCGCGAACCCGAACCGCACACCGGCCTCCCACCCCGCCTGCTGCGCCAACAACCAGCGCTCCGCGTCCGCTCGATGACGAATCGTCAGGTTCATCAGCCGGGCGCGGAACTCGGGATCGTCGGCAACCGCGAGCAGCGGCTCGGCGTCCTGCTCCGCCCAGGGGCGCAGCAGCAGCCCGTCAGGGCCCTCGATGGTCAGGTCCATGATCGTCTCCGTTCGCTCCGAGCCATTGGATCACGTCGGCGGACTTCTTACGAGCCGCGAACGGAGCGGACTGGAAGGCCAATTCACGTCGCATCGGCGCCTAGCGTGGTGGTCACCGAGTTCCGGACCTCCCCGAGGAGAAACCGCCATGCGTTCTTCCGTTCTGCGTTCCGTCACGGCCCTGGCCGCCGCGGCCGGCTTCGCGCTCGCCGGCCTGACGCTGGCCGCCGGATCGGCCTCGGCCGCCTCCGGCGCACCGGTCTTCGTCCAGAGCGACGCGCCCGGCGGCAACACCGTGGTCGCCTACGCCCGCGGCTGGGACGGCAGCCTGCACCAGACCGGGGTCTACCCCACCGGCGGCAAGGGCGGCGTGCTGCAGGGTTCCGCGGCCGACCACCTCGCCTCCCAGGGCTCGCTGGCCTACGACGCGCGCCACCACCTGCTCTACGCCGTCAACGCGGGCAGCGACACGGTGACCGTCTTCGCGGTGCACGGCGACCGGCTGACCCGCACCCAGGTGATCGACGCCGGCGGCAGCTTCCCGGCCGGCGTCGCCCTGCACGGCGACCAGGTCTACGTGCTCGACGCGCTGGGCGGCGGCTCCGTGCAGGGCTTCGAGCGGGTCGGCGGGCAACTGCGCGCGATAGCCGGCTGGCACCGGTCGCTGGGCCTGGACCCGGCCGCCACACCGCAGTTCACCCACACCCCGGGGCAGCTCGCGGTGACCCCGGACGGCCGCGACCTGGTGGTCACCACCAAGGCGGGCGGCCAGAGCATCGACGTCTTCCCGCTCGGGCACGACGGCGCCCCGGCGGCCGCGCCGGTGGTGAACGCCGAACCGGGCGCGGTGCCGTTCGGCTTCGTCTTCGACGCCCACGGCCGCCTGCTGGTCACCGAGGTCGGCCCGGAGACGGTCGCCTCCTACACGGTGGGCCACGACGGCAGGCTGACCGCGCTCGGCCAGGTGCCCACCGGCCAGGCGGGGACCTGCTGGCTGGTCGGCGCCGGGGACAAGGTGTACGCCTCCAACGCGGGCAGCGCGAGCCTGTCGGGCTTCCGTGCGGACGAGCACGGCACGCTGACCGCGCTCGGCAACACCGCCACCGACCCGGGCACGGTGGACGCCGCCGTGGCCGGTGACGGCCGCTACCTCTACGTGCAGACCGGCGGCCAGGGCGTGGTGGACGAGTTCCGGGTGCACGCGGACGGCGGGCTGACCCGGGTGGGCTCGGTCACCGTGCCGGACGGCATGGGCGGCGAGGGGATCGTCGCGCTCTGACGGCGACGGCCTGCCGGGTCTCGGCCACCGCCAGCGCGGTGACCGAGAGCAACAGCAGCGCGGCACCGGCGAGGGTGGCCGGGGCCAGCCGCTCGCCGAACAGCGTGAGGGCCAGCACGGTGGCGCTGAGCGGCTCGACCAGCGCGGTCACGGCGGCGGTGGTGGCCCGCACCGCGACGACGCCGGTGAAGTAGAGCGCATAGCCGAACGCGGTGGGCACGGCGGCCAGGTAGAGCAGCACCCCCGCCGTCCGCCCCAGGCCGTGCGCGCTCGGCCACAGGCCCTCGGCGAGCCCGAACGGGAGCAGCAGCAGCGCGCAGATCACGAAGGAGTGCAGGGTGGTGGTCAGCGCGTCGGCGCGCGGGCCCGGGCGAGCAGCGGTGTAGCGGCCGTAGAGGGTGATGCAGGCGTAGCCCGCCCCCGAGACCAGCGCCCAGAGCACCCCGCCGGTGCGCACCGGCGCCCCGGCGGAGCCGCCCAGGATCAGCACCGCGAGACCGCTCAGCGCCCCGAGCACCGCCACCGCACCCGCGCCGCCGAGGCGTTCGCGCAGCAGCAGCCCGGCCCCGAGGGCCACCAGGACGGGGGCCACGCCGAGCGTGACCACGGTGGCGACGGCGAGTCCCGTGCCGTGCACGGCCTCGAAGTAGGCGATCTGAAAGAGCGTCAGGCCGATGCCGTTGACGGCGAGATCGACCGGCCTGACCGGCTCGGCCGGCCTGCGCCGGACCAGGCGCAGGAGCAGCAGCAGCGCGGCGCCGCCGGCCGAGCGCCAGAAGGTGAGTGCCACCGGACCGAGACCGCTGGGGCCGTAGAGCAGTGCGGCCCCAGCACCGGCGGTTCCCCAGGAGGCGGCCGAGAGCAGCAGGTAGAGCAGACCCCGCCCTGCGGACAGGGGGGATGGAGTTGCGGACACGGGTGTTCTCCCACCGAAGACGTGAACTGGTCGCGTGATCCCGTCCGCGGGCAGCACCGACCGCCCTGGGGTCGCACCCCGGGCTCAGGTCTTCAGTCGCTTCGCCGCCCGCTCAGGCGGCGGGAGGTGGCAGAACAGCAGTCGTCGGCATGCGCCCCAGCCTACCCACCGGCCGGGGCGGCCCGCCGACCGCCCGGTAGGCTGCCCCGGTGCACCCGTCCGGAGCTGGGAGGAGACCCCGTTGAGCAGCGCGTTGGTCACCGTCGTGGGGGTTGGCGCGGACGGCTGGGACGGGCTCTCGGCGGTGGCCCGGCAGGCGCTGCGGGCGGCCGAGGTGGTGGTCGGCGGCGGTCGGCAGCTGGCCTTGTTGCCCACCGAGCTGGCGGCCGAGCGGGTCGCCTGGCCCTCGCCGCTACGCCCCGCCGTGGCCGGGCTCTTCGCCTCCCTCGCCGAGCGGCGGGTCGCGGTGCTGGCCAGCGGGGACCCGATGTTCTACGGGATCGGGCGCACCCTCACCGAGGAGCTGGGCGCCGGGCGGCTGCGGGTGCTGCCGCATCCGTCCTCGGTCTCCTACGCGTGCGCGCGGCTCGGCTGGGCGCTGGAGGAGACCACGGTGGTCAGCCTGGTCGGGCGCGACCCGGCGACACTGGCGCGCGAGCTCTTCGACGGGCGGCGGCTGCTGGTGCTGAGCGCCGACGCCTCGACACCCGCCGTCGTCGCGGCGCTGCTGCGCGAGCGCGGGTACGGGCCGAGCGAGCTGCGGGTGCTGGAGCAGTTGGGCGGGCCGGGCGAGCTGGTCGGGGCGAGCGGGACGGCCGAGGACTGGACGCAGCCGCCCGGCGACCCGCTGAACCTCGTCGCCGTGACCTGCCGGGCCTCGCTCGGCGTCCCGCGCCCCGCTCTCGTCCCCGGCCTGGCCGACGAACTCTACGAGAGCGACGGACAACTGACGAAGCGTCATGTGCGGGCCGCCACCCTGGCCAGCCTGGCGCCCGCACCCGGCGAGCTGCTCTGGGACGTGGGCGGCGGCTCCGGCAGCATCGCCATCGAATGGCTGCGCGCGCACGCCAGTTGCCAGGCCGTCAGCGTGGAGCGCGACCCGGTACGCGCCGCGCGGATCGAACGCAACGCGGCCGCACTCGGCGTGCCCCGGCTGCGCGTGGTGACCGGCGCCGCGCCTGCCGCGCTGGCCGAACTTCCCACCCCTGACGCGGTGTTCATCGGCGGCGGGCTCACCGCCCCCGGGCTGCTGGAAGCCTGCTGGGCAGCCCTGCCGGTCGGCGGGCGGCTGGTCGCCAACACGGTGACGCTGGAGTCGGAGGCGCTGCTCACCGAGTGGTACCGCCGGCACGGCGGCGACCTGCTGCGCCTGGCGGTGGCGCACGCGGTGCCGGTCGGCAACTTCACCGGGTGGCGGCAGGCGATGCCGGTGACGCAGTGGTCAGTCGTCAAGTCCGAAGGTGGAGAAGCCCAGTGACCGTCTACTTCATCGGCGCCGGCCCCGGCGCCGCCGACCTGATCACGGTGCGCGGGGCGCGAACCCTGGCGCGCTGCGGGGTCTGCCTCTACGCGGGCAGCCTGGTACCGGTCGAGCTGCTGGCCGAATGCCCGCCGGACGCACGGCTGGTGGACACCGCACAGCTGAACCTGGACCAGATCACCGCCGAGCTGGTCGCCGCCCACCAGGCCGGTCAGGACGTGGCCCGGCTGCACTCCGGCGACCCGTCGGTGTTCAGCGCGGTGGCCGAGCAGATGCGTCGCCTGGACGCAGCCGGGGTGCCGTACGAGGTGGTACCGGGCGTGCCGGCGTTCGCGGCCGCAGCGGCAGCACTGAAGCGGGAGTTGACCGTACCCACGGTCGGCCAGACCGTGATCCTGACCCGCATCGCCCAGCAGGCCACCCCCATGCCCGAGGGCGAGGACCTGGCCACTCTCGGCCGCAGCGGCGCCCTGCTGGTGCTGCACCTGGCGGCCCGCTACGTGGACCGGGTGGTAGCCGAACTGCTGCCGCACTACGGCGCCGACTGCCCGGCAGCCGTGGTGGCGATGGCCAGCCGCCCCGACGAGCTGGTACTGCGCGGGACGCTGGCCGACATCGCCGAGCAGGTGAAGGCGGCGGGCGTGGTGCGCACGGCGGTGATCCTGGTCGGGCGGACGCTGGGCGCGGAGCAGTTCCCGGACAGCCACCTGTACTCGGCGGAGCGGGACCGGGCCTGCCAGCTGCCGCTGCGTTGAGCCGACGAAACGTCGTTGAATAGGTGTCTCGACCAGAACGTTCGCCGCCCGCACCAGCACGTCCAATCCGGTCCCGCATCCGCACCGCTGTGGCGTCTAGTCGGCGTGTACAGCGGCAGAATCCACAAGGACTCGGACATTGGCATGGTCTGGAGGCAGCCGAGTTCAGCTGAAGACGAGTTCACGGAAGCAATTGCGGATGCCGGTCAGCGGCTCGCGGTCGCGCGTGAAGTAGAGCTTGTTGGTCAGCAGGATGGCCCAGGTCCCCGTCTTGGGCGAGAGCCACATGCCAGTGCCGGTGAAGCCGTAATGCACCCATGTGTGCTCGGCCGGGTCGGTGCCGGGAGCGGGGTGCCAGAACAGGCCACGTACGGGTTCCAGCTGACCGGTCTGTACGGTCAGGGATTCCTCAGTCCAGGCGGGGCCGAAGCCGGGCCGCACGGATGCGGTGACCGGGTCGAGCATGTACCGCAGGAAGCGGGCGAGGTCGGCGGCGGTCGAGAAGGTGCCGGCGATGCCGCACACGCCGCCGAGGAGGCGGGCGGAGAAGTCGTGGGCGGTTCCTCGGAGATGGGTGCCGGTGCCTTGGTCGAATTCGGTCGGGGCACTGCGGCCGACCTGGTCGGCGCGCAGCGGGCCGAAGCGGGTGGCGTCCATCCCGAGCGGCCGCCATACCCGCTCGGCGGCGAGTTGGTCGAGCATCCGGCCGGAGAGGTGTTCAGCGAGGTACCCGAGGATGAGGGCGGCGCGGTCGGTGTACTCGACGGCTTCGCCCGGCGGCCGGTGCAGGGCCTCGTGCAGCACGCCCGTCCGGATGGCGGTCGGGTCGGTGCCGTAGAGGTTCTTCAGTTGGGCCCGCAGCGGGACTCCCGCCGTGTGGGTCAGCAGGTTCCGCGCGGTGGCCTGGCTCAGCGGGTGTCCGGACACTTCGGGCCAGTACGCGCCGAGCGGTTCGTCGAGCGGGAGTTGGCCGGCCTCCCGGAGGGAGCCGATGGTGGACCACACGGCGAGGATCTTGGTGAGGCTGGCGACGTCGAAGACGGTGTCCGGCAGCATCGGTTCGTCCGGCTTGGCGGGGTCGAGGACGCCGACGGCGCCGCTGGCCCGGGTTCCGGCTGCGTCGCCGACGGCCCACACGGCCCCGGGGTAGACCTGGTCGCGGACGCCGTCCGCCAGGAGCTGGTGGATGCGGTCGGTGCTGGGTGTCATCGTCTCCCCGATTCGCTGTGAACGTCCGCCCCGACCAGCGTAGTGAGCCGGCCGGGGCGTGGTGGGCTTCGGCGCGAGGCTCGGTCAGGTGAGCTGCTTGCCGAGGTCGGTCAGGGCGGCCGCGGTGTTGCTGAGCGGGTAGCGGGCCGCATTCGCCCGCCCGGCGTTCCGTAGAGCAGCCAGGAGGCTGGGCGAGGTTCGCAGCCGGTCCAGGTCGCGGGCGAGGCCGGTGGTGTTGGTGAAGGCGGTGGCCAGGGCGGAGCCGCCGAGGGCTTCGCGCAGGCCCGGGACTGGCTGGTAGAGGACGGGGAGGCCGCAGGCTTGAGCTTCGAGGGCGACCAGGCCCATGGCTTCCAGGGTGGTGGAGGGCATGACGAGCGCGTCGTGTTCGGCGAACGCCTTCCACAGCTGCGGGCGGCGGAGCCAGCCGAGGTAGCGGGCGTGGATGCCGGCCCGGCGCATCAGCGGGGACAAGGCGTGGAACTCCGCGCTGGGGGCAGCGATGCTCAGCTCGATCCCCTTGGCGGCGGCCAGCGCCTTGATGAGGGTGTGGCCGCCCTTCTCGGCGGTGAGCCGACCGGCGTACAGCAGCCGCAGATGGCTGGCCGTGGTCCGTCTGGGCGGCGTGGGCGGGCGGTCAAGGAGGTGGTCGGGAATGCCCCATGGGATGTGGTGGATCTTGCGCTGGTCGGTCTGAGGTGCGAGGCGGATCAGGTGGTCGGCCATGGCCGTGGTGGGCGCCACGATCGCGTCGGCGAGGCGGGCGGTCTCGCGCAGGACCCGCAGCTGGTCGCGGTGCCTCTCGGCGAACAGCAGGTCGGTGCCATGGACCAGGGCGATTCGCGGGTGCTGGGGCAGGGCCCGCAGCAGGGCCGGGGTGGCGCCGAAGGCCAGGTGCTGCAGGTGCAGCAACCCCGATCCGTTCCGGGGCCAGGGCATGCGCGAGGGCCTGCCCGAGTGCGGCAACGTACCGCCGGAAGGCGGGGCCTTCCAAGGTCTTGCCGGTGACGGCCAGCAGTTCGAGTCCGGCCGGGCCGGCGGGCCGGCGCCTGATGGGCTGGAGCATGAAGGCACGGGCGGGGATGAGGGGTTGTTCGCCGGTGTAGAGGTCGCGGAAGAGTTCGACGCTGCCGCCGGGGCTGCCGGCGGGCAGATCGAGGCAGGTGGCCACCAGCGGCTGATTGGGGGTCATCGGGTGCCTCCAGGGATCTCTTCGTAGAGGCGGGAGATGTCGATGCCGTCGGTGGCCGTGTACTTGAGGCCCAACTGCTGGTAGCTGGCCGGGGCTCCGAAGGTCTGAAGGAAGATCAGCTTTCCGAAGGTCATGCCGGGGTAGACCCGCACCGGCTTGGCGGCGCGGATCTCCAGCGTCCAGCGGATCGCGTGGCCTGCGTGGCCCAGTGGTGCGGAGACGTGGACCCAGATGCCGAGCGCGCCGGTGGTGCGGTCGCCGTTGAGCATCTGCGCGTACCGCTCGGACGTGCGGCCCGCCACCATGCGTGAGCAACTGCGGCGTCTGCTCGACACAGCCGAACTGCCCGATGTGACAATCCAGGTCATGCCGCTGAACGCCACCCCGCACCCTGGAACAGCAGGGCCGTTCAGCCTGATCGGCTTCCCTGGACCGGTTCCTGACGTTGTGCTCTTGGAGAACCTGATCGGCGCGTCTTACGTTGAGGACGCCGACGGCGTCAAGACGTTCGCCGGCGCCTTCGAGCGGATCGTCGCAGCTGCTCTGTCGACCGATGACTCGCTCGCACTGATCGCACGAATGGAAGAGGAATCCCGCACGTGAACGCACCGAAGGCCGAGCTTTACGCCCACGACCTCTCCACCGCCGTCTGGCGCAAGTCCGCCGCCAGCGCTGGGGAGAACGACTGCGTCGAGGTCACCGACCTGCCCGGCGGCGGCCGGGCCGTCCGCGACTCCAAGAATCCCGACCTCCCCGCCCTGCGCTTCACCGCCGCCGAGTGGGAGGCCGCCAAGAAGGGCATCCTCGCCGGGGAACTCTGATCCCTACGGACAAAATGCAGCGGCGGGGGGGGGGGGGCCCCCCCCCCGCGGGGGGGGGCCCCCCCCCCCCCCCGCCCAACCCCCCCCCCCCCCCCGCGCCCCCGCGGCCGCGGGGGGGGGGGGCTCCGCCCCCGCGGCCGGAGGG
>NZ_JBGCCO010000059.1:0-30155 GCF_041262605.1 Kitasatospora sp. GAS1066B
CAGGCGAAGGCCGCTTCCGCGTACGGCGGTTACCGATACGAGTGATCAAGTTCGACGGCTCGTTCGAGGCGATTGCTTAAAGATCAAGCTAGGGCCTGTCGTCAAACCCCCTTCGTCGCCCGCAGGGCGGCTTGGCGGCGTCAGGTGCGTGCTCTCGGCGTGCCGGGCGCGGGCCCTCGTACTGGGCGTACTCGGGCCTGTGCCCGGTGCGGCGAGAGCGCGTGCATGGCGTCGCCGAGCAGAAGGGGGTTTGACGACAGGCCCCAGGGCGCACGGAGCAGCACCTCGCGCAGTGCCGGTGCGTACGACCTATCGCCGCGCTCGGCCCGAACCTGCTGGATGATCGTACGATTACCCTCCGTGCATAGCCGCCCCTAAGGTCGAAGCCACCCGCTGGACGATCACCCGTGGGCCGACGGCGGGGAGGCGGGCGCCCCGAGTCGGCCCGGCTGGGGGCTCGAAAGCGTATGAGTGCCGTGGGGAAGTGCCGTTCGGCCGTCGAGCTGACGGGTGGCCAGGTGCTCGCCTGGTCGTTCCTCGGGCGGCTGCCGGCCGCGATGTGCGCGATCGGCACGCTGCTGATGGTCAGCCAGCAGACCGGCAGCGTCTGGCGCGGCTCGGCCGTCGCCGGCGCCCTGGCCCTGGGTCAGGCCACCGGCGGGCCAGTGGTCGGCCGGACCGCCGACCGGCACGGTCAGCGCCGGGTCGGCCTGGTCGCCGCCGGGGTCAACGCGCTGGCCATCCTCGCCCTGGTGGCCGCCGTGCGGGAGCACGCCGCGTTCGGCTGGCAGTTGGCGCTCGCCGCGCTGGTCGGGCTCTCGGTGCCGCTGGTCGGCCCGCTCTCGCGCAGCCGCTGGCTCTGGCTGGCGGACGGACAGGAGGAGCAGACGGCGGCGGCCCTCTGGCTGGACGGCCTGCTCGACGAGATCAGCTTCACCAGCGGTCCGGCGGTGGTCGGCGTGCTGGCCACCCTGATCGACCCGGCCGCCGGGCTGCTGCTGGCGGCCGCCCTGGTCGGGGTCTGCGGCACGCTCTTCGCCCGGCACCCGACGGCGGCGCCGGGCACCGGGGGCGGCGGCCCATCGCGGACCTCGGCCCGCCTGCTGAGCGTGCCGTACGGGCTGCTGCTGGCCGGGATCGCGCTGCTCGGCGTGGTCTTCGGCTCGATCCAGGTCGGGGTCACCGCGACCACCGGGCACCTGGGCCATGCCGGGGCGGCCGGGCTGGTCTACGGACTGATGGGCGCGGTGAGCGCCTGTTCGGGCATCGCGATGGCGGCGCTGCCGGCCCGCTTCGACCTGCCCGCCAGGCTGCGGGCCGGCACCGTCCTGCTGCTGGCCGCCGCGCTGGTGCTGCCGCTGCTCGGGCACACGCTGGGCGGGCTCGCGGTGGCGGTGGGCTGCGTGGGACTGGCCGTGGCGCCGCAGATGATCACGATGTTCGGCCTGGTCGAGCGGACGGTGCCCACCGAGCGGCTGGGCGAGGCGATGGCCGGCCTGGTCAGCAGCATCACCCTGGCCCAGTCGGCGGGCACCGTGGCGGCGGGCTGGGCCGCGGCCCGCAGTGGCCCGGGCGCACCGTTCTGGGTCACCTGCGCGGCGGCGGGCGCTGCCCTGCTGCTGGCGGCCGGCACCGCGACCAGCCGCCGCTACCAGCGGCCCGAACCCGCCGATCAGGCCGTCCTCTCGACGGTCTGAGGCTCCGCCGGCTCCCAGCTCCCAGCTCCCAGTCACGCTCGGCGGGCCGGCGCTGCGTGGTGTGCCGGCCGACCTGCGCCTGCCTCCTGCTTTCTGCTTTCTGCCTTCTGCCTTCTGCCTTCTGCCTTCTGCCTTCCGCCTTCCGCCTTCCGCCTTCCGCCTTCCGCCTTCCGCTTCCTACCCCTGCCTCCTACCGCCCCGCCGAGCGCCCAGCCGGTGGCCGGCGCGCGTCGCGGCGCGCCGAGCGTGCGAGAGTGGTAGCCGAGCGAAGGGAGCGGAACGGCGTGCTCATGGAGAAGGTGGCCGAGATCCTCGCCGAGGCTTCGGCGCAGGCCGTTGAGCCGCGGTTCCGGGCGCTGGCGGCCGGCGAGGTGATCGAGAAGGCCCCCGGGGACATGGTGACCATCGCCGACCGCGAGGCCGAGCTGATCATCACCCGGCGGCTGCGCGAGGTGCTGCCCCTTCCGGTGGTGGGCGAGGAGGCGGTGGCCGCCGATCCCAAACTCGCCCGGGCACTGCACAACGAGCCCGCCTGCTGGCTGGTCGACCCGGTCGACGGGACCGCCAACTTCGTCGCCGGGCGCCCCGACTTCGCCGTGATGGCCTCGCTGGTCCGGGACGGCGAGGCGGTCGCGGCCTGGATCTGGCAGCCGATGACCCGCACCGCCTACAGCGCCGAACTGGGCGCGGGCGCCTGGCGCGACGGCCACCGGCTGACCCGCCCGCCGGCCGGCCCGGACCCGGCCCGCTGGCGTGGCGCGGCCAAGCCCTACCTGCGCCGCGGCCGGTTCCCCGGCCTGAGCGCCGACCCGTCCGCCTTCGGGCAGTTGACGGAGGGTCGGCGATCGGTCGGCATCGAGTACCCGCTGATCGCCGACAGCGAGCTGGACTTCCTGGTCTACTGGCGCACGCTGCCCTGGGACCACGCCCCCGGCTCGCTGCTGGTCCGCGAGAGCGGCGGCGTCTCGGCCCGCCTGGACGGCTCCCCCTACCGCCCCGACCCGCCCGGCGGCGAGGACGGTCTGCTGGTCGCCTGCGACCCGCAGACCTGGGAGCGGACCCGCGCGATCCTGCTCGGGCTGCCCGGTTAGACCTGTTCGCAGGGCCCATCCGCTGCGATCATGCTCCCCCGCCCGCGGCAGCCGTTCGCCGCTCCCCCGTCGCCGGTCACCAGAGCACCGGGAGCCGCTCCGGCAGGCGCTTGATGAAGCCGGGTCGCCAGGCCAGCTGCTCCACCGGCAGCGCCAGCCGCAGGCCGGGCAGCCGCTGCACCAGCGCGGTCAGCGCGATCTCCGCGTGCGTGCGGCCGAGGGCGGAGGCGGGGCAGAAGTGTCGGCCGCCACCGAAGGCCAGGTGCGGGTTGCTCACCCGGTCGAAATCGATCTTCTCCGGCTCGGGGAAGACCTCCGGATCGTAGTTGGCACCCTCGATCAGCACCAGCACCAGCTCGCCGGCCCTGATCTCCACCTCGCCGAGCTTGACGTCGGCGAGCGCGATGCGGGGCAGCGCGTCGCCGATCGAGAGGTTGTAGCGCAGCAGCTCGTCCACCGCGCGCCCGATCACGGCCGGTTCGGCGCGCAGCCGGTCGGCCAGCTCGGGCTGTTGGGCCAGCGCGATGATCGCGTGCTGCAGGAAGGCCGAGGTGCTCACCGCGCCCGCGCCGAAGAGCGAGAGGGCCACGGTGGCCAGCAGCTCGTCGCTCACCTGCTCCGAGACCTCCGGCGAGCGCCGCAGCTCGACGAACCGGCCGAGCAGACCCCGTGTGGGTGCCGGGTCGGCGTTCAGCCGGTCCAGCAGGTAGCCGAGGTCCTTGTACCAGTTGGGAGTCGAGCCCTCGAAGGGCTGCGGGCTGGTGATGAAGGCGACGTCGATGCCGGACATCAACCGCCGCCAGTCGTCGGTGGGGATGCCGATCAGCCGGCAGTGCAACGCGGCGGAGTACGGCTCGGCGAAGGCGTCCCGCAGGTCGGCGGGCGCGCCCTCGGCGATCACCCGGTCGAGCAACCCGTGCGCCTGTGCCTCCAGCCAGCTGCCCAACTCCCGGTCGGCGCGCGGCGAGAGGGTCTTCATCACGGCGTCGCGCAGCCCGGCGCTGTTGATGTTGCCCATGTTGTTGACCACCTCCGGCGGGATGGTCAGCGCGTACTGGCGCGGCACGCCGGGGTTGGCGGTGTCCTTGAGGCTGAACCGGTCGTCCTCCAGCACCTGCTTGGCCAGCTGGTAGTTGCTCACCAACCAGGCCTCGTCACCGGTCATGGTCCGGACCCGGGCCACCGGCTGCTCCGCGCGCAGCCGCTCGGCCTCGGCGGGGAGCACGTCACCGCGGCGGGAGAGGGGGAAGGGCGGCAGCTCGGTGCGGGGCGTCGTACTGGTGGTCATGAACGTAGTTCTCCTTGGTTCGATGCGAGTTGGCGCGGGTCAGGTCAGCGGGAGGAACGTGGGCTCAGGCCGCGACGGCCTCCTCCACGGCCTCTCCGGCGGATTCCTCGGTGGCTTCTCCGGTGGCTTCCCCGGAGGCTTCCGCCGCCGCGGTCGGGCGGACCACCGCGTAGCCCTGCTCGGCCACCGCCCGCAGCCCCTCGGTGCGCCCGAACAGCACCGGAGTGAGCGGGAGTTCGACGTGGTAGCAGGAGATCGAACTGGCCTTGCCGAGCAGCGCCGGGGTGTCCAGGAAGAACGGCAGCTCGGCGCAGATGTACCGCAGGCCCGCGGCCAACTGCCGCTCGTCGGCGGCCGCTCCGGCCGGCAGCCGGGAGCTCAGGAAGGCCCGCGCCATGCCCTCGGCGGCGGCTCGGAAGACCGGGTCGTCCCGCAGCGCGACCGCGACCTCGGCGTGCAGGCGCCGGTAGGCGGGGTCGGGGAGGAAATCGGAGAGGGCATGCATGGCGACACCGGTCAACCCGGCCTCCTCGACGCCGCGCTGGATCCGCCGGGCCGTGGTCTTGACCTCCTTGGTGGCCCGGCGCCGGGCGTGCTCCGGGGTGTAGCCGAAGGCCTCGAACTGCGTGTCGACGTACAGGTCGGCGTGGACGATGTCGATCGAGTCGAAGAACTCGCGCCCCCAGCTGACGAGTTCGCTGATCCGATGGGTACTGAAGTAGCTGTTTCCGGGACTCACGCCGATCAGCAGGTGGTCACCGCGCTCCCAAACCTGCCGGCAGCGGTCGGAGAAGGGCAGGGCCTGGTACGGGCTGGGCTTGGTGCTCATGAGCGCGTCGCTCATTACGCGGCCTCCGCGTCGCATGGCTGGGTGCACCAAATCATTGGTGTACGCAGCGAATCAGGGATTTAGACAAGGAACAAGCGGCACAAGGGGGCGCGCCAGGGGAATACGCCCGGCCGACGGGAGCCCGACCAGGCGTGGCGGCAGCCCAATGGGGCGCGCGAACTGACGCGCACTCGGCCGGCCGCGCGCAGCAACGCGCACGGGCGCGCAGCCGTGTGCGGCTATTGACGTGCGTTCATCGGAATGTGACGCTGAATTCACGCCCGGCGGAACTCGGCAACCACTCGGCAGGCCGCGCGGTGCGGTCCCCTCCGGACGAGAGGTCGTGGCTCAGCCGGCGCGGCGGGCCGCGCCTAATCTCGGCAGCACCTGGACCGGGGGCGCGCCGTCGGGGATGGACACCACGGACGCCGGGGCCGTGGCCGGCCGCGCCCGATCGCTACGACATGCCGCAGCCACCGCGAACTCGCGGTTGCGCATGACGAGTCCCCCTCGCGCCGCTAGTCCCTGGGAGCCGTGTGCTCCCGGTGTGGCGGCGACTACTAGACGTTATCTCCGCCGCTCGGGAGATCCGCAAGCATTGGCCGCCGGTTGGCGGGAATGTGCGCGAGGCACGGCCGAAAATCGTCGTTTCGGGGCCGCTCCGCGCTGCGCTCCCAGCTTTTTCCGGGCGTTTCGACAGCGCACTGGAATGTTTCCCGGAAATCCTCACACAGAGTCACCACAATGTGGCTTCCTCCAATTTCGGGGCGCTTTTCTAGGTCCGCGCTGTATCCCCCGAGGCTGTCCGGCCGCCGCCCGACCACTCCGTCCGACCGGCCTCCTCGACCACCAGGTCCAGCAGCCGGACCAATTCGGCTTCGGTGGTATGCGGATTGAGCATGGTGAGCTTGAGGCGGACCAGACCCTCCGTCACTCCTGGTACAGGAGAGGGAAGTTCGGTGCGTCCGAGGACGGCTCGCCCGCTCGCCAGCAACCGGCGGCGCAGCTCGGCGTTGAAGGCGTCGACGGCCGCCGGATCCGCGCGCCCGGCCGGGTCGGCGGGCAGCGCGCGGAAGAGCACGGTGGTCAGCAGCGGGTCGCAGTACAGCTCCAGCTCGGTGCGGGTCCGGATCAGCTCGGCCGCCGCCTGGGCCAACTCGTGGCAGCGGTCGACCAGTCGCCCGAGGCCGGCCCGGCCCAGGGTGCGCAGGGTGACCGCGATCGAGAAGGCGTCGGCCCGGCGGGTGGTGCGCAACGAGCGGCCGAGCAGGCTCGGATAGCCGGCCGCCTCGTCGTCGGCCGGGTTGAGATAGGCGGCGCGACGGGCCAGCGAGGCGTAGCTCTCGGCGCGGCGGACCAGGAAGATCCCGGCCGCCACCGGCTGCCAGCCCAGCTTGTGCCAGTCCAGCGAGAGCGAGTCGGCCCGGTGCAGGCCCTCCAGCAGCGGGGCCAGCTTGTCGGAGAGCAGCGCGCCGCCGCCGTACGCGGCGTCCACGTGCAGCCAGGCGCCGTGCTCGGCGGCCAGGTCGGCGCAGCGGTGCAGCGGGTCGATCGCCCCGGTGTCGGTGGTGCCGGCGGTGGCGACCACGGCGAGCGGCAGCCGGCCGGCCCGCCGTGCGGCGGTGAGCGCTGCGGCGAGCGCCGCCGGGTCCATCCGCTGGTCGCGGTCGACCTCGATCGGGACCACCGCGCGCTCGCCGAGACCGAGCACGGCGGCGGCGCGCTGGATCGAGAAGTGGGCGGCCCGGGAGGCGAAGATCCGCGGCTGGAGCGCGGGGTCGACGCCGTCCAGCTCCACCTGTCCGGGCAACAACTGGTCGCGGGCCAGCAGCAGGCCGAGCAGGTTGGACTCGGTGCCGCCCGAGGTGAGCACGCCGGCGGCCAGCTCCGGCCGGTAGCCGACCAGCGCGGCCAGTTCGGCCAGCAGTTCGGTCTCCAGCACGGTCGCGGCCGGGGCCTGGTCCCAGGAGTCCAGCGAGGGATTGAGCACGCTGACCGCGAGGTCAGCGGCGACCGCGACGGCCAGCGGCGGGCAGTGCAGGTGCGCGGCGCAGGCCGGGTCGGCGGGGTCGGCGGCCCCGTGCGCCAGCAGTTCCGTGAGCGCGATCAGCGCGGCGGCGTCGGTCGGTGCCGTGGCGGCAAGCGACATCGTGACCTCGGTGCCGCCCGGCGCGCCGAAGGCCTGGACCACCTGCGCGGCCAACTCGCCCGGCTCGCCTGCCGCCAGCGGGCCGCCCCGGCGAGCCGCGCCGACGGTCAACGCGTCCAGCACGGCGGTGAGCAGCGGCCGCAGCGCCGCCGGGCCGGCCACCCCGCCCGCTAGCGGTGGCAGCTCGCCTTCCTGATGCTCCATCAGCTGATGGTCAGTCACACTGCACCAGCGGCGGCCGCCGCGATCGCCTCGGCCAGCCGCTCCAGCACCGCGTCCGCCTGCTCGTCCGTGATGGTCAGCGGCGGCAGCAGCCGCAGCACCGCGTCGTGCCGCCCGCCCAGCTCGACGATCAGCCCGCGCGCCAGGCAGGCCGCCCGGACCCGCACCGCGAGCGCGGGGTCGGCCGGGTGGGCGCCGCAGGAGTCCGTCTCGCCTGCCGGGTCGACCAGTTCGACGCCGACCATCAGGCCGCGTCCGCGCACGTCCCCGATCACCGGCAGCCGCTCCTGGAGCGCCGTCAGCCCGGCCAGCAGCCGCCGCCCGACCAGCGCCGCCCGCTCCGCCAGGCCGTGCGCGGCCACGTACCGCAGGGTCGCCGCGCCGGCCGCCATCGCCAGCGTGTTGCCGCGGAAGGTGCCGGTGTGCGCGCCGGGGCGCCAACTGTCGTACTCCTCCCGGTAGACCACCACCGCGAGCGGCAGGCTGCCGCCGATCGCCTTGGAGAGCACCATCGCGTCCGGCACGATCCCGCTGTGCTCGACGGCCCACATCGCGCCGGTCCGCCCGACCCCGGTCTGCACCTCGTCCAGGATCAGCGGGATGCCGCGCTCGGCGGTGATCCGGCGCATCTCGCGCAGCCAGCCGTCGGGCGCCGGCACCGCGCCGCCCTCGCCCTGCACCGCCTCCACGATCATCGCGGCGGGTCGCACCACGCCGCCCGACGGGTCGTCGAGCAGCCGTTCGGTGTAGACGGCGGCCAGCCGCTCGGCCGCCGCGCCACCCATCCCGAACGGGCAGCGGTAGGCGTACGGGTACGGCAGCCGGGTGACCTCGCCGCCGCTGGGCAGCGGCTCCTTGACCGCGACGTTGCCGGTCACCGCGAGGGCGCCGGCGGTCATGCCGTGGTAGCCGCCGGTGAAGGCGAGCGCGCCGCGCCGCCCGGTGGCGGTCTGCATCAGCTTGAGCGCGGCCTCCACCGCGTCGGTGCCGGCCGGTCCGCAGAAGTGCACCCGGGCCCGCTCGGCGAAGGCCGCGGGCAGGCTCTCCAGCAGCGCGGTGGTGAAGTCGTCCTTCTCGGCGGTGGCCAGATCGAGCAGGTGCAGCGGTGCCCCGCTGTCCAGGGTGCGGCGGATGGCCGCCAGCACCACCGGGTGGTTGTGGCCCAGCGCCAGGGTGCCGGCACCGGAGAGGCAGTCGAGGTAGCGGCGACCGTCCGCACCCTCGACCGTCATGCCGCTGGCGCGCACCGGCACGATCGGGAAGGAGCGCGCGTAGGTGCGGGCGGCGGACTCGCGGACGCGCTGACGGCGCAGGATCGCGTCGCCGGCGAGCGGGGCGGGTTCGGCGGTGATGGTCACGAGGGAGCTCCCACAAGGCTGGCCAAAGTTAGGTTAGCCTTACCTTAGTTCAGGGCCCGTCGGTTCCCTGCCGTGCTGTCAACGACACGCCCGCCCACAGGTCACGGGTACGCTGCGCGCATGGACGACCATCAGGCCGAACTCGCCCGCACCCGCGACTTCTTCGCCGTGCGCGCCGCCGACTGGGAGGAGCGCTTCCCGGACGACGGGCCGCGCTACGCACAGGCCGTCGTGGCACTCGCGCCCGCGCCGGGCTCGGTGGTGCTGGACGCGGGGTGCGGCACCGGGCGGGCGCTGCCCGCGCTGCGCGAGGCGGTGGGCGAGCGCGGGACGGTGCTGGGCATCGACCTGACGCCCGAGATGCTCCAGCAGGCGGCCCGGCTCGGCCGGGACGCGGTGGCCACACTGCTGGTCGGTGACTGCGGCCGGCTGCCGCTGGGCGACCGGGTGGTGGACACCGTCTTCGCGGCCGGACTGATCACCCACCTGCCCGAGCCCGCCGCCAACCTGGCCGAACTGGCCCGGATCACCCGCCCCGGCGGGCGGCTCGCGCTCTTCCACCCGGTCGGGCGCGCCGCGCTGGCCGCCCGGCACGGGCGAGCGCTCACACCGGACGACCTGCGGGCCGAGCCCAATCTGCGCCCGCTGCTCGCCGGGTCGGGCTGGCGACTGACCGACTATCTGGACCAGGACGACCGCTTCCTGGCCCTCGCCGGCCGCGTCGACTGACGGGGCACCAGCCGCCCGGCGCTGGCCGTTGGTCACCCGAGCAGCTCCAGCAGCGGGCCGAGTCCGGCCGGACGCTGGTCGACCGGCAGGTGGTCGACCAGGTGCAACGGGCAGCCGAGCGCGGCCGCACCCGCATCGGCCCGGCGGTCATCGCCGACCATCAGCACCTCGCCCGGCGCCAGCCCGAGCCGGTCACAGGCCGCCTGGAAGATCGACGGGTCCGGCTTCTGCGCACCGAACTCGAAGGAGAGCAGGTAGGCGTCGACCAACTCGTCCAGCCCGTGCGCCCGGAAGACCGGGCGCAGGTCCCAGCCGATGTTGCTCACCACCGCGACCGGCAGCCCGCGCCGCCGCAGCTCGCGCAGCGTCGGCTCGGCGTCGGGGTACGGGCGCCAGGCGTCGGGGGTCATATGACGGTCGTACAGCGCGTCGGCCAGCTCCGCCATCGGCGAGCCGGCCGCCCGGACCAGCCCGGCGTACGCCGCCCGGTGCCGCGCCTCGCTCAGGTCCCGCTTCTCCCACGCCTCGGCCAGCTCCGCGGGTATCACCTCCGGCACCGGACCGCCCGGCAGCGCGCCGTAGGTCGCCAACCGGCGCGCGCCCTCGGCCAGTTCCTCGGCACTCAGGGCCAGACCCTGCGCCGCGGAGACGCTCGCCCACCAGCGCTCGGCCGACTCGATCCGGAAGAGCGTGCCGGAAAAGTCGAACATGACTCCATTGATCATGCGACGATCCTGCCACCCGCGGCTTTGACGTACCGTCAGGCAAGGGGTGTACGAAGGCTCAATTCATCGGCTGTCCACCCCTGGGAGCGACCCCGTGAGTATCCGTGACGACGTGATCGACACCACCATCCGGATGTGCTGGTACACCGACCTGCGCGACTGGGAGCGGCTCGCCGAGGTGCTGGCCGACAAGGTGACGCTGGACTACTCCCGCTTCGGCGCCGGCGCCCCGGCCGAGGTCCCCCGCACCGACCTGATCGCCTCCTGGCGCTCGCTGCTCGGGGGCCTGCGGGCCACCCAGCACATGCTGACCAACCACCTGGTCACCGTCGACGGCGAGCAGGCCCGCTGCACCGCGCACTTCCAGGCCACCCACATCGCCGATCACGACCTCGGCGAGAACAGCTACACGCTCGGCGGCCGCTACGAGTTCGGCCTGCGCCGGGGCGGGGAGCGGTGGCTGATCGAGTCCGTCGTGATGACCCCGCTCTGGTCGACCGGCAACCAGGCGGTCCTCTCCGCCGCACGAGCCGACGCGCAGGCCGACGCAGAGGCCGACGCACAGGCCGACGCGCAGGCCGACCGGGACCAGCCCGCTCAGTCGTAGTCGCTTCCGCTGACCGCCCAGGCCAGGCCGGTCGCGGGATCCTCCAGCGCGAGGTGCAGGTGCCAGACCTCGTCGGCGCTCTCGCACCAGGTGAAGCAGCGCATCCGGGCCACCAGTGCCGTCACCCCGGCGACCGAGCGGCGCCCCGCCGGCTCGGCCATCGCGGCGAGCACCCGCCAGACCGCCAGCCGGCCCCGCGCCGTGCCGCCCGAGCGGCCGTAGGCACTGGCGCCCGAACCGGCCCGGACCAGCGCGGGATAGGCGGCGGCGAACGGCAGATAGCCCGCGACGGTCTCGCCGTGCGGCGCACCGGATCCGGCGAACAGGGCGGCTGCCTGCGGGGCGGTGCCGCGCAGGCAGCGCGCGTCGAGCCAGTCGCACAGGCCGCGCAGCGCGGCGGTGGCCGGCTGTTCGGGGTCCGGTAGCGCCGCTCCCGGCCTGGGCAGCCGGATCGGGCCGAGGCCCTCGCGGCTTTCGGGCAGCGGGAAGTGCGCGGTGGCCGCGCCGTCGGCCCGGTAGGCGGTGACCCGGTCGGCGGGTTCCCAGCCGGCCTGTTCCCAGGGCAGCAGCCGGAGCGGCACCGTGGCGTCCCGGCCCAGTGTCGGAGTCGGTGCCGGTGCCGGTGTCGGTGCCGGTGTCCGGCCATCCGTCAGGTCCTCGCCGAGCAGCACTCTGGTGTGCGCCATCAGGGTGCGCACCGGCTCGGGGAGCGGTAACCCGGACAGCACCGCCCAGGGCTGCCGGACCGCCAGCACCTCCCAGAACGGGCCGACCCAGCCGTCCCGCTCGCCGGCCGCCGTGCCGGGCCCGGCAGCCGGGTCGAAGAGCGCGGCGGCGATCGACACCGGGGCGCCGAGGGCGATTTCGTGGCCGAGCGCGGCGGTCCGCCGGGCCGCCGCCGGTTCGCCGGCCCGCGCGGCGACCCGCACCCGGGTGCGCCGGTAGCCGTCGAGCAGCCGGGCCCAGTGGCGGTCGGCCTCGGGTTCGCCGACTTTCGGGTCCTGGTACGTGATCACACTTGTCAGCGTACGGTCCAACCGACGCCGTCCCCTGACACCGCGTCAGCCCCGGTGCGTCGCCGCCGGTCCGCCGCTACCCGGGTGCGTCGCCGCCGGTCCGCCGCTACCCCGGTGCGTCGCCGCCGGTCCGCCGCTACTCGAACTCGGTGCCGCCCTTGCGGGTCAGGTACGCGCCGCTGACCGCCTTGGCGATCGCCCGGCCGCCGAGCACCGGGCTGTGCCGCTCGACGACGGGCCGGATCACCACGCCCTCGCGCAGGTGCAGCGCCCGGCCGGAGACCGTCTCCCGCCCATCGGCCTGGGCCAGCACCACCGCCGGGTCGAACGGTCCGCGCCACAGCTCCGGGACCAGCGGCAGCAGCCCGGCCAGCAGTTCGGCGGCGGACAGCCAGCGCAGCTGACCGTCGATCAGCGCCGAGACGTCGAAGACCGCGTAGCCCGGCAGCTCGGTACGTCCCGAGCTGCCGTACGTCAGGTCCTGCACGCCCGCGCCGAACACCTCGCCGAAGATCCCGATCCGCTCCGCCCCCAACTGCTCGGCCAGCCTCGCGGCCACCGCCGGCACGCCGTGCGCGCGCACCGCCCGCCAGTAGAGGTTGCGGTCGTCGGCCTTCAGCGCCAGGTACTGCGCGCCGATGCCCTTGGAGGAGACCTGCACCTCGCCGCCGGCGGCGTGATAGGTGAGCAGGCAGCAGCTGCCGTGCAGCTTCTCGGTCAGCACCACCGGCTCGCCCGGCTCGAAGATGTCGGGGAACCGCTGCAGGTTCTCGATGTCGACCCAGGGCAGCAGGTCGGGGGCCGCCTCGACGTCACCGTTCATCGCGGTCGGGATCGGCGGCCGCCACTTGGTGATGCCCAGCTGCTCCGCGAAGTCGCGGCCCTCGGCGGCGGCCGCGGCCAGGTCGGTGCCGGCCAGCGCGCTCGGCCGGCAGACGATGCCCTGGGAGAGCTCGCCGCGCAGCCGGACCGCCCTGACCCGGTCGGCGTTCGGCCCGGCCAGCTTGCCGGTCAGGCCCAACTCCTCGACCAGTGCGGCGGGCAGCACGGCCTGCTCCGGGATGTAGAGCGCGTGGTCGCCGGTGCGGTAGGCGCCCTTGGCCACCACCGCGCGGTAGAGGCCGACCTGGGCCAGCTCCAGCGCGTCGGCGTTCGGATGGTCGAGCACGGTCAGCCGCTCGGCGGTGACCCGCAGCGTGGACATCGGATGTCCTCCCCCTCGAATCGTTCTCGGCGGCCTACTCTGCTGCCCGGACGAGCACTCCGGCCAGCGGTTTTCGGCCGGAGTGCTCGTCCAGCCGTCCACCGCCCGAAGCCACGGCGTCCGAACGTTCGCACAGGCGGCCCGAGCGTTCGGGGGCGGACACGCTGTGCAAAGGCACAGAGGATTTCAGGCTTGCATCTACGGCACTATGATCGCCACAACGCCCGCAGATACGAGCACACCGAGCCCAGGCGCCACTGTGGCCACCGCCAACCCGGCAGTCACAGCAGACGCACTGGGCCCACGCGCACGTCCCGGCGGCGCCAGGGTCGCCCCCTTCCGTCGCATGGCGCGGCGGACCGGCCCGTACCTGACCGCACCGCCGTGTCCCTGAGGACCCGGCAGGAGGGGAACCACATGCCCACCACCCGGATCCGTACCGCCGCCGCCACCCTCGCCGCGCTCGCGCTGGCCGGTGGCCTGACCGCGTGCAGCAGCTCGACGAAGTCGACCGGAAGCGCCGCCTCCTCGCCGTCCTCGTCCGGCCCGGCCGTCACCGGCACGGTCACCGTCTTCGCCGCCGCCTCGCTGCAGGACACCTTCACCACGCTCGGCAAGAGCTTCGAGGCCGCCCACCCCGGCACCACGGTGAAGTTCAACTTCGGCGGCAGCTCCACGCTGGCCCAGAGCATCAACTCCGGCGCCCCGGCCGACGTCTTCGCCGCCGCCTCGCCGGCCACCATGAAGACCGTCACCGACGCCAAGGGCACCGCCGACACGCCCACCGTCTTCGTCAGCAACACGCTGGAGATCGCGGTCGCCAAGGGCAACCCGAAGAACATCACCTCGCTCCAGTCCCTCGCCGCGCCCGGCATCAAGGTCGCGCTCTGCGCACCGCAGGTCCCGTGCGGCGCGGCCGCGCAGACCGCGCTCAAGGCGGGCAACGTGAACCTCACCCCGGTCACCCTGGAGCAGGACGTCACCAGCGCGCTGACCAAGGTCGAGCTCGGCGAGGTGGACGCCTCGATCGTCTACCAGACCGACGTCAAGTCCGCCGCCGGCAAGGTGGACGGCGTGAACTTCCCCGAGGCCGCCAAGGCGATCAACAACTACCCGATCGCCGACCTCGCCAAGGCCCCGAACCCGACCGGCGCCAAGGCCTTCGAGCAGTACGTCGAGTCCCCGGCGGGCATCGCGGTGCTGACCGCGGCCGGCTTCCAGCCCCCGACCGCCTCGTCCACCGCCCCGTCCACCGCCCCGTCGCCCTCGGCCTCCTGAGGACCGCTCAGTGCGTAGCCGCGGCTCCCGGATCCCGATAGCGCTGCTGCTGCCGGCCCTGCTCGGGCTGCTCTTCCTGCTGCTGCCGCTGGTGGGCCTGCTGGTCAAGGCCCCCTGGCGGTCGCTGCCCCAGGAGTTGTCCAGCCCCGCGGTCTGGCAGGCGCTGCGGCTGTCGCTGATCTGCGCCACCTCCGCCACGGCGGTCTCGCTGGTGCTCGGGGTGCCGCTGGCCTGGCTGCTGGCGCGCACCGACTTCCCCGGACGGCGGGTGATCCGCGCCCTGGTGACGCTGCCGCTGGTGCTGCCGCCGGTGGTCGGCGGCGTGGCGCTGCTGCTGGTGCTGGGCCGCAACGGGATCGTCGGCCGCTGGCTGGACTCCGCCTTCGGGATCACGCTGCCGTTCACCACGCCCGGGGTGGTGGTCGCCGAGGCCTTCGTCGCGATGCCGTTCCTGGTGATCAGCGTGGAGGGCGCGCTGCGGGCCGCCGATCCGCGGTTCGAGGAGGCGGCGGCCACCCTCGGCGCCTCCCGGCTGACCGCCTTCCGGCGGGTCACGCTGCCGCTGATCGCCCCCGGGGTGGCAGCCGGCTCGGTGCTCGCCTGGGCCCGCGCGCTCGGCGAGTTCGGCGCGACCATCACCTTCGCCGGGAACTTCCCCGGCACCACCCAGACCATGCCATTGGCGGTCTACCTGGCGCTGGAGACCGATCCCGAAGCGGCGATCGCGCTCAGCCTGGTGCTGCTCGCGGTCTCGATCGCGGTCCTGGTGGGACTGCGCGAACGGTGGATGAGCGCACCGTGATGGATCGTCAGACTGTCGCCCTGGACGCCCACTTGCGCGTCGAGCGGCCCGGCTTCACGCTCGACCTGGCGCTGCGCGCCGCCGCCGGCGAGGTGATCGCACTGCTCGGCCCGAACGGTGCGGGCAAGTCGACGGCGCTGCGCGCGCTGGCCGGCCTGCTGCCGCTCAGCGGCGGGCACCTGCGGCTGGACGGGCAGACGCTGGAGGAGCCGGCGGCCGGGCGGCACACGCCCGCCGAGCGGCGCCCGGTCGGCGTGGTGTTCCAGGACTACCTGCTCTTCCCGCACCTCAGCGCGCTGGACAACGTCGGCTTCGGGCTGCGCTGCCAGGGCCGCTCGAAGAAGGAGTCGCGGGCCGCCGCGAGCGGCTGGCTGGACCGGATGGGCCTGGCCGACCACGCAGCCGCCCGCCCGGCCAAGCTCTCCGGCGGGCAGGCGCAGCGGGTGGCGCTGGCCCGGGCGCTGGCGGTGCGGCCCCGGCTGCTGCTGCTGGACGAGCCACTGGCCGCCCTCGACGCCCGCACCCGGCTCGACGTCCGCTCCCAACTGCGGCGGCACCTGGCCGAGTTCGAGGCGGTCGCGGTGCTGGTCACGCACGACCCGCTGGACGCGATGGTGCTGGCCGACCGGCTGGTGGTGATCGAGGACGGCGCCGAGGTGCAGTCCGGCACTCCCGCCGAGATCGCCCGCCGGCCGCGCACCGACTACATCGCCCGGCTGGTCGGCCTGAACCTCTATCAGGGCACCGGCGAGGGCCACCTGGTGCAGCTGGCGGACGGCACGGTGCTGGCGACGGCCGAGGAGGTGTCCGGGCCCGCCTTCGTGGCGTTCGCGCCCGCCGCCGTGACCCTCTACCGGGAGCGGCCCGCCACCAGCGCCCGCAATCTGTGGGAGGTCACGGTGACCGGGCTCGAGCTGCAGGGCGCCCAGGTGCGGGCCGAGCTGACCGGGCCGCTGACGCTGGCCGCCGACCTGACCCCGGTGGCCGCCGCCGAACTCGACCTGAGCCCGGGCGCGCTGGTCTGGGCTTCGGTCAAGGCGGCGCAGACCCACGCGTATCCGGCCTGAGCAGCGCTTCGGTCCGGGCTCAGCTCGCCGAAGTCGGGTTCACTCCTCGCCGATGCCCACGTCCGCCACCGGCGCGCCCGCACCTTCGCCTACGAGTTCGCCTGCGCTCGACCGCCGTCGGCGGCGCGCTCGGCGCCCGCCGCTGCTGGGAACTGCCGTTCGTCTTCCACCACACCGACCTGCCCGCCCTGAACGGCGACACCGCCCCGCTCGGTCCCCACCAACCGCCGGCCGACGTGTCGGACCGCACGCACGCTGCCTGGGCCGCGTTCATCCGCGACGGCGATCCGGGTCGGACTCCGTACGACCTCGCAGTTCGACGTCCTGAGCTTGTTCTTCCCGGGGGCCGTCCTCCTCGGGTGGGGCCTCCGGTGTGCGTTCGCGCAGGAGCTGGAGGAACGCGCGAGCCGCCGGTGAGGCTGTGGAGGCGACCCAGACCGCACGCACTGTTCGCGCAGGCACGCCCGTCGCAGTCACCGCAGTCACCGCAGGCATGCGTGCGGCGGTAGCGGCGGGGACCAATCCGATGCCGAGGCCGCGCCCCACGAGCTGTTCCAGCAGCGCCATGGTGTCGGCCTCGAAGGCGACGGTGCGGGTGGCGCCGGCCGCCGCGAACGCCGCGTCGTTGTGCCGGCGGATGCCGGAGCCGGGTGGCATGTCGACCATGTCCTCCTCGGCCAGCCGGGCCGGTGTGACGCGCGCCGCCCCGGCCAGCCGATGCCCGTGCGGGACGATGGCGACCAAGTCCTCGTGTGCGAGCACCCGCCCGGTCAATCCGGCCGGGGGCCCCTCCGGGCGGGTGTCGACGAACGCGAGGTCGCAGGCCTGCTCGCGCACCTCTTGCAGCAAGTCCCGGACCAGCCTGGCGCGCAGCGTGACGCGCACAGCCGGATGCCGGTCCCGGTAGGCGGCGAGCAGGTCGGGCAGATCCACCGCGGTGAGCGGGGTGATGGTGCCGATGCTCAGCTGGCCGCGTACCTCGCTGCCGACTGCGGCCACCTCGCAGCGGGCCCGCTCGATCGCGGCCAAGGCCTCACGGGCCGGGCCGAGGAACGCCTCGCCAGCCGCGGTGATGCGCACCTGGCGGCTGGTGCGTTCGAACAGTCGGGTGCCCAACTCACTCTCCAACCGGGCGATCTGATGGCTGAGGGCGGACTGGACCACGAAGCAGCGGTGAGCGGCGCGGGTGAAGCTGCCGGTCTCGGCGACAGCGACGGCGTAGGCGAGCTGGCGGAGTTCCATCCATCCATCGTGTTCCGCGATCGCTGGGATGACAACCATCTGTTGGATTCATCCGGACTGGCCGGAGAGCATGAACGCAGTCCGGACCGACGGGCGCCGCGCGCCCTGTGACGCGGTCCGCGGACGGAGAACTCACGGAAGGAAACGGACATGGCCTCTTCCTCGGCTTCCTCCGCCGCGCAATCCACCACAGGCGCTCCCGGGCCCCGTGCGGGCGGTGCCAGCCCCGACGATCCGGGTCGTGGCACGGTCGTGCTGATGTCTGCGGCCGTCGGGCTGTGCGTGGCGAGCAACTACTACGCCCAGCCTCTGCTGGACACCATTGCCCGCGACCTGCGGCTGTCCGCCGCCTCCGCCGCGCTGGTGGTGACGGTCGCCCAGGTCGGCTACGCACTGGGGTTGATCCTGGTACTGCCGCTGGGCGACCTCATGGAACGGCGTCGGCTGGTCAGCGGCCTGACCCTGGCCACAGCATGCTCCCTTGCGCTGACCGCGGTCGCCCCCAACACAGGTCTGCTGCTGGCCGGCACCGCGCTGACCGGTCTGCTGTCGGTGACCGCGCAGGTCCTGGTGCCGTTCGCCGCCGATCTGGCCACCCCTCATCGGCGCGGTCAGGTCGTGGGAACGGTCATGAGCGGACTGGTGCTGGGCATGCTGCTGGCCCGAACCGCATCCGGTGCCCTGGCCGCGGTCGGCGGCTGGCGCACGGTGTACTGGGCCGCGGCGGCTGCGATGGCCGTCCTGGCCGCCACCCTGCACCGGGCGCTGCCCCAGTACCGGGGATCCGCCGGTCTGCGCTACGGACCGTTGCTGCGCTCCACCGCGCGCCTCCTGGTCGACGAACCGGTGCTGCGGGCCCGGGCGTTGCTCGGCCTGCTGGCCTTCGCCTGCTTCAGCGCGCTGTGGACGTCACTGGCCTTTCTGCTCTCCGGCCCCGGTTACGACTGGTCGGACAGCGAGATCGGACTGCTCGGGCTGGCCGGTGCCGCCGGTGCGATCGCCGCCCAGCTCGCCGGGCGCCTGGCGGACCGCGGACGCACCACGCTGACCACGATGGTCAGCGCGCTGCTCCTGCTCGGTTCCTGGGGTCTGCTGGCCCTGGGAGCGCATCAGGTGGCGGCGCTGATCGCAGGCATCGTGCTGCTGGACCTGGCTCACCAGGGCGTGCACATCACCAACCAGTCGCTGATCTACGCGCTGCGCCCGGACGCACGCGGACGCATCACCTCGGCCTACATGACGTGTTACTTCGTGGGCGGGGCGATCGGCTCAGCGCTGGCTGGCGTGGTCCACGCCCACGCCGGTTGGAACGGGGTCTGCGTGCTGGGTGCCGCGCTCGCCCTGCTGTTGTGCTTGGCGGCGGCCAGCACCGCCCCCGGCTTCCGGAGCTGGTGGCGTGGGCAGACCCGGCTGCGGGAACTGTGAACCGTGGCGAGCGCAGGTGTCCTGGCCGCCGCTGTGCTCACGCTCATCGCCCTGGCGATGCGCCTGGCCCGGTGACACCGGCGGGGCCCGGCAACCCGGCGGACACGGCCTGTCCCGCGCCCACTCCGAGACCGCGCACCCGCCCCGCGCGAGGACGGTGGGCTCGACTTGGCTTGCTGCGTGTGCCTCGGTCCATTGCTGCCTCTCTCACGGTGTCCGTGTTCAGCATCGCGCGTCAGGCTGCGGTTGCTTCCTCGTGTTCGACGAGGACGCCGGCCTCGAACCTGGAACCCTCGGCATTCACTACGCTGAGCGCGGGCCTACTCGGAGACCTCACGCTTCCCGCTCTTATCGTGTTGGTACTTGCCATCGCATCAGTGGTTATGGTCGTGGTCGGCTTGTCCATGAAGCGACGGCAGCGCAAGGAACGCGAGTTGCTGATGCAGCAACACCACGAGTACCCGGCGCAGCCTCCGACGCCCTTTGACCAACCTCGGCCGCCGCAACAGAACCCGTACCAGTAGGCGGACCGCACGGTGCCACAGTGCCGGATCGACTATCGAGCCGGCGGGGCGCCATTACGGACCGTCACCCGGGCTGCCCGCTCCGCCTTCGGCGGCGGAGGGCCCGGAGCACCCGAAGCCCGGCCGTGTCGGGCCCGCCCTCTGGACACCGTCGGGCGCGCACACGCAGCTGTGCCTCAAAGTGGCGGGGTCCTGCCCAGGCGCTCGTGCAGCGAAGTGAAGCTACCCCCGCAGGTACGCAAGGGCTCTGACAGAAATCGGTGGCAGGGGTTCTTGAGCGCCCCCGATTCGTACCAGCCGTCCCCCACGTCCGTGCCGGAGCAGGCACCGCTGGTGTCCCGCTGAAGAGTGAACCGCGGAGAAACGGCACGAATCCGTCCATGGGAGCGGTACGTTGGTGTCCCGTCACAGACCCTTTGAGGAGAACCGGCGGCGTGACCAGCGAGCAGGATGCCATCAACACGGCCGTGGACGCGGTCGTCTCCGCAGTACGGGCCGGTGACACCGCCGCTCTGTACGAGGCCGTGATGCCACCGGCTGGCGTGAGAACGCCTCCCGACGAGGCCGCCAGGTGGTTCGGCCTGCTCCTGATCCACCTGGCGCTTGCCGCCTCGGCGGCCTGCGAGTTGGAACGGGGCTGTTCCCGGGAGGCCCTCTCGCGCTGGATCGCGGATGTGCTGGGCCCGCCCCCCACCCCCGCGCTGATCCGCGGTGCGGACCCCACCCACATCGACCACGTCGCGGCCGCCACTGCTGCGGCCGACCACGCCCGGTACGTCGCCTACACCATCGACCTGATGGGAGTGGGCCTTGCCGCGCCGGGCGAGGACGTGGACACGCGGATCGTCGACGCCCACCAGGCAGCGACAAACGACAAGACGGCACGCATCAACGTGATCGCGCTGCTCGCCAGCCTCGCCGCCGCGCCCTCCCGGCAAGGATGAGCCCGGGCGGCACCTTCGCTGTCGACGGCCGGCTCCTGACACGGCTTCACAGCCACACACGATCGGTATGCCACCTGTCCCGGGCCGGGCGAGGCCAAACCGAGTGCCGTCACTCGCGCTCGGGCGCCCCTGTTTCTACCGCCGCGAAGGGCCCGGCAAGACCCTCAGCAGTGTGACGACAGGGCGCACGTTGCTTCCCACCGAGCTGCAGGAGCTCCAGCTCACCCACCTGTCGTCCGTCACCGGGGTGGAGTCGAACTGGTCTCCGAGCGGCAGGGGCGCTCGCTGATCATCACCAGCAACCGGGCTCCCAGCGACTGGCACCCCCACCTCCCCAACCCCGTTGCGCAGTGTCGTTGGCGGGGCGTGTACTGGTGCCCGACCGGCTGCGACCTGGAGGTGCCGATGGCCCGCCTGACCGGCTCGACACCTACTGCCACCGAATGAACTCCGGAGAACTGATCAGGAATTGCCGACCCGCTGATTCCGCCGCCCCGAGGAAACCTGCGGCCACCTCAGTCTTCCTGTTCACAGGCGCGCGAAGCCGTGCCACCTTGCAAGACGGCACGGCTGGGGCAATTCGCGTACTACCGGCGGACCGGGCCAGGAATTGCCCGCGCGACCGCTGATTGTGCGTTCGGATTTCCGGCCGACTCACCGGCGAAAAACCGGCTGCGATCGGGCGATGATTACTGGGTGGTCGTCCACTGCTGGTTGGTCTTGCCGGTACCGCACGTCCACTGCACGACCTGCGCGCCGTCGTCGGTCGAAGAGCCGGTCACGTCCAGGCACTTGCCGCTGTTGACGGAGACCAGCTGGACGGCCTTGGAGCCCACCACCGGCTGCAGCAGCCACTGCTGGTTGGCCTTGCCCGTGCCGCAGGCCCACTGCAGTACCTGCGCGCCATCGGCGGTCGAAGCCCCCGTCACATCCAGACACTTACCGCTGTTGACGGAGACCAGCTGGACGGCGCTGGATCCGGCCACCGGCTGCAGCAGCCACTGCTGGTTGGCCTTGCCGGTGCCGCACGTCCACTGGTCGACCAGGGCTCCGTCAGCGGTCGAAGCGCCGGTCACGTCAAGGCACTTGCCGCTGTTGAGGTTGGTGACGGTGGTGGCCGTCGGGCCCGCGAGGGGTGTGATGGCGACGTTGGCGAAGTCGGCGTGCTGGAAGCCGCCCACGCCCAGGCCGATCTGGCCGACCAGGTGACTGTTGTCCGTGACCGAGGCGACCTGCACGTGGTCGACGGACGCGGTGATCGAGTCGCCGGTCATCGCGAGCGTGAGGTTGTGCCAGGTCCCGGCGCCTGCTCCGGAGTAGCTCCCGCCGGCCAGGACGGTGTCGGTGCTGGAGCGGTCCTCGGTGAACAGTGTCCAGGTGCCGGTGTCGTCGATCTTCAGGTGGTAGGCGGAGCGGTCGTGGTCGACGTGGTCGATCCGTCCGAGCAGTTCGGCGGAGCTGCCGGACTGTTCGAGGTTCACGTCCGTACTGGCCTGGTAGTTGTTCCACCTCGGGTCGCCCAGCAGGGTGGCCGGGGTGTAGTTCATGTCCGAGTGCCAGGGCAGCGGGGCCTGGGTGATGACCTGGCGCAGGCACATCGGGGTGCCGGCCCCGGCCGGGCAGGGTGCGGTCTCGAAAGCGCCGGCCCAGTCGTGGAAGTACTTTGCGGTCGCGCCGCTCTGGTAGCCGCTCAGGTCGGCCTGGTAGGGCAGCGGGAAGGTCTGCCCGGCGGGTCCGGTGGCGGTGCCCTTGCCCTGGCCGGTGGTCGTGGTCACGGTGTAGAGGTAGCCCGGCTGCAGGGTCAGCGAGTACGAGCCGCGCTGCGGGGTGACGTCCTGGGTGTGGACGAACCACTGGGCCGAGTCGCTGCTGTTCATGTTGGTGGCCCAGACGTGCACCGCACCGGTCGAAAGACCGCCGGCGACCTTGACGTTGACGGTGGTCGCCGCGGAGGCGTCGGTGGTCTCGAAGACGGTGCTGTAGTCCTTGCCGGACTTGAGGGTGACGTAGCTGCCGTTGTGCGGATCGCCGCCCAGGCCGGTGCCGGGCAGGTAGCCGGTGGCGCCGTCCAGGTACTTCCAGCCCGGCTTGGCGAACTGCTCGGTGTGGGCCATCACCCAGATGTCTCGGCCCACCTGGTAGTTGCCCGACCAGGGCTGGTCGGCGGCCATCAGGCCGGCGCCCGCGAAGGGCAGGTTCGAGGGCCAGGAGCTGACCAGCGCCCACTTGATGTCCGCGGTCATCCTGGCGTCGACGTACTCGCGGTTGATGTTGCGGGACAGGGCCGAGGGGTCGGAGCCGTAACTGTCGTTGTCGTCCTCGGAGGCCCAGAGCGGCTTGTCGAGCCCGATCGCGGTGGTGGAGCCGGGGCAGCCGGTGTAGGCCGGGGTCGAGTGCCAGCAGGTGCCGTGCAGTCCGACGACCCCGACGGCCTTGTCGAAGGCGCTGTCGGTGGCCATGTCGGAGGCGACCGACCAGTTCGCGTCGTCGTTGTCGGCGGCCACCAGCGTGGTTCCGGTGTAGCCGTGGCTGTCGAGGGAGGTGCGCAGGTTCTCGTACCAGGTCTTGTTGTAGCCGCTCTCGTTCCAGCCGCCCAGGTAGCCGATGTTCAGCCCGTGGCTCTTCGCGCAGCCGAGCCAGGACTGGATGTAGGTGATGTTGTCCGGGGACCAGATGCCGCCGTTCAACCAGCCAGGGGCGGCCCACTCCAGGCCGTAGAACCTGATGCCGGGGTTGCGGGCCTTGGCCTGCGCCATGAGCCACCACTCGTAGCCGCGGTTGCAGTCGACCTCGGTGGGGGTGCGCATGTGGCTGGGCTCGGGGCCGTCGCTGGAGTTGGCGTCGCCGCCGATCTCCACCTTCAGCATCTGCAGCGAGGCTCCGTAGCCGGGCTTGAAGAGGTAGTCCAGAATCTGGCTGCGCTGCGGCTCGGGGTAGTCGACCAGCAGCCGCGAGGTGGCCCCGCCGCCGCTGATCGCCCCGAGGCCGTCGAAGGTCCGGCCGGTCGAGGTGCCGTCGATCGTGATGTTCTGCGAAGTCGCGGGCGCGGCGGCGGTCGTCGCCGGCGTGTCGACCGTGGGGGCGGCCGGCGCCGGGGTGGCGGTGAAGGCGGTGGCGAGGCCCAGGATCAGTGCCGCCAGCAGGGTCGCGCTTCGCGGCGCGAGGAGGAGTCTACGCACGGAGGTGCTCCGAATACCTGAGGGTGCGGGTGGGTTGTGGCACTGCGACGCGCGCGGGCCTGGCGGGCGGTTCGGGCCCGCCCGCCCGGCCGGCGCGCGGACGTTACGGCAGCGTCCACCGCTGGTTGGCGCCGCCGTTGCAGTCCCAGATCTCCAGCTGGGTGCCGTTGGTGAGGGAAGCGGCCGGATCGTCCAGGCAGCGGCCGGACTGGGCGCCCTTCAGGGTGCCGTCCGCCTGCGGCGTCCACTGCTGGTTCGCGCCGCCGTTGCACTCCCAGAGCTCCGCCAGGCTGCCGTTGGCCGTGCCCTGGCCGGTGACGTCGAGGCACTTGCCGCCGTGGGTCAGGGTGCCGTTCTCCCAGGTCCACGCCTGCGAGTCACCGCCGTTGCAGTCCCAGAGCTGCACGGCGGTGCCGTTGACGGTGGAATCGCCGTTGGCGTCCAGGCACTTGCCGGGCAGGGCGGAGGCGACCGCGCCGGTCTGGGTGCCGGGTGTGCCGGGGGTGAGGGCGAAGTCGTCGAACTGGTCGGTCTGGTAGGCGGTCACGCCGAGGCCGGCCTGGCCGTTGGTGAAGCTGGCGTCGATGGAGCTGCCGACCACGACCCCGTCCACCGTGGCGGACAGGGTGGTGCCCTGCATGGTGAGACTGACGGTGTGCCAGCTGGCGGTGCCCAGCGCCTTGGCGGTGGTGCCGCTGGCGAGGGTGGTGAAGTTCCAGCTGGTGTCGCTCTTGTCGATGGACCAGGCGCCGGTGTCACTGACCCGCAGGTGGTAGGCGTTCAGGCCGTTGTTGTTGCGGCCCTGCTGGTTGACCCGCCCGAGCAGTTCGATGGTGCCCGGCTGCTCGAACATGGTGTCGGCGCTGACCGTGTAGTTGCTCCAACTGCCGTCACCCATGACGGTGTACGGGGCGTCGTAGGGCTCGTCGGTCCAGCGGATCGGCGTGGTCGGGGTCATCTGGCGCAGGCAGCTGCCGGTGCGGCCGCCGCCGCAGGGGACGGTCTGGAAGGCACCGTTCATGTCGGTGAAGTACTTGGGCGAGGTGGTGGTGGCCGGCGTCTCGAAGTCGTCCCTGTATGGGAGTTGGAGCGCGGCGGGGGCCGGCGGGGTGGCGGTGCCCTTGCCCTGGCCGGTGGTGGTGGTCACGGTGTACACGTAGCCGGGCCGGAGGGTGAGCGTGTACTTGCCGCCGCTGGGGGTGACGTCCTGCTGGTGGACGAACCAGGCGGCGGGGTCGGTGGAGTTGAGGTCGGTGGCCCAGACGTGCACCTTGCCGGTGGACAGGCCGCCGGAGACGGTGAAGTTCGCGGTCTGCGCGGTGGTGGCGTCCATGGTCTCGATGACCGTGCTGTAGTCCTTGGTGGTGGGCGACTTGAGCGTCACGTAGCTGCCGTTGCCGCGGTTTCCGCCGAGGTAGCCGCTGGCCGAGTCGATGTAGTGCCAGCCGGGCTGGGCGAACTGGGTGGTGTGCGCGGTGACCCAAGTGGTCTTGCCGATCGCGTAGTTGCCGGACCAGGGCTGGTCGGCGATCGACATACCGTCGCCGGAGAAGTAGAGGTTGGGGTAGAGCGCGGCGATGACCGGCCAGTTGATATACGAGGTCATCCTGCCGTCGAGGTAGTCCCGGTTGATCGCCCGGGCCACCGCCGGGGCGCCGCCGTTCGCGTCCTCGGAACCGTTCTCACTGGCCCACAGCGGCTTGCCGAGCGACTGCGCGTTCGCGGTGCTCGGGCAGGAGGAAAAGGAGCCGAGGTAGCCGCAGGGGTAGTGGACCCCGACGACGTCCACGGCCTTCTTGAACGCCGGATCCGTGGCCATGTCGTCCGCCACCGACCAGTCGCTGTCCGCGGCGACCACCTTGGTTCCGGAGTAACCATGCTTGATGAGCGCCGACTTGAGGTTCTCGTACCAGGTCTTGTCGTAACCGCGCTCGTTCCAGCCGCCCAGATAGGACACGTTCAGGTGGTGCTGCGCGGCGCAACCCATCCAGGACATCAGGTAGTCGATGGTGTCCTGGGACCAGAAGTTGCCGCCGCCGATCCAGCCCGGTGCACCCCAGGACAGGCCGTAGAACTTGATATTCGGGTTACGGGCCTGGGCCTGCTCGGCCAGCCACCACTCGTAACCCTGATTGCAGTCGACGGTGCCCATGGTGTGCTCGATGCTCGGCTCGGCGCCGTCGGTCGAGTTGGTGTCACCGCCGATCTCCAGCTTCAGGACCTGCAGCGAGGCTCCGTAGCCGGGTTTGAAGAGGTAGTCGAGCAGCTGGCTACGCTGCGGCTCCGGATAGTCGACCAGCAGACGGGAGTTGCCACCGCCGCCCGAGATGGCGCCGACACCGTCGAAGGTCAGACCGGGCTTGATGCCGCTGAGCGCCACGGCCGTGGCGGGGGCAGGGGCGGCCGTGGCGGGGGCAGGGGCGGCGGCTTCGGCGGCAGCCGGCGTGCCGAGGGCGGTGCAGCCGAGAAGGAGCAGGGCTGCGCCGAAGGCTGTACGGAGTCTTGCGGGCATGACGCTGCGACCCATGGGGGGACTCCAGGGGTGAGGGTGGGGGATTGGGTTCAGACCTGCTCAATATGAAGGCTGACTGAGCAAGAGTCAACAAGTTCAAACAAATGCGGTCGCGTACGCGCATCCGACCATCCACGGCGACCGGCACGCCCTCACCAAGGCATCCACCAGCAGAAGTTGACGGAAAGTCGAGGGAGGCGTCCGTCGATGACCACAGCAGCTGCCGAGCGATGTCTAGACAATTGCTGATGCCGAGCACCACTCTCGGCCCCGTTCGAACAAAGACCGTTTCTTGCCATTTGACATTTTACTAATTGGACGTCCTGGAGCCCTCGCCGATCAGACTGACTGCAGCCTCGACGATGAGCCACTCATGCTGCCCCGACCTGTCCTGCCTCGGCCCGGCGGATGGTGGCCCTGCCGGTGGGGTCTGCGCTCTGGGCGGTTGGATGACGGTGACAGCGGGAGTGGCCCTGAACCCACCGTTCTGTCGAGCCTGGTGGCAGCCCGGGCGGGCGACACCCCCGCGCGTCGGTCCTGCTCGGCCGCGAGCGTGGTGAAAGGGTACGAGCACACCCGGAGACGCGCTTTCCACGGTGGCGCACCCGCCGCGTTCATCGAGGCGCGGCCCCGGCGGACCACCGTGGACGAGCGGTGGCCCGGGCGCGCAGCCGTGTCACGACGTGACCGAGGTGCCCTGGCAAAGGGGCGCACTGGCGCGGCCGGCGCCGGTGCAGGGGCGCCGTGGGCGGACCCGATCGAACGAGGGAGCCTTCCTATGAGTGCCTACCCGGCGATTGCCGATCACGGAATGCCCGGCGATCTCCAGAGTGCCGCGCTGATGTCCTCCGACGGGACCATCGACTGGTGGTGCGCGCCGCGGTTCGACTCTCCCAGCGTGTTCGCCTCGCTGCTCGACAGCGAACGCGGTGGCTACTGCCGGCTGTCCGCCCACCTGCCGGGCGGGCAGGAGCCGGTCGTGGTCGCCGCGGCCATCGCCCTCGACGAGCAACTCGACAGGGCCGAGCGCGGTGACGCCGATGTCTGACGCCACCCCGGTCCCACGCACACCCGCCGCCGGTCGGCGGATCATCGCCCCGCTCGCCCTCGCCCAGTTCATCTGCAGCTTCGCCGGCTCCAACATGAACGTGATGATCAACGACATCAGCGAGGACCTCGACACCACCGTGCAGGGCGTGCAGGTGGCGATCACCGTCTTCCTGCTGGTGATGGCCGCCCTGATGATCCCCGGCGGCAAACTGACCGACCGCTACGGCCGCAAGCGGTGCCTGCTCACCGGCCTCATCGTCTACGGCGTCGGCGCACTGCTCAGCGCCGCCGCACCGGGCCTGGGCGTCCTCATCCTCGGCAACTCCATCCTCGAAGGCGTCGGCACCGCCCTGCTCATCCCACCCGTCTACATCCTCACCACGCTGCTCTTCACCGACCTGACCTCACGCGCCCGCTCCTTCGGCACGATCATGGCGCTCGGCGGCATCGGCGCGGCGGCCGGCCCGCTGCTCGGCGGACTCATCACCTCGGCCCTCAGCTGGCGCGCCGCCTTCGTCTTCCAGGCCCTGGTCATCGTCGTGATCATCATCCTCAGCCGCCGGATCCAGGACCCCCTGCCGCCGGACCCGACCCGCCCCTTCGACACCGTCGGCACCGTCCTGTCCGCCCTCGGACTCGTCCTCGTCGTCACCGGCATCCTGGCCGCGGACAACAACGTCTGGCTGATGCTGGCCCTGCTCGTCCTCGGCGCGCTCCTCCTGACCGGCTTCTTCCTCTGGGTCCGCGCCCGGGAACGAGCCGGCAAGGAGCCGCTGCTGTCCACCAGCCTGTTCCGCAGCCGCGTCTCCAACCTCGGGCTCGTCACCCAGAACACCCAGTGGCTGCTCCTGATGGGCGTGTCCTTCACCGTCGCCTCCTACCTGCAGGTCGTGCGCGGATACGACGCGATCCAGACCGGCGTGATCTTCACCGCCGCCACCCTCGGCATCCTCACCACCTCCCTGGCCGCCGAACGCCTCGCGAAGCGGCACGCCCAACGCACCCTCATCCTGACGGGATTCGCCACCTCGATCACCGGGATCATCGTCCTCATCCTCATCGTCGCCGGCTCGCCCAGCCCCTGGGCCTTCGCCCCCGGACTGCTCCTGATCGGCCTGGGCCTGGGCGTGATGCTCACCCCCTCGGTCAACATCGTCCAGTCGAGCTTCACCGAGGAACGCCAGGGCGAGATCTCCGGCCTGTCCCGCAGCGTGTCGAACCTCGGGTCCTCACTCGGCACCGCCATCGCCGGCACCATCCTCGTCGCCGGCCTCACCAGCCACGCCTACGCCGCTGCCATGATCACCCTGGCAGCCGTCGGACTCATCGGCCTCACCGCCACCGTCTTCCTGCCACACACCCCCGCACCCTAGACGCCGCCACATCCGGTCGCGTTTCTCCGAGTCCGCGAGCACTGTCGACTGACCCGTGAGGGGCCGTCGAGCCCCGTCGGCCTGGAACCCACCAACACGGGATCCGGCTGCCTGACGGGCTGACCACGTCCTTTTCGCGGGACTGTCTGAGATCTTGTATGCGACCTGGTGATCCAGGGCAGGCCGGAGCTGCGAGTCCGGCCGGAGAGGATCACGAGGGTCCGAGAGTGAACTGACGGAGCGGAAGATCTCCGGGGAGATCGAGCGGGCGCCCGCGCAGGGCCTGGATGTCCGTCTGGGTCGGGAGTTGATCGAGCGGGCCAGGGCCGAGGGCGTGTCGCTGACCGGCGAGGATGGCCCGCTGGCCTCGATCACCCGGCAGGTCCTGCAGGCCGCGCTGGAGGCCGAGATGAGCGATCACCTCGGCTACGAGAAGGGTGAGCCGGGCGGAGCCGGTTCGGGCAACCACCGCAACGGCGCCTCCCGCAAGAGGGTGCTCACCGAGATCGGCGCGGTCGAGCTCGCAGTTCCCAGAGACCGGGCCGGCACGTTCGAGCCGCAGATCGTGCCCAAGCACTCCCGCCGGTCGGTGTCGCCCACCCAGGCCGGCCAGCGCCGGCGGTGGCCGGTAGGGTCGGGCGCCATGACCGACTGGACCGGGGTGCGTGATCGGATTCTGGCACTTGCCGCAGTGCCGGGCAGCGACAAGGTGTTCGGGGCGAGGGCCCACGGCTTTGCGCTCGATGACCCTCTGGCTGCCGCCGAGGTGGCCAACCTCGAGGCGTGGCTGGATGTTGATCTGCCCAAGGACTATCGCTCGTTCCTGCTGCATGTCGGAGCTGGCGGGGCTGGTCCGGCTTACGGCATTCTCCCGGTGCGGCGCGATGGTTCTGCAGGCTGGCACTGGGTCGGAGAGCTCCTTGAGGAGGTCGAGCCGGGCATGTTCGCCGAGCTGTTTCCAGGAGGGACGGACCCGGTGGCAACGGTTGAGATCCTGGCTGAGCGGCCGTTGCGGGAGGACTTCGACGACCTCGCCGATCTCGACGCGGCCTTTGAGGTGTGGGAGGAGCGTCTGGGCGAGGTGCAGTACGATCCGCGCCGGACAGCCGGGGCGCTTTGCCTGTGTGATGAGGGCTGCGGGATGGTGGTCTGGCTGGTCGTCACTGGATCGGAACGCGGCCGAATGTGGCGTGACGATCGCTGCAACGGCATGGATCTTCATCCGATGCACGACGCCGACGGCTTCCCACTGGACTTCGCCAGTTGGTACCTCGGGTGGCTCACAGCCGCCGAGACTGCCTGCGGCCCCGACTGATAACAGGAAGTCCGCTGCTGATCTTGGAAACCCGCGGCTCTACGCCTGTCGCCCGGTTGGGGGATCTCCGGCCCGTACGCGCATGGAGAGAGGGCATCCTGCACAGCTCGTGGGTGTCGAAGTCCACGCGCAGCAGGAGGCTCTGTGCCGCAGTCTTCCGTACCACCCTCGCAAGCGTCCAACTCGGCTGCCTGGCAGTGTGATTGTCTCGCGCACGTGTACGGGAACGCGGCCAAATCACGGGGAACGTGTGCGACGCTACCCGTCGGACATGACCGACGCTGAATGGGCAGCGGCCCGACCACTGCTGCCGGTGCCGCGATGGCTACGCGGGCGGGGCGGCCAGCCCGAAGGGTACTGCCACCGCGCGATACTGGACGCGATTCGCTACCTCGTCGACAACGGCGTCAAGTGGCGGGCGATGCCCGTTCTAACTTGATCTTTAAGCAATCGCCTCGAACGAGCCGTCGAACTTGATCACTCGTATCGGTAACCGCCGTACGCGGAAGCGGCCTTCGCCTGATCATGT